>JASLED010000059.1 GCA_030151255.1 Flavobacterium sp.
TTAGTCGAGGCACTTTTGGTTTCTTTTTGGTGCTTCAAATCGAAGATTCACTGACTCCATAATTGAAAATAAAAATGATGAAGTAAAAAGATAATAATATTTTGTTTCCCCACATACTCTGCTCTCGCAGACTTTAAATCAAGTTAAAAATGAAAAGAATAATTTTTTTATTAACAAAAATTTCATAATTTTAGTTAAAATTTAAAGCACTTAAAATAAAAACTCAAAAAAACACACTAATCTAAGCACAAAAAAACACCCAAATTACGACTAGAGTCCCAAAAAATTACGACAAGCACAAAAAAAATTACGACAAACGCAAAAATCATTACGACAAATTGAAAAATTCGTCGTAACTGTCACGACCAAGTTACGACCAAGTTACGACAAGGTTACGACAAGGTTACGACCAAGTTACGACCCAACAATGACCTAACAACGACCCAACTACAAGAATGCAACCTGATTTTGACGGTAATACGAAAGAAAAATCGTAAAAATGATCCACATTTTCAATTTTCTAAAAAGAAATACAAATCAAAATGAATAGCTATGCATCCAAAAGAAAGAATTTTTATTACCGTAAAAGATATTCAGATATATACCGGTAAAAAGCAAAAAGCCTGTTATGCAATTTTGCAAAAAATAAAAGTATACTACAAAAAAGAAAAACACCACGCCGTAACTTTTCAAGAGTTTTACCAATATTTTGGAATAAATATCCAATAAATGACACATATTGTCTTGCTATATCAAGCTAAAAACAAGTATATTTGTTGATAATAATTAAACGAAAAGAAGCAAAGAAATACTGGTTTCAGCGTTTTACTAAATCCCATAAAAAATGAAAATACTAGTAACAGGAGGATTAGGATACATCGGATCACACACCGTAGTTGCTTTACAAGAACAAGGCTTTGAAGTAATTATCATCGATGACTTATCCAACGCATCCCTAACAGTACTAGACGGAATAGAAAAAATAACCAACATACGCCCCGCATTTGTTCAGTTAGATTTAAAAGACAAAGGGGGAGTAAAGGATTTTTTTTCAAAAAATAATGATATAAAGGGAGTAATTCATTTTGCAGCATCTAAAGCAGTAGGCGAAAGTGTAGAAAAACCTATTCTCTATTATGAAAATAATCTTCTTCCTTTATTGTATTTACTAGAAAATTTACAAAGTCAAGATAATAGTTTCTTTATTTTTAGCTCATCTTGCACAGTTTACGGACAAGCAGAAACAATGCCAATTAGTGAAGAAGCACCTATTCAAACAGCTTTTTCTCCTTATGGAAATACTAAGCAAATTGGAGAGGAAATTTTAGCAGATGTTGCTAAAGTAAGTAATATAAAAACTATTTTGTTACGTTATTTTAACCCCATAGGAGCACATGAATCAGTCAACATTGGAGAGTTGCCACTTGGAGTTCCTCAAAATTTAATACCTTTTATAACTCAAACAGCAATTGGTTTGAGAAAGGAGTTATCTGTGTTTGGTGATGATTATGACACTCCAGATGGAACCTGTGTGCGCGACTATATTCATGTGGTAGATTTGGCAAATGCACATGTTGCTGCGTTAAATCGTTTAATTGAAGGTAAAAATAAGGATAATGTAGAAATATTTAATGTAGGAACAGGTAAAGGAACTTCTGTTAGAGAAATTATTGACACTTTTGAGCGAGTTAGTACATTAAAACTGCCTTATAAAATAGTAAATAGGAGAGAAGGAGATATTACTGAAGCTTATGCTTGTACAAAAAAAGCAAACGAAGTATTGGGGTGGAGGGCAATATATACCTTAGAAGAAGCCTTAAAAAGCGCTTGGCAGTGGGAGCAAAAAGCAAACAAACAAAATAACTAAAACAAATAACCGAAGCAATGGAATAGCTTGTCTATTTTGTTGCTTTTTTATACAATTACAGTCGGGTAGAAAACGCCAATAAGTGGCAATAAATAAATTTAAAAGTGCATTTAGTGTAAAAAAGCGAATAAAAACAAATGTTTACTCAAAAAAACAAGCATTTAGTAAAAAAATTAAACCTAATATAACACATTAATAGTTATATTTGATACCCTTAATATAACATAATAAAAATATTATACAGCACCATTGCAAGAGTATCTGTTTTTTGTATAGCCAACTTTGGGGAATAACCGCCTTAAAATAAAACAATACTGTTGCAACTACTAACGACGAAAACAAATGAAAAAAACAACAAACGAACCAGACACGGATATATCTGTAAGAAAGGGGGTTAAGGTATTTGAAGATGCAGATTTGGCATCGTGCTATGTGGCAGGTAAAATTAGTGAGCTAATTAAAACACGCCAAGCAGAAGGTAAACACGCTATTTTAGGGTTAGCAACGGGTTCTACACCAAAAGGAGTGTATAAAGAGTTGGTGCGCATGCACAAAGAAGAAGGATTGAGCTTTGCCAATGTGGTTACTTTTAACCTAGATGAATACTATCCAATGCAACCGGATGATATAAATAGTTATGTGCGTTTTATGAACGAGCAACTGTTTAATCATATCGATATTCCTGCACATCAAATACACATTCCGGATGGCACTGTAGATTTTAATGCTATTGATACACATTGTGAGCGTTATGAAGCTAAAATAGAAGCCTTTGGAGGATTAGATTTGCAATTGTTGGGCATTGGCCGTACTGGCCATATTGGTTTTAACGAACCAGGCTCTACGCTAGATTCTACTACGCGTTTAGTAACCCTAAATGCGATTACTAGAGAAGATGGTATTGCTGATTTTAACGGATTGGAAAACGTGCCTACTCAAGCCCTTACAATGGGCGTACAAACCATAGTGCAAGCCAAAGAAATTTACTTGATGGCATTGTCTGAAAGAAAAGCGCCTATTGTGCAACAAGCCATAATGGGAGAAATATCTACAAATGTACCTGCTACCTTTTTGCAAGATTTGCCGCATGTAGAGTTTGTGTTAGACAGCAAGGCTTCGGCATTGTTATAACAGCTAAAAACACATAAGATAGAATAAAAGCTCATGCCTATTGGTTATGAGCTTTTTTTTTGTTGCTATTTTAATTCAATGAATGAAATAATTGTTTTATTATATATCAATTAACTTTATTGTTTTTATATTAATATTATTTTTTAAAATAATTAATTATTATAGTATTTTTTGTAATTTGTATATTCGTTTTCATTTTAAATATTAGTTGGAAGTGTGTTGTTAATTATAGTGTAATTGATATGTGCTATGAAATGCTATCAATTAGTTTATTAACTAATATTTTTTAATATAGATAATTTTTTGAGGGCTTTATGAATGATAAAAATAAAGATTTACAGTTGTGGATTGATACTTATAGCTTGCTTTTATTGAATAGGGCTGTTTATTTATTGGCTAATAGGGAAGATGCAAAAGATATTGTGCAGGATGTTTTTGTAGTAGCTTTTGAATCGTACGAATCTTTTAAAAGAGAAAGTCAACCTAAGACTTGGTTAATGACAATATTAAAATATAAAGTAGCAGATTTTTATCGAAAAAAATACAAACATGTAGGAGAAATTAAACTAGATCATTTTTTTGATACAGCAGGTATTTGGAAAGAAGATAATGTAATTGGAGAATGGCAGGATAAGGAAGAAAATTTAGTGGATGATACTGATTTTACAATTATTTTGACTCAGTGCTTAGATAATTTACCAGCAAAGTGGTTGATTCCTTTTAAGTTATATTATTTAGAAGAAAAAAAAGCAGATATTATTTGTCAGCAAACAGGTATTACTACGACTAACTTATGGAAGATACTTCAAAGGGGTCGTTTACAACTAAGAGAATGTTTGGAATTTAATTGGTTTAAAACATATTGATTTTTTAATTATGAAAAGTAAAATTATTCATTGGCTTATAATGCCATGTGCTCAAAGTACTTTGTATATAGAGGAATTGTATGGTGGGCAATTATCATGGAAAAAAAAAATTAGATTAAAAATACATTTAAAATCATGCAAGTGGTGTAAAACCTATTTTAAAAAAGCTTCTTACTTAGATTTTGTTCTTAAAAAATCGATTAAAGATATTTCCTATACTAAATTTAATGATGCTGAAATACAGCGATTTAAAGATGACTTGAAACATAATTTTAAAATTTAAGGTAATTTTTGTCAGGATTTTATACATATAGCGACAAAATTGTAAAGACAAATTGTTTAATTTATTTAAAATCAAAAAAAATGAAATCAAGTTTATCATCAAATACTAAGTGCTCATTAGGATATTATGTTTCTTTTTTGGGTACGGTATTAATTTTATTGTGGGTAGGTGCTTTTAAATTTACTCCAACTGAGGCAGAGGCAATAGTGCCATTAATAAAGCATCATCCTTTATCTTTTTGGCTATATGACGTTTTAAGTGTACAAGCTGTTTCTAACATTGTAGGTAGTGTTGAATTAGCTGTGGCTGTAACTTTACTACTAACACTGAAATATAACTTTTTAAAGAAATATGCGGGCATTGGATTGTGTACTATATTTTTAGTAACAATTAGTTATCTGTTTACTACACCAGGTACATGGCGAATGGTAGATGGTTTTCCTGTAACAGATTTCTTTATTCTAAAGGATATTATGTATTTAGGTTTTGGAATAACTTTATTAGAATCAACTAAAAAACAAATAGTATGAAAAAATTAGTAATAATAGTCGTAATTATTTGTAGCGGAATAGTATTGGCAAATAGCAATTTATTGAGTAATAAAAATGAAATATCAAATAGTAATAATCAAATACATGCAATTAAAAATATGGACACAAAGGATATCTATTTTGCAGGTGGGTGTTTTTGGGGAACAGAGCACTTTTTTAAACAAGTAAGAGGGGTTGTTGCAACAGAGGTTGGTTATGCTAACGGAAATGGAATAAAACCTAGTTATAAGCAAGTTTCTAAAGGGGATACAGGTTTTACAGAAACTGTAAAAGTAACTTATGATCCTAATATAGTAGATTTCGAACTATTGATAGATTTGTTCTTAAAAACAATAGACCCCACTACTTTAAATCGTCAGGGCAATGACATTGGAACCCAATATAGAACAGGAATATATTATATAGATACAGAGGACAAAGTAATTATACAAAATAAAATTGCTGAATTAGCAAAACAGTATACAAAGAAAATTGTAGTAGAAATAGAACCTTTGCAGAATTTTTATGATGCTGAAACGTATCATCAATCCTATTTAGAAAAAAATCCTGGAGGATACTGTCATATTGGTCCAAACTTATTTGAACTAGCTCGAAATGCTAATCCTAAAAAAAAGATAGAATACAAACGTAAGGATAAAGAAACACTTAAAAAAAATCTTACTCCATTGCAATATGATGTAACACAAAATAGTACTACAGAAAGAGCATTTAGCAATGAGTTATGGAATGAATTTAGAGATGGGATTTATGTTGATATTACTACAGGAGAACCTTTATTTATATCTACTGACAAATATGATGCTGGATGGCCTAGTTTTTCTAAACCAATTGATAAAAAGTTGATTGCAGAAAAGAAAGATAATACTTATGGTATGAAACGTATAGAGGTAAGAAGTGCAACAGGAGACTCTCATTTAGGACACGTTTTTAACGATGGCCCTAAAGAAAAGGGAGGTTTGCGCTATTGTATAAATGGTGCTTCTCTTGAGTTTATTCCAAGAGAAAAAATGAAAGAAAAAGGATATGAAAAATATCTAATTCTATTAAATGAACAAAAATAAATAAAAACACCCCCTCCAGTGCTTTTATAAGATTTAAAAAGTAGGGGGGGTATAATGTGTATATTATAGAATTATTAGATGTAATTTTAATGAAGTAAATAATCTGTAGATGCGTTTTTTGTTTTTAGTATTGTGTCATAAAATTGTATTATGTAGCTACTTCTTGTGCAATAGCATATACAGAAATGATTTATATTTGTAGTACTATTGAACAAAAAATATGAAAGTAACAAAAGTAAGGTTACAGCAAATTATAATGACTGCTGGTTGTGTAGTATTTTTGGTTTGGGTGGGTATTCGCGGACAACGTGAGAACGGAAAAACTACATCTGCACCTGAAGCGCAAGCACAAACAATACAAAAACCAACCCAATGGCACGTACAGCTTGTAAAAGAGCAGGTAATTACCGTAGAGCAAGTATTTGATGTACGCATTGTAAATTACCCTCAAATTGCGGTTAGAAGCACTTATGCAGGCGAAGTGCAAAGCGTAAAAGCAACGGTAGATACTTGGGTAGTGGCTGGCACTCCGCTAGTGGAGCTGAAACTAAATGAGAATAATGGGGTAATAAGCGTTGAGTCTGAAAATATTTTAAAATATGCAGAGCAGGTGCTTAAAGAAAAGCAAGAGCAATTGCAGCGTTTTACTACACAAGATGACGAAGGAGCCGAAGAGAAGTTAAAGCAATACAAACAAGAATACAACCAGGCAAAAGCAGATTTGGAATTGGCCATGCGCTATGTAAAAACAGAGGCAAAAAATGGTACTCAAATAATTGTTGCTCCAAAATCGGGTAAAATACAAGAAATACTTGTAATCCAAGGCGATAAGGTAGAGGCCAATCAGTTGTTGGTATATACCAGAAATACACAATCTAAATTAATGCAATTGTCTATTAGCAGCGAGCAGTATGTTATGCTTAGAGATGCTTTAAAACAAATACGAGCTATTGCTATTTTAGAGGATCATTCCCGAATTGATTTGCCTGCGTCGGTTATAGCTACATTGAGCCAACGATCGATTAACGAAGAGGGTAAAATTGAAGTGTTTCTTGATTTAGGTGCAATGGAAAAAGTAGATGAGATAAGAAGGGTGGAGTTTACTGTGCCATCTGTACAAGTAAAAGAAGTGCCAAAAGCAGCTGTGGTTGCAAAAGAGGGAATGAATTATGTATGGATGGTAAATGAGGAAAACAAAATGGTACAAACCCCTGTAAACGTAGTAAAGAAAAACAGTGATACTTATTTTGTTATGATTGGAAAAAACAAGTACAACAAAATAGTATTGGGCGATTTAAGTAAGGCAAAAGAAGGAGAAACAGTAACGCTTGCACAATAAGTAAATCTGAAAAAGAAATAAAAAAGGATGTTTATTATAAACATCCTTTCCTGCTGGCTAATTATGAACGGTAAATTTTATTGTATAAATCTTTATACATTTCTAAAATAATACGGCGCTTTAGCTTTAATGTTGGTGTAAGCTGATTGTTGTCAATACTCCAAACATCAGGGGTAAGTTCAAACTTTTTCACTTGTTCCCATTTGCCAAACTTCGTATTTACCCGTTCTATTTCTTTCCCAATACGATCAATAACAGCTTGGTTGCTTACCAATTCTTCATTTGTTGTACCAATGTTAATGTGCTTTCGCTTTGCCCATTCTCTTACAAATTCAAAGTTAGGCTGAATAAAAGCAGCAGGCATTTTTTCGCCTTCTCCAATTACCATTATTTGCTCTATAAATCGAGATTGTTTTAATGTGTTTTCTATAATTTGAGGTGCTACGTATTTACCACCAGAGGTTTTAAACATTTCTTTCTTTCTATCGGTAATCTTCAAGAAACCATCTTCGTCTATATGACCAATATCGCCAGTGTGTAAATAACCGTCTATTAGCTCGGCTTTAGTGCGCTCTTTGTCTTTGTAGTAGCCTAGCATTACATTAGGTCCTTTGCATAGTATTTCGCCATCTTCGGCTATCTTTATTTCTACATTGGGCAATACTTTTCCAACCGTACCCATTTTTAATCCGTGGTTTCGTGCGTCGTTTACTGCAATTACGGGAGATGTTTCGGTAAGTCCGTAACCTTCCATTACAGGTATTCCTGCTGCATTAAATACTCTAGATAGACGAGATTGAAGTGGAGCACTACCAGATACTATAATCTTTATTTCGCCTCCAAGTGCTTCTTGCCATTTTTTAAATACAAGTTTACGTGCTATATTTAGCTGAAAGTTGTAAAAACCACTGCGATTGTAAGGCTCGTATTTAAACCCTAATTCTAATGCCCAAAAAAAGATGCGCTTTTTTAATCCAGTAAGGGCAGAGCCAGTGGTAAATATCTTGTCATAAACCTTTTCTAATAATCGAGGAACAACTGTCATTACATTAGGCTTAATCTCTTTTAGGTTATCGCCCATTTTATCAATAGATTCGGCATAGTAAATAGCCACACCGTTAAATTGATATAGATAAATAAGCATACGCTCAAATACATGGCAAATAGGTAAGAAACTAAGGGCTTTGTATTTTTCTTCTATTTTAAACGGTACTCTAGAGCAACTTCCCATTACATTTGACAGAATATTGTTGTGCGAAAGCATTACGCCTTTTGGCTTGCCTGTGGTGCCAGAGGTGTAGATTAAGGTTGCCAAATCATCGGGTTGTACATTGTTTTTGCAAGTTTCTACTTCAGATTGATTCGATTCGTCTGCGCCAAGCTTAAAAAGAGCTTTAATATTGGTACAGCCTTCTATATCGTCAAAAGAATAGATCTCTTTTAGCAAAGGAATGTTTGCTTTTACTTGCATTAGTTTGTTGTACACTTCTATATCAGACACAAAACAATAAGTTGATTCGGAATGAGTAAGGATGTATTGATAGTCTTCTGGAGAAATTGTAGGATAGATAGGTACATTGGTAGCGCCTATTTGCAGGGCGCCAATATCTACTATATTCCAAAGGGTTTGATTGTTGCTACAAATAACAGCAATTTTTTCGCCTTTAGTGATTCCCATTCGCAAGAAAGCCCTAGAAAGTGCATTCGCTTTTTGTAAGTACGTACTGGTTGAGGTGCGTTCCCATTGTCCATTTACTTTAGTTACTAGCGCATCTTCTAACGGAAAATGCTCTAACTGAAAGTATGGAAAATCAAATAATCTTGTTGGATTCATCTTTGTTTAGGAATTTTAGGTTTGATGCAAAGTACAAAAAAAAAGATTTATTATGCTATATGATAAGAAAGTTATTAATATTTTAATAGAATAGTAGTTTTGCTACTATTAATGATTAAAATTAGTTTTACTATTGTAAAGATGTTATTTTGAATTTTTGATAAGAGAATTCAAACACAACCATACTTAATTTCCTTTTTCTTATTTTTTGAATAATAAAGTTGGGTTTATAACAAACTTGGTTTGTTGCATATTGTGTCTTTTATCTCGTATTATTTTACTTATTTTCAGTATTTTTTCAGATAAATGAGCCAACCAAGATAGCTGTTGAATAACCATAGTAGACTCTTCCATCAGGTTTTGTATTTCTACATCGTCTGAATAGGACTTTTTTAACTCATATTCTCTTATGTTTTCTAAATACTCAATGCTAATGCGAAAGCTTTCTACATCTTCAACGGTTAGTATGTCATCTTCAGATGGAGTGTCGTTTAGTAAATTGCTCGTTAATAAAAGATTTTTGTTGATGTAACTCATCACAATATTAAAAGCTTCTGATGCTTTTGTTGTATGGTGAGATTGTACATAAACACCTATAGAAGCAGCGGTTGATAAAAAGGTGTGGTTTAATACAGCCAACTCATAAATCTCTGTTCTTAATAGTTGTTTCGACTTTGGTTCTTGCGTCATACGTTGAAAAGACGCCATAAGGTTGCCTATCTCAATAAAAGCATTTTTACGGGCTAGCTTATAAGAAAGTGTTGGGTCTATTTTGTTGTTGTACAACACATTTATTTCATCAACATAAACGCGATTAGCTTCTATTGATTTTGACATGTGCGTATTGATGTTTAAGAACTCCCAAGAAGGCCATAATAAATAATTGGCAGCCATAGATAGGGCAGCACCAATAACGGTGTCTATTACTCTGTAAATCAATAAATCGGTAAAGTTGGGTGTTAGTATGGCGTAAATTAAAACTACATACATGGTAATGAATGTTACCCCAATTTTATAATCAGTATGTGCAAACCAGTAACCTAAAATCATAGTTAGTATGGTTAGGTAGGCTATTATTTGAGTGTTAAACTGAACTAGATAGAGTAAACCAAAGGCAAGTAATCCGCCTATAAGTGTACCAATAACACGTTCAAACGAGCGTTGCTTTGTAAGCCCAAAACCAGGACGCATAATCACCACAATGGTAAGCAAAATCCAATATCCATTTAATAGATTAAAAATCTGACTGATAAGTAATCCAATCAGGATAGTAAGGGTTAAACGAGCAGAATGCCTAAAAATAGTTGAGTTAAAGTTGATGTTCTCAACCAATGTACCCCAACGGTAATGCACGGGTGTAAGAAACTTTTCTAACTCTTTAAAACGCTCTTCTACATTGTCGCTGTTAAAGGTTTTTTCTGTTAATATTCGCTCTAGTATTTGTATTTTATCAATCTGATTTTGCGCATAGTGCAATACGTTCGAAAATAATAAAACAGCTTCTAGCTTATTGGTAGATACGTTTTCTTTTGCAAACAAATCTAGTTTAGCGCGCAACCCTTTCATTTTAGCACTTAAATTGTGCGTGGGTTTGTATTTTAACCCCATATTTAGCGATTCTCCTATGGCTTTTATGGTATGAGAAAACTCGTAGGCTAGGGTTTGATAGTCTTTAATAATAGAAGGATCTTCTTGTAGTAAATTGCGCAACTTTTTGTGATCAAAAGAAGTAGAAACAGCAATTTCTAAAATCTCTACTAAAGTAGAAAAAGCAACCAATAAACGTCTATTATTAGATGAGTTTCCTGTATTAGCTTTATTTAGCACTAAAAATTCTCTTAAATTTTCGTGTACTTCGTTTAGTCGTATTTGTATTTTTAGCTGCTCACCAACAATCTTATCTGTATCTGCATTTTCACACCATAAGTCGGCTCTGTATTTTAAATAATCTGCCGTTAGATCCATACATTCAGAAGTTTGTAGAATACCGTATCGTCTAGGTCGAATAAAGTAAAACAATAAAGAAACTACAAGGTAAATTAAACCTCCCAGTAATAGCATTAAGCAGTTAACCCAAAGCTCTTTTCCTTCATAGGTATGTGCCAATCCTAAGGTAGCAGCTAGCAATCCTGTAAAAGATAACATATTTGCTCGATGCCCATAAACGGCTATCATTCCTAAAGAAAAAACAACAAAGATAAAGATAGGATAGAAGAACCAATAAGGATGAGCTAAAGATAAAATAAGGGTTAAGGCCGGAACTAGAATAGCACCAACTAAAATACCTACTATTTTGTCTTTCAGATTACTCGGAATGTCTGCTAAAGCGGTAAGTAACGCACCCACGGCCATAGCAAAAGCCCACTGAAACTGCTGTGTTGGTATAAATATAAGAAATGGAATTACTGCCGAAATAGTAATTTTTAGCGAATCTGCTAAGTGGTTATTATCTGTGTATTTTCTTGCCTTTTGAAGCATATATGGGTTGCTTTGTTAAATTGTAAATTGAAATATTACTAATTATTGCTTTTTTCTTTTCAATTTATGTGAATTTCTTTTCTTTTTAAGATTAAATTTGATAAATTAATCTTTACTGCAATTTTTACATAAAAGTAAGAAAAAGGAATAGATTTTACTTGATGATAAGGTAATTTAATAAAAATTTAAACCATAAACAATACTCAATTACGGATTTTATAAAAAACGAAGTAAAATAGGGGCTAATATTGCAGTTAAAATTCCGTTGACAATCATTCCAATGCTTGCAAATGCTCCATATTTATTGCTGATTTCTAATGCTTTTAGTGTGCCTAAAGCATGAGCAGACGTGCCAATGGCTATACCTTGTGACATTGGATTGTATATTTTTGATAGGTGCAAAAACTTAAATCCTATCATACTGCCAAAAATACCAGTTATCATTACCGAAATAGCAGTTATAGAAGGTGTGCCGTGTATGGTTTGAGATATTTCTAAAGCAATTGCGGTACTTACTGATTTGGGTACTAATGATAATAGTATTTCTTTATCAGCTCCTGTAAGTTTTGCTAAAATAATTACAGAAAAAATACCTACCAAACAACCTATAATTTGACTTATTGCTATAGGAACTAATTGTTTTTTAATTATTGCTCTATTCATATACAAAGGCAAGGCTAATGCTACAATAGAAGGTTTTAGAAATAAATCAATATACTGACCAGCTAATGAAAATTGCTCATAAGGAATATCTAATACTATAAGATATAGAATTAATATTGCGGTAGATAAAATAATAGGATTGAAAATAATCCATCTATACCGTTGACTAAGGGCTGTGCCAAATGAGTATAGCGCTAAAATAAGAAATAGCAAAAGGGTAGGATGGGATAAAAAACTCATTTTTTTCGCTTTCTTAAAAGTTGATGAGTAAAACCTGTAGCAAGCAGTACCAATAAAGTACTTACTAAAGTAATTACCATTAGTGATACAAACGAAGCCTGAATAATACTAAAGTAATTGAGCATTGCCACACAAGGCGGAACAAAGAAAATTCCCATATTTTTTAGTAAAAACTGAGCTACATCTTTCATATCGTCAATCTTTACTATTTTTAAATACAATAGGCTCCAAAGCAAAAGAAGTCCAATAATACTTGAAGGTATTGGCAAAGCGGTAAAATAAACAACTAATTCACCAAAGCTTAAACAGCCAATAATGATAGCAATTTGTTTAATGATATTCACAGGTCAACATATTTGTCGCAAAACTACTAAAAGCTTTTGGTATTGAATTTTATTCTTATCAAATTATTTTAACCTGTTTGTTCTTTAATAATTCGCTAATTAATTTGTTTTTAACTGATTAATAAGTAAAATAAAAGGTTAGTATTGCATAATAGCATAGATATTACTGGTTTACTCCTATAAAAATAGACAACTAAATGCTAAAAAAATTTTGTAGTGTTCTAGAATACTCTAATTTTGATTAATTTTGAAATCTAAAAGTACAAGACAAAATTATGATATTATCAATAGTAGGGTATGGAGATCCCGTATTGCGAAAAGTATGTACCGAAATAGGGAAAGACTACCATAACCTAAATGAATTAATCGAAAACATGTACGAAACGATGTATTCTGCAAGTGGGGTAGGTTTGGCAGCGCCTCAAGTAAGTTTACCAATTCGTTTGTTTATTGTTGATTGTGCTCCTTTTGCTGAGATGGAAGGAAACACAGAAGAGGAAGCAGAATTTTTAAAAACGTATAAAAAAACATTCATCAACGCAAAAATTTTAAGTGAAGAAGGAGAAGAATGGGCGTTTAATGAAGGATGTTTGAGTATTCCAGATGTGCATGAAAATGTAGTAAGAAGAGAGCGTATTACAATTGAGTATTACGATGAAAATTTCGAAAAACACACTGATGTTATTGACGGATTGGCTGCTCGTGTTATTCAACATGAATACGATCATATTGAAGGAGTCTTGTTTACAGATAAATTATCTACTCTTAAAAAGAAATTAATTGCAAAGCGATTAAACAACATTATGGAGGGAAAAGTATTTACTGATTATAAAATGAGATTTGTTGCTAAAAAAGGTAGATAAAAGTTGTTGTTTCAATAGAAATTAAGATATTTATAAAAAATATAAAGTAAATTAAAAGAAGATGAGTTTAGAAAAAGTATTAGCTATTTCTGGAAAACCAGGATTATTTGAGTTAATTATTCAAACGCGTACAGGGTTTATTGCTGAGTCGTTAATTGACGGAAAAAGAAGTACTGTAGGATTAAAAAATAACGTGAGCTTATTAGCTGAGATTTCAATATACACACACGACGGAGAGGTTAAATTATTCGACGTATTTAAAAATATTGCTGAAAAAGAAAACAACGGAGAAGCTATTTCTCACAAAGTTTCTGATCCAGAATTAGTAGCTTATTTTACCGAAGTATTGCCAAACTATGATAGCGAAAGAGTTTATAACTCTGATATTAAAAAAGTTATCAATTGGTATAACATTGTTCAAAAAAGAGGTTTAATTGCTGAGGCGTTTTCTGCATCAAATGAAGTTGCAGCAGAAGAAGCAAACTAATTAAATTAAAAAATAAATAAAAAAAAGCTCGTTTTTTTGAAACGGGCTTTTTTTATTTTTACTAAACTTATATAAAAAAACAATGCATACAAAAGAAGAAAAATTAGAAGCAGTTGGGCACTTGTTGGATATTATTAATGATTTGAGAGAAAAATGCCCTTGGGATAAAAAACAAACTTTTGAATCACTTCGTTCTTTAACTATTGAGGAGGTTTACGAACTTGCCGACGGAATTGCAGTTGCAGATATGGATGAAGTGCACGGTGAATTAGGTGATTTGCTAATGCATATTGTTTTTTATGCCAAGTTGGGTAGTGAACAAGGTTTGTTTGATGTAAAAACAATTGCCGATCGAATTTGTGATAAATTAATTTATCGTCATCCACATATTTACGGAGATGTTGAGGTAGCAGATGAAACAGAAGTATTGCAAAACTGGGAAAAGCTAAAGTTAAAAGAAGGAAGAAAATCAGTGCTGGCAGGTGTTCCTAAAAGTTTACCTGCTGTAATAAAAGCACTTCGTATGCAACAAAAGGCAAAAGGAGTTGGGTTTGAATGGAATAATAAAGAAGAGGTTTGGGCCAAAGTAGAAGAGGAAATTAAAGAATTTAAAGCCGAGGAAATAGCAGGTAATAAAGAATTGATGGAGAAAGAGTTTGGAGATATTTTGTTTTCTTTGGTTAATTATGCGCGTTTTGTAGGTATAGACCCAGAATATGCGCTATCACAAACGAATAATAAGTTTCAAAACCGATTTCAAATGATGGAAGAAATGATTATCAGTGAGCAAAAAGAAATTCATGCCTTAAGTTTGGATGAAATGGACGAATATTGGAATAAATCAAAAACGATTGAAAAGTTAAAAAAATAATATTTTTTTATTCACTATAAATGTTAAAAAACGCTTATTTTATTTTATTTATAAGATATATATTAAGAGTATTTGTGGTAAATTGAATAATTGCTTTGTAAAATATATAACGTTTTTAATTAAAAAATAGTAAATATTTAATTAAATTAGGTTTTTTGTATTTATTTAATTTAATTTGTGCCGCTGTTATTGAAAGACAGACTGCAAAACCAACTTTGTTGCTTTTATACATCAAGGTTGTCTTTTCATAGAAAAATCAAATTTAGACAAGTAGCCAGGTCTTAGTTTTATAGAAAAATCCTCAACATTAGTTGAGGATTTTTCTATTTTATAATTAGTTTAAAAATCAAATATTCCTTGCCAAATAATTATAATAAATAAATCTTATTTTTTATTAAATATTTGTTAACTGAAAGTATTCTGCATAATTTTTGTAAAATATGTGTTACAATATTTAAAGACAAAAATAATGCAAAGAATACGGAAAATTTTACGAGTAGTAGGTTTATTGGGATTAACTTACATTATTACGTCTTTTTATGGAATAAATAAAGAGTCTGTATTGCCTTTGTCATTTAAAGGAACTTACAAAGGTTTTGTGATGTATGAAGTGGATGATAATTCTTTTGGTTATGAGTTTGATCAAATCAACATTAAGGTATTAAACGGAAAAGCTACCATTTTTTTTGGTCATGGCATACCTGATATTAAAAATATACCTGTAGAAAAAATAAATAAAATTTGGGTTTTTGATGATTCAATATCCAATAGTTATTTAAAAATTAGAAGTTATAAAGTAGAGTTAATGTATCAAAAAGGTACAGAAAGTTGGTCGGTACTTGCTTTAAGTAAAGAATATCATTAAAAATAAAAATCCCAACTGATTTGTTTCAGTTAGGATTATATTTTTTGTAAAATTAAATTTTATTTATTGTGATGCTTAGTTTTTTCATCTTGCTTTTTAGCTGCTCTTTTTAAGGAATAAATTAAGTAAATAAAGAAAATAATAAAGCCAATAAACGATAACCAATTGGCATCTAATGACCAAAGGTTTTGTACATCAAAATTAAAAATTCCAAATACTAATAAAAATAGCACCAAATAGGTAATTACTTTTTCAACTGTTGTTTTATTCATACTACATTAAATTGTCATAGAAAATAGAGCTCTTTCAGGCTTATTTCTTTGCAAACGCAAATCAAACGCCATACAAATATTGCGCACAAAAGCTTTTCCTTTTTTATTAATTATAATTTGATTGTTGTTAATCGAAATCAGTTCATCTTTTTCCATTTCTTTCAATTCATTAAGAATAGCAGAAAAATCAATAATTGATTCCGTGTTTTTTAAATCCGTTCTGAAATTACAAATTAAATTTAAAATATGCTGTCTAATATTTAAATCTTCTTGGTTTAAAATATGTCCTTTCACCACAGGAATTTCATTGTTATCTAGTAGCTGATAATAGGTTTCTATATCTTTTTCGTTTTGCGCAAAGGCAGTCCAACAATCACTAATAGAAGAAACACCCAAGCCAATCATAACATCTGTTTTAGAAGAAGTATAACCCATAAAATTTCGATGTAATTCGCCCAAATTCATTGCTTTATATAATGAATCTGATTTTAGAGCAAAATGATCCATGCCTATTTCTAAATAGCCTTTTTCTTCTAATAGTTTTTTACCTATTTCGTAAAGCTTTCTTTTTTCTTCGTCTTTTGGCACATCTTCATCGTTAAAACCGCGTTGTCCATTTCCTTTTATCCATGGCACGTGTGCATAACTATAAAATGCTAAACGATCTGGCGATAGTGATTTAGTTTTTTCTATTGTATCAATAATATGTTTTTCTTCCTGAAAAGGCAAGCCAAAAATAATATCGTGAGAAATAGAGGTATAGCCAATTTCTTTTGCCCAAAGCGTTACTTTTGCAACATCATGAAAGCTTTGATTGCGATGAATTGCTTTTTGTATTTCCGGATTGTAATCTTGCACACCAAAACTTACTCTTCTAAAACCAAGATCGTACAAGGTTTGTAAATGATTTCGGGTTGTATTGTTTGGATGTCCTTCAAAACTAAATTCATATTCCGGAGCTTTTTCAGCTTTTGTTAAAATACCTTCTATGAGATGTTTTAAGTGCTTAGGCGAAAAAAAGGTTGGTGTTCCTCCGCCTAAATGAATTTCTTTAATAATAGGTTTGTCTTTTAATATTTTACAATATAACTCCCATTCTTTTAAAACAGCTTCAATATAAGGTATTTCTACTTCATGACGAATTGTTATTCGCTTATGGCAGCCACAAAACGTACATAATCTTTCGCAATAAGGCAAGTGAATATAAAGGCTAATTCCTTCTGTGGTGTTTGTTTTGTCAAATTGAACTTTGATGTTTTCTAACCATTTTTCTTTAGAAAAAGTTTCATTATCCCAATACGGAACAGTTGGATAACTTGTATATCGGGGTCCAGGAACGTTATATTTATTTATTAAAGAAGTAGTCATTTATAGTATATTTGTATCAAATGTAACAGAAAATAACAGTTGTAATACTGATATTTGTCATTGATCTAAAATTAATTAAAATAAACTCAATATGAAAAATATTTTTTTAACAGTAGTGTTGGTTATTTGTTCGTTTTTTAATGTTTTTGCGCAAGAAGGTGTTGATGCAGATAAAAACGTATTACCAGTTGAGCAGTTTGTAAATGTTATGAAGCAAAAACCTGGACAATTGATTGATGTTCGCACACCAGAAGAATATAAAGAAGGTACAATTAAAGGAGCTATAAACATTAATTTTTTGAATGATAATTTTAAAAAAGAAATTGAACAATTAGATCCTAATCAACCAATTTATATTTTTTGCCAGTCAGGAAAGAGAAGTGCAAAAGCACATAAACTATTAATAGAAGAAGGGTTTAAAAATGTTTACGAATTAGCAGGAGGATATAATGCATGGGTAGATAAATAATAAACTGATTTTTTTATTAATTTTTTAAGAATTGAGATGTGGATTTTGATTGAAAAATTGTTATTTTTGAAAAAAAGGTAAACTATGGATACAGCATCATTTGGAGGTTTTTTAAGAACATTATTAATAATCGTTCTGTGTTATTATGCTTTTAAATTTGCTATGCGTTATTTATTTCCGCTTTTTGTAGTAAGGATGGCAAAAAAAATGGAGCGCAATTTTCAGCAGCAAGCACAAGATTTCTATCAACAACAAAATAAGACAAATAATCAGGATCAACCTTTTCAGCAAACTACTTCAGAAGGCAAAAATAAGGTGCCTCGTTCTACAAAAGTTGTTGGCGAATATATTGATTTTGAAGAAATTGATACAAAATAATAAAAGCTCTCATTTGGGAGCTTTTTATTTTTTATAGCTTTTATAAAGTTGTTGCTAAGTACCAAATTTCACTGCTTTTAAAATGGTAAATGTATTTGTTTGCATTTGTGATCGTTTATAGTATTCTTTAAAAAATAGCAGTAATTAACGTATAAATTACTTACTTTAGCTCTCCAATTTTATGTAACAACAAAACGAAGAAGTTTTTAAAATGAACGAGTTAAAAAAGTATAGCACTCATTTGCTGGTTTTAGTAGGATTTATAATAGTTTCTTTATTATATTTTTCTCCAGTATTAAAAGGTCAAGTAATTTATCAGTCTGATATTGTGCAATATACTGGAATGGCACAAGAACAAATTGAATTTAGAAAGGAATTTAAAGAAGAACCTTATTGGACCAATAGTGCTTTTGGTGGTATGCCAACGTATCAGTTAGGAGCTAAGTATCCTTATAATTTTGTAAAGGATTTAGATTCTGCTATTCGATTTTTACCTCGTCCTGCAGATTATCTTTTTATTTATTTCTTAGGTTTTTACGTATTACTTATCTCTTTAGGAATACGTCCTTTAAAAGCATTTTTTGGTTCATTGGCCTTTGGTTTTTCTACTTATCTGATTATTATTTTAGGTGTTGGACATAATGCAAAAGCACATGCAATTGCATATATGCCAATGGTTTTGGCAGGTGTAATGCTAGTATTTCGAAAAAAATATGTTGCAGGTGGAATACTAACAGTAGTTGCTGCGGCCTTAGAAATAAGTGCTAATCACTTTCAAATGACGTATTATTTACTGTTGTTGTTGCTTATTGTTACAATTGCTTATACATATCAATACATTAAAGAAAAAGAATTTAAACAGTTGTTTACAGCTTATGCAATATTAGCGTTAGCTGCTATTTTAAGTGTTGGTGCAAACGCTACCAATATTATGGCAACTGCCGAATATACTAAGTTTAGTACAAGAAGTAAAAGTGAGTTAACTGTTGATCCGAATGGAATGCCTACTAACTCAAACAACGCAATGAGCTATGATTATATTACAGAATATAGTTATGGTATTTTTGAAAGTTTTAATCTTATTTCTCCTCAATTAACTGGTGGAGCGAATAATGAGAAATTACCTAAAGATAATGTGGTAGAAAAATTCTTTTTAGGTTTGGGAGCAGATCCTGCTCAGGCAAAACAAATGAGTGAGCAAGCGCCAACTTATTGGGGAGATCAACCAATTGTAGCTGCGCCAGCATATATAGGAGCCGTAGCTTTTTTCTTGTTTGTTTTGGCAATGTTTACCGAAAAAAGAAAAGTAAAATATATCTTCTTTGTTGGAGCCATATTTTCATTAATGCTTTCATGGGGAAAAAACTTCCCGTTATTAACGGATTTCTTTATCAATTACGTTCCGCTTTACAATAAGTTTAGAGCTGTTTCATCTATTCAGGTAATTTTAGAAATGTGTGTTCCAGCTTTAGCTATTTTAGGATTATATAATTTCTTTAAAATAGAAGAAAAAGAAAAACAAGATGCATTGAAAAAAACGGGAATGATTACAGGCGGAATCATTATTTTCTTGTTTGCTATTAAAGGAACACTTTCTTTTGTTGGTGCAAATGACGATTATTACAGCTCAGCCTATGGCGAAATTGGGCCAGGATTTGTTCGT
This sequence comes from Flavobacterium sp., assembly GCA_030151255.1. Lineage (GTDB taxonomy): Bacteria > Bacteroidota > Bacteroidia > Flavobacteriales > Flavobacteriaceae > Flavobacterium. The sequence continues at coordinate 19,894 of JASLED010000059.1, forward strand.
GCATTGATTGAAGAACGAAAAGAAATGTATAATGCTGATTTATTACGTTCTTTTCTTGTTATGTTAGCAACTGCGGCTGTTTTATTTTTAATGGCTAAGAACAAATTAAAAGAGCTATACGCTGTTATTTTAGTAGGAATATTATTGGTAGGAGATTTAGTATTTGTTGATTTACGTTATGTAAACAAAGATTCTTTTGTGCCTAAAAGACAAATGGAACAACCTTTTGAAATTACTGTTGCTGATAAGCATATTTTAAGCGATCCTACGCATTTTAGAGTATTTGATGCTCAAGGCGGTTTAAATAGCGCAAAAGCATCATTTTTTCATAATTCTTTGGGTGGATATCACGCAGCAAAGCCAAGAAGAATTCAGCAATTGGCAGATTATCAGTTAAATAAAAATCCACTAACGATTTTTAATATGATGAATGTAAAATACGTTATTCAACCAAATGAAGAAGGGATGCCAATGGCAATGTTAAATGATAATGCCAACGGAAATGCCTGGTTTATAAGCAAGGTAGAAAAAGTATCTTCGGCAGATGCAGAAATGGAAGCATTGGGTAATATTAATACGAAAACTACGGCTGTTTTAAATACAACCGATTTTGCTACTACGGTAAAAGATACTTATGTTGTTGATTCTTTAGCAACAATTCAGTTAACCTCATATAAGGCAAATGCATTAACTTACGAATCAAATAATGCAAATGATGGATTAGCGGTTTTCTCTGAAGTATATTATCCACAAGGCTGGATTGCTAAAGTTGATGGGCAAGAAGTATCTATTATTTCTGTAGATTATGTATTAAGAGCGATTGAATTGCCAAAAGGAAAGCATAAAATAGAATTTACATTTGAGCCAAAAGTAATTGCAACAGGAAGTAAAATTGCACTGGCAAGTTCATTACTTATTATCTTGCTATCGGCAGGAGCAGTTATGTGGAATAGAAAAAGAAAAAAGCAAATCGCTTAAAGCCTTTTTTAACTGATGGATAGAAAGAATAAAAAAGTTTTAATTGTATGTTATTACTGGCCACCAGCAGGTGGTCCGGGAGTACAGCGTTGGTTAAAATTTGTAAAATATTTACCTTCGTTTGGTATAGAGCCTATTGTTTTTGTGCCAGAAGAACCAAATTATCCCCTGAGAGATGAAAAGTTAATAGAAGAAGTTGATCCAACTGTTACAATTCTTAAAGGAAAGATTAAAGAACCTTATCAATTAGCAAAAAAAGTATCTGGAAATAGAGCAGCAACTATGAGTTCTGGAATGATTCCGCAAGTTCGAAATCAAACAAAATGGGATAAATTATTGCTTTGGATTAGAGGTAATTTTTTTATTCCAGATGCCAGAATTGGTTGGGTAAAACCATCTGTAAATTATCTAGAAAAATATTTACAACAACATTCAGATATAAAAACAGTTATTACAACTGGTCCGCCGCATAGCGTACATTTGATTGGAATGAGTTTAAAAGAAAAATTAGATGTAAAATGGATAGCTGATTTTAGAGATCCATGGACAACAATAGGTTATCATAAAGAATTAAAACTTACTACAAAAGCGCAGAATAAACATTTACAATTAGAACATCAGGTATTAAATACTGCCGACCAGATAATTGTAACGAGTAAAACAACTCGAAAGGAATTTGAAGCCAAAACGCAAAAACCAATTGCTGTAATTACAAACGGATATGATATTACAAATGTTGGCAAAATTACTTTAGATAAAAAATTTACTTTAGCACATATTGGTTCATTTTTATCTAACAGAAATCCTAGGGTTTTGTGGAAAGCTATAAAAGAACTGCGAAATGAAAATGAAGCGTTTAGAGCAGTTTTTGAATTGAAATTAATTGGAAAAGTAAGCGATGATATTCTAGAAACATTAAAAGAATTTAATCTGTTAGAATGTACAGACAATAGAGGATATGTAGACAATCAGGAAGCACTTATTCAAATGAGAGCTTCGCAAGTACTTTTGTTGGTAGAAATTGATTCGGAAGATACGAAGGGAATCATTCCTGGTAAATTGTTTGAATATATGGCCGCCGAGCGTCCAATTTTAGGAATAGGCCCCGAAGGCGCAGACTTTTTTAGTATTATTACAGAAACAAATGTTGGGCAAAATTCACTTTATAGCGAAAAAGAAAAAATTAGAGCTATTCTTTTGGAGTATTTCGAAAAATACCAACAAAATAATTTAAAAATTCACGGTATGGGTTTGCAATATTATAGCCGTAAACGATTGACCGAAAAGTTAGCACATTTGATCAGTAAAAAATAGCATAAAAAAACTCCCATCAGAACAGATGGGAGTTTTTTGTTTATTTTAATTTACTAGCTAAGAATTTACCAGTAATAGATTTTTTATTTTTTACTACTTCTTCAGGGGTTCCAAAAGCAATTAGTTTACCGCCATTTTCTCCACCTTCTGGACCAATATCAATAATATAATCGGCACATTTAATTAAATCCAAGTTGTGTTCAATTACAATAATCGAATGTCCTTTTTCAATCAAGGCATTAAAAGCGCTTAATAATTTTTTAATATCGTGAAAATGTAGCCCAGTTGTTGGTTCATCAAAAACAAATAATACCTTTTCTCTTGTAGCTCCAGCTAATAAAAATGAAGCTAATTTAATACGCTGTGCCTCTCCACCCGAAAGAGTTGAAGATGATTGTCCTAATTGTACGTATCCTAAACCAACATCTTTTAAAGGCTGTAATTTTGTAGCAATTTTGGTTTGTTTGTGTTGTGAAAAAAAAGCTAATGCATCATCAATTGTCATTCGAAGAATATCATCAATATTTTTTCCTTCAAAAGTAACTTCTAACACTTCTTTTTTAAATCGTTTACCATGGCAAGCTTCACATTCTAAGTGAACATCTGCCATAAATTGCATTTCTACGGTTACGTTTCCTTCTCCTTTACAAACTTCGCATCGGCCACCATCAACGTTAAATGAAAAGTGTTTTGGTTGATAACCTCTTAATTTAGAAGTGTTTTGTTTTGAATATAAATCTCTAATATCATCATATGCTTTAATGTACGTAACAGGATTAGATCGAGAGCTTCTTCCTATTGGATTTTGATCTACGTATTCAATTTGTTTTATATGATCGAATTTACCTTCTAAAGCTGTATATTGACCTGGTTTTTCGCTTAATCCTGTTAGTTTTTTTTGCAAAGCAGGAAATAAGATACGTTTTACTAATGTACTTTTTCCGCTGCCAGAAACGCCTGTAATTACCGTTAAACAATCTAAAGGAAAGCGAATGTCGATGTTTTTTAAATTATTTTCTCTTGCACCAATTACATCAATGTAATGCTTATAAGCTCTTCTGTGTGTTGGCACTTCAATAGCTAATTTCCCATTTAAGTATTGTGCTGTAAGTGAATTAGATGCAAGTATTTCTTGTAAAGTACCTTGGGCAACTAATTCGCCACCAAAAGAACCTGCTTCTGGTCCGATATCGATAATTTGATCGGCAGCTTGCATAATTTCTTCATCATGTTCTACAATAATAACAGTATTTCCTAGTTGCTTTAATTGTTTTAAAACATGAATAAGTTTTTCACCATCTTTTGGATGTAAACCAATACTTGGTTCGTCTAAAATATACATAGAACCCACCAAACTACTTCCTAATGATGTGGCTAGATTAATACGTTGTGATTCTCCTCCTGACAAGGTAGAAGAATTTCTGTTTAATGTTAGATATGATAAGCCAACATTTTGTAAAAAGCCTAAACGGTTATTGATTTCAATTAGTAATCTTTTGGCTACTTGAGCTTCATACGGATTTAATTGTATATTTTGAAAGAAAATACTTAATTGATCAATTGGTAAATCAACCAATTCTGAAATTGTTTTTCCATCCACTAAAACGTAGTTTGCTTCTGTGCGCAAACGTTTTCCTTTGCAGGTAGGACATTTGGTTTTTCCTCTGTATCTAGATAATAAAACTCTATTCTGTATTTTGTAGTTTTTTTCTTCTAACTCAGCAAAGAATCCATTTAATCCAATAAAATGCTCACTTCCTTCCCAAATTAATTCTTTTTCTGCTATAGAAAGCTCAAAGTAGGGGCGATGTACAGGAAAGTCAAACTTATGAGCGTGTTTTACAAATTCATCTCTATACCAACTCATCGATTCGCCTCGCCACGGAAAAATAGCATTTTCATAAACAGATAATCCTGTATTTGGAATTACTAATTCTTCATCAATACCAATAATATTTCCATATCCATCACAAGTTGGACAGGCACCATAAGGATTGTTGAAACTAAAAAGATGAATATTTGGTTCTAAAAAAGTTATTCCGTCTAATTCAAAACGATTGTTGAATTCGTGCTTGTTATCTCCATCAACAGAAGTAATAAAACAAGTTCCTTTTCCTTCGTAAAAAGCCGATTCTACAGCGTCACTTAAACGATTAAAAAATTCTTCGGTATCTTTTACAACAATACGATCAATAATAAGTAACACATCATTTGTATCGAATTTGTTGATAATTTCTGTACCTAATTCAAGAAACTGATCCAAACGAACCGTTTCTCCTTTTACCAATAAACGGGCATATCCTTGTTGCAAAAGAATAGAAAGATAGTTGGTAAGTGTACGACTTTCATCCAAAAGAACAGGAGATAATAGCAGCCATTTACTTTCTAATTCTAAAGATTTCACTACATCAATTACGTCACTTACTGTGTCTTTTTTTACTTCTTTTCCAGAAATTGGAGAAAAAGTTTGTCCAATACGAGCATACAGCAGTTTCATGTAATCATAAATTTCAGTAGATGTGCCCACTGTAGAACGAGCATTGGTAGTATTTACCTTTTGTTCTATTGCAATAGCGGGTGCAATACCTTTAATATATTCTACTTTTGGCTTGTCTATTCTACCCAAAAATTGACGTGCATATGACGATAAGCTTTCAACATATCTACGTTGTCCTTCAGCATATAAAGTATCAAATGCCAAAGATGATTTTCCAGAACCCGAAAGCCCTGTTACAACCACCATTTGGTTTCGAGGTATAACAACATCAATATTTTTAAGATTGTGGAGATGCGCTCCTTTTATAATGATATTTTTTTTCGGATCAATTTGAGAAAAATCTACTTTAGACATATAGAATCGATGTAATTTAATATACAAAAATACATTTTTATCTTGGCATTAAAAAAATGATAGCTATTGAATAAATGAATTGATGTAAAAAATTATACTTTTCTTGTATTTAACAAATTTTTATATATATTTGCTTTCATTAAACACAAAAAGAAACGCCTATTCAACAAAAATACTTTTTTAGAAAAAATATAAAGAAAGCTATAAAAGGATTTTGTTATGGAAATGAATCAATTACCAGACGCAGTACTTGTGCGTCAGTATATAGGCGGAAATGAAACAGCATTAGAAGTTTTAATTAAAAGATATCAATCAAAAGTATTTGGTTTTATACTTACTAAATTGGAAGATACCGATTTAGCGAATGATATTTTTCAAGAAACATTTATCAAAGTAATTCACACTTTAAAAGTAAATAAATATAACGAGGAAGGAAAATTCTTATCTTGGGTTATTCGTATTGCCCATAATTTAATAATGGATCATTATCGCAGAGAAAAACGCGTAAAAATAATTAATGATACTGAAGAAAATCCAATGTTTAAATACATAAAAGATGAAAGTGACAGTATTGAAGAAGAAATGATCTACACGCAATTAACTGCCGAATTACAACAAATGATAACCGAATTACCAAAAGATCAGCAAGAAGTAATTCGTATGCGTTTGTATCAAGATTTGAGTTTTAAAGAAATTGCAGAAGCTACTGATGTAAGTATAAATACAGCACTTGGACGCATGCGTTATGCGCTTTTAAATTTGAGAAAACAGATGGATGGAAAAAATTTAACTTTTATGATATAATAATAGTAGCTAACAATACGTTCTATTTGTAAGTTAAATTTCAAAATAGAATATATGAATAAAAACTACAAGAAATTTTCTAAAAATGAGGAAACTACATTTTTACCCAAACCAGAAGTATTAGTTAAAATATTAAACTATTCAAAGGTGTTTTCTAGACACTATTTGCAAGAACTAGTAAATTCAGAATTGAAAACTTCTAAATTAAATTGATCGGTTAAGGCTTCTATTTTTTAGAAGCCTTTTTTTCTTTCTTCTTATAATATTCATTAATAACAGTTTTGCGACCAATTACACTTGTTATTACATCCAATTCAAGATTCCAAGCACGTGCTGGCGAATATTGTCTGCCATACCAAACCAATTGTAAATGAAGTTTATTCCAAGTAGATTTTGGAAATAAACGCTTAGCATCTTTTTCAGTTTGTTCTACGCTTTTCCCGTTGCTAAATCCCCAACGATACATTAATCTATGAATATGTGTATCTACTGGAAATGCAGGAATATCAAACGCTTGCGAAATAACTACAGAAGCTGTTTTATGTCCAACAGAAGGCATTTCTTTTAGTGCTTCTAAATCGGCAGGTACAATTCCATTGTGTTTTTCAATTAATATTTTAGATAAGCCATATATTCCTTTGCTTTTCATTGGAGATAAACCACACGGACGAATAATATCTTGAATTTCTTCAACAGTAAGTTTTACCATATCATACGGATTATCTGCCTTGGCAAATAGCAGCGGCGTAATTTTATTTACGCGTTCGTCTGTGCATTGTGCAGATAATAATACAGCAATTAGCAATGTATATGGATCTTTATGATCTAACGGAACTGGAATTTCGGGATAAAGAGCATCTAATGTTTCTAATACAAAAGTTACTTTTTCGCTTTTATTCATTTTTTTTGTGCTAAGGTATTGAATTATTCAGTCATGTTCTTGCTCTATTTTCAGGATAAAGCCCTAAAAGTTGTATAAAATCTATCAGAATTAAGCGATGAAAGGAGAATCGTAATGTTAAATTTTTCTATACTTTTTATTTCTAAAAGGAATTAAATACGTGGTTTTTCTAACGCTTTTGTTTGAAAATGATTATATTTTTAAGGAAAAATTATTGTTGAAGAACTCAAATGTTGAAAATATTGAGAGATGCATATTTTGTTGTTTTTATCTTAAAATGATTAGAAAATGCAGGAAACTTAAAACGAAGGAAATAGTCGTAAATTTGCAGTACAAAAAGATTGAGTTATGATGAATATTCCAACATCAAGCCGCCCGAGGGTTGTAATTATCGGTGGAGGATTTGGTGGTTTAGCATTAGCTAAAAATTTAAAGAGCAAAAACTTTCAAGTTGTTTTATTAGATAGACATAATTATCACACTTTTCAACCTTTACTTTATCAGGTGGCAACAGGTGGGTTAGAATCTGGTTCTATTGCGTTTCCTTTGCGAAAAGTAGTTCAGGATCACGATGAGATATTTTTTCGTTTGGCCGAAGTAGAACAAATTGATACCGAAAATAAAAAAGTAATTGCAGATATTGGAACAATTTTCTTCGATTATTTAATTATTGCTACTGGATCAAAAACAAACTTCTTTGGAAACAAGGCAATACAAGAGAATAGTATGGCCATGAAAACAATTCCACAATCTTTGAATATTAGAAGTTTGGTGTTGGAAAGTTTTGAAGAAGCATTGCTTACAACAGACGATCAAGAACAACGTGCTTTAATGAATTTTGTAATTGTAGGTGCCGGACCAACAGGAGTTGAACTTGCAGGAGCTTTAGCAGAAATGAAAAAACACGTTTTACCAAAAGATTATCCAGATTTGGATATGAGTAAAATGCAAATAAATATTATTCAAGGTGGAAGCAAAGTGCTAGATGCAATGTCTGAAAAAGCATCAAGTAAGGCTAGAGAATTTTTGGAAGATTTAGGTGTAAAAGTTTGGGTAAATGAAGTAGTTACTGATTTTGATGGAAAAGTTGTACAAACAAAATCTGGAAAAGAATTTCATACCGAAACCGTTATTTGGACAGCAGGTGTGATGGGCGCTACAATTGACGGATTTGATACTTCAATTATTCAAAGAGGAAATCGTTTGAAAGTAAATGAATATAATCAGGTAGAAGGATTTTCTGATATTTTTGCAATTGGAGATGTAGCTGCTATTATTACAGATGCATTGCCAATGGGGCATCCAATGATGGCGCAACCTGCAATTCAGCAAGGAGAATTGTTGGCAAAAAACTTAGTAAATATAAGAGATGGAAAACCTTTGAAAAAATTTGTTTACAACGATAAAGGTTCGATGGCAACAATAGGAAGAAATAAAGCTGTGGTTGATTTGCCTAAGTTTCAATTTAGTGGTTTTTTTGCTTGGTTTGTTTGGATGTTTGTGCATTTAATTTCATTGATCGGATTTAGAAATAAATTAGTTGTTTTCTGGAATTGGATTTATAATTATTTAATGTTTGATCGCCAGGCACGATTAATTATTCGTCCTTATAAACGAAGAAATAAAGAGAGTTTTCAAGGAGAAGAAAATTAATTAATTTCTGGATAAATAGCTGATTTTGTATCGTATTGCAATAATAAATCTACAAATCGATTGTAAGATTGCAAGCCTTCTTTCTGATTGTTTATCTTTAAAAAGTTATTATAAAAAAACTGAAATATAGAGTCGGTAATTGTTTTGTAGTTATCCCAAAATACTTTGTTTTCTATAAGGTTGTAATATACACCTGGATGCAAGGTAGCAAGGATTTCTTCTAAAACAATTTCCGACTCTTCATTTGATAAAGCATTTATACAATAGCGCAAAGCATAAATATTAGCTGCGTATTGATAAGCTAAATTAGCTTGTTTTTTACTCGCCAAAAAACCTATGAAATTAGCTTCACTTTCTTTAGCATAACCTAATTGATGTGCCATTTCGTGAGACGAAGTTACAATTAAAGTAAGCAAAGGTACTTTGTTGTTTATTTGTGCTTCTAAGGTAAATGGATTTAAATAACCAGAAAATCCCATATATGTAAGTGGCAAGCTAAATAAAGAAGCTTTTACGGTTTCATTTTTATAGGTAAACCATTGGGTCTGTTCTTGTAAGGCTATAATGCCTGAAGGGGTGTCGTTTAAAATATCTTCTCTTGTTTTATTTAAAACAACAGGTTGTAAACTATCATTTGAAAGTTGCAATTGCATTTTGTTCGTTTCATTTACAATTCGATTAACTAAGTGTACCAATTCTGATTGTTCATATCCCATTTTTAGGTTTAATTCGGCATTTAGAGGTGTTTTATAGTTATTTAATCCCCATAATACAGAAAATGATAAATAGAAAATTAAAAAACTATTTATTATAAATATGCTTAGTTTTTTAAATCGAGTAATATACTTTTTTTCAGTTCGAAATAAAACAACAATTTTTTTAATTAGATAAATTACAATACAGGCATATAAAAAATCACCAACTGAAAATGGAAAAAGATTGGTTATTGGAGTAAAAACGAGGATAAATATGTTGTATATACCATTTGTATAATACGTATTTATTAAGGAAGGATTATATATTGCAAATTGTTGTATGCCAATAAGTAGCAATAAAAATACTAGAAGATATTTGGTTAGTTTTAGATTCATATTTTAACTAAAAATTTATTTAGAATTAATAAATATAAGTATATATTTGTGTCAAATTCTTTATATAAATGAGTAAAGTTAAAAAAGGTGAGCGAACAATCTTTATTTGTGACGGAAAAAAATGTTGTAGATATAATGAAGAAGCAAAATCGTGCTTTAAAGATTTATTAACTGAAACAGGATTAGATAATACTTATTCGGTATGTAAGATGAAATGCCAAGGAATGTGCAAAAAAGCACCAGTAGTTTATTTATCAGAATTTGATAAGTTTAAAAAAGAGGTAACCAAACAGAAAGCCAAGAAAATTTTTGATAAGTACTTTATTGAAGAATCTGCCGTGGTAATGTAATCTAAATTGGTTTTAAAAAGTTAGATAATTTGGATAGAAACAATAAATAGGAGAGATTGTTATCTATTTAGCTTTTATATTTAATTTCACTTTTCAATTAATATTAATTATTTTGTTGTAATTAAGGTAAAGTGTTTAAAAATAAACCTCTTTCAAATTTCTTCAAAAGAGGTTGTACATTTCAGTTTTATTTTAAAAATATTTTTTTTTGTATGTTACTCAACCTTAGCAGGTTTGATAGGAGTTTTGCTTTTTACAATTACAAAAGTAGAAATAGCATAAAACGCCTTGTTTTCTGGGTTGTTTGCTTGCCATGGCTCAAAAGTATAATTAAAGTCTAGTTTTCTATTTTTTAAATCACCTTTTATAGCATCAATATACGCAGGAACTTCCATGCCAGGGCACCAGCCAGCTCTATTTGGTCTCCAATTTCCAGGCGCTTGATTGTTTATTGGATTGCTAGCACAACCCAATGGACCTAAGTAATGTTCGTATGTATTTACATTATCAATCTGAATATGGTGTGTTCTAAAACACCATTCTGCACAACCTGAACCATTTGGATCATTAGGTGTAGCATGTCCCCAGCCAGTAATAATAGTTTTAAAATGAGCTTGTTCTGTATTTTCTGGTAATGTAATTTTTTTGTTTAAATTAATATTATGTGCAACGCCATAAGGAACTCCGTCAATCGATGATTTGTTGTATTGAATTATTGGCACAACAGCAGAATATGGATAAGTAGATTCATCATAAATAAAATCAAAATCTACGCTATATACACGTCCTTTTGCTAACCAAGTTTCTGTATAAATTTTTATTTCTGCATCTCCAGTAAGTAACGATTTAAAATCGGTAACATCAAACTCCCAACCGCGTTCTAATTTTTCATTTCCTACCCAATAAGGAGTAATAAAACGAGCAATTTCGTACCATGTGTTTGTTGTTTTATTTTTTACATAAACGTTGGCATATCTATCCCATTCGTCACAAGTTTTGTCTGGACAAGGATTTTGAATAAACATTTTTATTGTTTTTACTTTTTCAATATCTGTAGGAAAAGTGAATGTTCCTTCAACGCTTTGAGAAAGTCCTTCACCAAAACCAACTTTTACATCGCTAAAGGTTTTGAAATTTTCTGTACCTTTTTTTATAACAATTTCGGTTTCGTCATCTGGATTTGGATCTGGGTTTTCCGGATTTTTAGCATTTGAATCTGAGCTACAAGATCCTAATAAAACATTGGCCGTAAACAAAAATCCTGCAATAAATAATAATTTTTTCATGATAGATTATTGATTGAAATAATGTTGTAATGTAGTTAAAAATTAATTAATAAAAACATAATTATAACATAAAATTATTCTTTTACGGCTTTAGCATAAACTTCTAAGGCTCTAATTCTTGCAAAAGAATGTTCAACAATAGGAGTAGGATAGGTGTCAGATTGAAAATCTTTTACCCATTTTTTTATGTAATGAAAATCTTTATCAAAGCGTTTGGTTTGTAGCTCAGGATTAAAAACCCTGAAGTATGGAGCTGCATCGCATCCACATCCGGCCGCCCATTGCCAATTTCCATTGTTTGCTGCTAAATCAAAATCATTTAGTTTGGTTGCAAAATAGGCTTCGCCCCATCTCCAATCAATCAACAAATGTTTGCATAAAAAACTAGCAACTATCATTCGAACTCTATTGTGCATAAAGCCTGTTTCATTAAGCTGTTTCATTCCTGCATCTACAATTGGATAACCCGTTTTTCCTTCACACCATTTTAAAAAATCGTCTTCATTATTTCTCCATTGTATCGCATCATATTTTTTCTTAAAACTCTGCTGTGCAACATAAGGAAAATGATATAAAATTTGCATAAAAAACTCTCTCCAAATAAGTTCAGCTAACCAGGTTTGATTGTTTTTTTTAGCAAATAAAACACATTTGCGAATACTAATTGTTCCAAATCGCAAAGCAATACCTAATTGCGTTGTTTTTTCTAAGGCAGGAAAATCTCTTGTTTTATCATAATCATCAATGATTTCATGGTTGAGTGTAGGATTTAAAAAAACAATATCAGTTTTTTTAAATCCAATTGCAGAAAGCAAAGGAATAGGAATAGGTTGTTGCTTATAAAAATTGGAAGTAATAAAATCAGTATATAAAAGATTACTTGTATTTAATTTTTCTTTCCATTTTTTTGCATAAGGTGTGTAAACAGTATAAGGATTTCCGTCGGATTTCAGAATATCATTTTTGTCAAAAATTACTTGATCTTTATATGCTTTAAACGAAATATTTTGGTTTTTTAAAAAGTTATAAATAAGAGTATCTCTTTCAATAGCTTTTGGTTCGTAATCTCTGTTGCAAAATACAGTTTCAATATTGTATTTGGCAATCAATTCTTTAAAAATAGCTAAAGGTTCTCCAACAAAAACATTTAAAGCAGCATCAAAATTTTGCAATAAAGTATTGATATGTTGTAAAGCTTGATGAATATAATCAACTCTTCTATCTTCTTTATCCTCCAATTCATTTAATATAGAAGTGTCAAATATAAAAATAGGAATAATAGGATAATTAGTATTTAAGGCAAAATTTAAACCAGTATTATCATCTAAACGCAAGTCTCTTCTAAACCAAAAAATGGAAACATTGTGCTTCATATAAACGCGGTAATTTATATTAATAATTGTTTTTAATAACTAAATATTAGCCAATATTTGAATCAAAAGTAACTTTTTTTATGTGAAAAGCACGTTAAAGAAGATAAAATATCGTATAAAACACTTTTTGTATACACAACAAGATTTTTAATAATTAGTTAATTGAAACTGTTTTTAAACATATTTGTTTAAAAAGCATATAAAAGTATAAAATATTAGTAAAGTAGTAGAAATGAAGCTTTATGTTGGTTAAAAGTTAATTTTTCAGATATTTAAATCTTAATTTTTTGAAGTATATATATTATATAGTTCGTGTTTGTCAGAAAAAAACGAAGAAGTTATATAAAAGAAATATTTTTCTTATGAAACATTTATACTTGTTTAAAAGGTGTTTAATAAAGAGTTTGAAAAGTGTATTAATTATAATTATTCCTTTGATTTCCTATTTTGTAGCAATAAAAATATCCTTAAAATATTTTTTATTATTTATTAAATAGTTGAAAATTTAATGTTTGTTTGTTAATTAAATAATAAAAAAACCTATATAGAATTAATGATGCTTTAAAACGGTTAAATAGTTGTTTTTATTGGGGTTTATCAAATGGCATGATTAGTTTTATGTCAAAATCAAGTTACATCAATGCAGATGATGGTAGTTACGTAGATGGAGTGGTTGAGAAAATTGGAAAAGAAGAATTTGTATTTCCTGTAGGGAAAAACAATATTTTAAGACCTTCAAAAATGAGCGCTCCTAAAAGTGAAGATGATACTTATACAAGTGAGTATTTTGATGATACTAAATTTTTTGAATCTCGTCCAACTGTTTCAGGAATAATTAAAGAGTTAGATAAAAAAGAATATTGGTTACTTGATAGAGGAAATAATACAAATAACGATATTCTAGTTACTCTAAGTTGGGATGAGCGCACAACACCAGCTAGTTTGTTAACTGATCCTGAAGCAGATTTACACATTGTTCGTTGGGATGCCAAGCAACAATTATGGGTAGATGAAGGCGGTGTAGTTGATATGTCTGAAAAACAAGTTACCACAATTTCTACTGTAAAAGGTTATGGTTTCTTTACTCTTGCAACTGTAAAGAAAGACATTTTACTTGAAGGAGATGTAGTTATTTACAATTTAGTTCACCCTACTGGAGATGGTAAAAATGATTATTTTATCATTGATAATATCAATAAATATCCTAATAACTCGGTACAAATTTTCAATCGATGGGGGGGTAAAAGTGTATGAAACTACCAATTATGATCCTAATGGAGACGGAAGTGTAAATGTTTTCAATGGATATTCACAAGGACGTGTAACAATCGGAAAAAACAGCAAGTTACCTAGTGGTACTTATTATTATGTTGTTAATTATGAGTATACAGATGGTTGATTTATCCTATACAGTTGATTTAAATTACAACTATAAACTATCATTTGGTTTAAAAGGATCTGCTAATTTGTTGGATGTAACCTATAGTAAATTAACAATCCATAATCCATCTGATCCAATTGCAGAGCATGATGTTAAGAATAAATTCACACCCAATGTAGGAGCTGGATTATTCTTGTATTCAGACAAAGCGTATATCGGATTATCGGCGCCAAATATGTTGAGTCGTCAACGTTATAACGATAATAATGTAGAAATGATGAAACAAGTGGTAAACTTTTATCTAACAGGAGGATATGTATTTGATCTTGATAGAGATTGGAAGTTTAAACCAGCGGCAATGATTAAAGCTACAGAAGGAGCTCCTTTGCAAGTAGATGTATCAGCAAATTTTATGTATGCTAACAAGTTTATTTTCGGTGCTGCTTATCGTTGGGATGCTTCAGTTAGTGGATTGTTAGGTTTTCAAGTAAATGATAATCTTATGATTGGTTATAGCTATGATGCCGATACAATGAAATTAGCCAACTACAATTCAGGTTCACACGAAATCTTTTTGAAGTTTACTTTAAATAAAAACACAAATAAGCGTTTGAGAGCGCCAAGATTCTTCTAAAATTAATTTATGATTAGACAAACTATTCGATTTGGCTCCCTAATAATATTATTAGGATTGAGTTATACGGCAAGCGCTCAGATAAAAAGAGAAAAAAAAGCAGATAAAGAGTTTGAGCAAACAGCCTATATAAATGCTATTGATGTATATAAGCGTATAGCAGATAAAGGCTATGTAAATACATCTATATTAGAAAATTTAGCAGATGCTTATTATTTCAATGGAAAATTTGCAGATGCAAATAAATGGTACACCGAATTGTTTGATGGCAATTATAATGATAAAGATTTAAGTAAAATTACTTCAGAATATTATTATCGATATGCACAAACATTAAAATCGGTAGGAGAGTATACTAAAGCAAATACTGTAATGGATCAATTTGTTCAATTGGAAAAAAATGATTCTAGAGCTGCGCTTTACGAAAAAAATAAAGATTATTTAAAAGGAATCGAGAATAGATCTGATCGATTTGAATTAAAACCATTAAGCATTAATAGTTCATATTCTGATTACGGAGCCACTATTTTAGGCGATGATTTAATCTTTACATCAGCACGAGCAACAGAAAATGCATCTCCAAAAGAAATTCACAGTTGGACAAATGAGAGTTTTACTACACTTTATAGTTCTAAAATTCTATCCAATGGAACCTTTGAAAAACCTGTTTTGTTCGATAAAAAAATGGATTCTCATGTAAACGAAGCAACAGCTGTTTTTACCAAAGATGGTAATACAATGTATTTCACTAGAAATAATGCAAAATCTAACGGAAGAAGTAAGCAAAACAAACAAGACGTCTCGGTATTAAAAATCTTTAAATCGACCAAGCAAGAAAACGGCAGTTGGGGTGATGCAATTTCATTATCAATAAATTCAGATAATTACAACACAGCCCATCCAGCGTTAACTCCTGATGAGAAATGGTTGTATTTTGTTTCTGATCGACCTGGATCAAAAGGACAATCAGATTTATATAGGGTAGGTCTATTAGATCAAGGACAGTTAGGACCAGTTGAAAATTTAGGAGATGTAATAAATACAGCAGGACGAGAAACTTTTCCGTTTATTTCATCAAACTATGAGTTGTATTTTTCGTCAAATGGTCATCCAGGTTTAGGAGGATTAGATGTCTTTGTTTCGAAAATATATCCAAACGGAACATTTGGTCCAGTAGTTAATATGGGAGAACCAATTAATAGTGGATATGATGATTTTGCTTTTTATTTCGATCCAAAAACAAAAAAAGGATTCGTAAGTTCTAATCGAAGCTCTATTGATGATATTTACTTTGTAGCAGAAAAACCATGTCAAGGAATATTAGAAGGTAAAGTATTTGATAAAGATTCGAATGAGGTTTTAGCAAATGTTGAGTTAATAATTACAGATGCTATGTACCAGAAAAAAGAAGTAGTTTATTCTGATGCAAACGGAAAATATGTTTCTTCATTAGCAGATTGCAATAGTAAATATCGTATAGCAACAGTATTTGGAGGATATAATACCGTAGAAGTTTCTGCCATAATTAATCCAAATGATAAAACAACAGTTTTGAATATTGGAATAGAAAAAACAGAGAAAGAAATTGGATTAAATGATGACTTGTTTAAAAAGTTGAAATTAGAACCAATTTATTTTGATTTTGATAAATCTACTATTCGTCCAGATGCTGCAATTGAACTAATGAAAATAGTGGAAGTGATGAAGCAATATCCAACCATGATCATTGATGTTCGTTCACATACCGATAGTAGAGGAAATGCTGCTTATAACTTAGCATTGTCAGATCGTCGAGCAAAATCAACAGTAGCTTGGATGATAAAACAAGGTATTTCAAAAGATCGATTAACCTATAAAGGATATGGAGAATCAGATTTATTGAACAACTGTAAAAAAGGCGTGCCATGTACTGCAGCAGAACATCAGTTAAATAGACGTAGTGAATTTATTATTACAAAAATGTAATGATGATTAATAAAAGAATTGTTTAGAAAGCTTAAAAAAACCTCGTCTTTTTTAGACGAGGTTTTTTTATTTGGTTAATATGAAAAAATAGAGTTTTAAAATCAAAAAAGAAGATAGAAACTCACCAATACTTAAAAAAAAGCAAAAACCTTTTTTGGTATAGTATAGTCAAGATTAGTGCTATTTTGAAATAAAAACTGTTTATACATTTGTCTTATAATAATTAAGACAAATACTATAATTTAGCTGTAATGTTTATTTTATAAAAATACTTTTTCAGTACACTTAACTCAATAAGATAGTACAAAAGTATTATTAGTGTCTATTCAAACCGAAAAGAATTGTACTGCCTTAATCAGTGCGAATCCACACTAAAAATAATTAGTCGAACTCGAGCTTACAACCTTTGGTTAACGAGAAATAAAAAGGTATAATAATTGTAAAGATTATACTTTGTACGGCAAGTACAACAAAATTTATATTTAAAAATAAATACGTTTTAGCGATGCATGAATTGTCAATCGTAAAAGATATTTTCTCTACTCTAGAAGAGCATTATAATGCAAGGGTAGAAGATATTCAGAAAATACAAGTTACAGCTGGTTTGTTGTCAAACGTACAACCAGTGCTGATTCAAAATGCTTTTGATGCTTTTATTGTTAGCAACCAAATCTATCAGAACATGGAATTGGAGGTTATCGTAAACGATATTATTGCACATTGCCAGCATTGTAATAAAGATTTTAAGGTGGAATATCATCGTTTTGTATGTCCTGACTGTGACACACCATCGACCGATATTATACAAGGAAACGAATTGTATATATCAAAAGTAATGTTTAAGTAATCAGATTAAAGTATAAATAAAATGGCTAATCCAAAAAGTTTAGGAAATAGAGTAGGTTCGCTTCAGTGTGAAGACACTACTTTACATTTGCTAAAAGCAAATGATTTTGTAGCAAACGCAATACGCGAACGATTAAAAGATATTTGTGTAATAAATGTTTGTTCATCTCCAGGTTCTGGAAAAACAACTTTAATGCAAGAAACAGGAAAAAGATTGTCTAAAGACTTAAATATCTCGGTTTTAGTAGGCGATCCAGAAACAGATAGAGATGCAGTGCGTATGCAAGAAGTAGGCCTTAAAGCATTGCAAATTGTAACTGGAGGGATGTGTCATATCGAAGCACAAATGATTTTACAAGCTTTAGATCATATTGAATTAGAAGGTGTAGATATTTTGTTTATCGAAAATGTAGGAAATTTACTTTGTCCGTCTGCATTTGATCTAGGAGAAGATTATCGAGTTACACTTCTAGCAACAACAGAAGGAGATGACAAACCAAAAAAAT
>JASLED010000101.1 GCA_030151255.1 Flavobacterium sp.
GTTCCCATAATATAAAGTTACATTTTTTTGAAAACACTATCTTAGTTTTTAGTCCTTAGATGTCCACTTTTTGCTGAAGATTTACATATTCCCATTTTGCATTGGATAAATTTTTCTTGTCAAATTTCCTAATACATTATATTCAAAATTCCATGCAATAAAACTATTATCACTTGTATATTTTCTCAATTCATGTATTTGTAAACCATCATTACTAATTGCCTTTGTTAAACGAAGCATTTGATTATTAGTTGTATTACTTACCTTATGACTAATTGCTAAAACTTTAGGGGCTAATAAATATTCTATATCTACAGTTAATCCACGATCTACATCCAAATACTTTTTAACATTGCCTCTTTTATCATAAAGGGCAAATCTGCTCTCTGTTTCATAAGTTAAAGAGCTTGTTAAATCATCTGTATTATAATTCAAAACCTGTTTCTTCACAGAAGTTATCAATGGTAAAACTGATAATTTTTCTGTAAAAACAACAACTTCTGAAGCTAAATTTTGGGTAGTATTAAGATCACCTGTAATTTTACTACTGTCATAATACTTATAAGTATATAAAGTCTCATCTAATTTATTATTTTCTCTATCCAAAGTATAAGTTTTCTTGGGTAGTCCTTTTTTATAAATATATTGTTTTAAATTAGAACTAGTACCTGGTAAATATAATTCAGTAGCTGTCATATCATTTAAAACATATTCTGTAACACTTGTAGTATAAGGCCATCCATTTTTGTCTAATAAATGTGATTTTGTCATTCCAAAACCGAGGAAACTACGTTCTTTTCTATCCTTATATCCATTAAAATATTCATAAGCATAACTAATAGTATCTTCCCCATCACCAACAAAACCATCGAAAACAGCAACTTTTGTCAATGCCCATTTTTTATAAGGCATTTTATAGGTTGACCCAATAACTGAATTATCTATTGGATTAACAATATCATAATCTAAACTAATTGTTGAGCCAGTAGATTGAGTAACGATTTTTAATAAATTTGTTCGTTTAATTCTTGACTTATAAACCGTAATACTTTCATTTTTAGTAGATGTCGCGTAGTCTATAAAACCATCTCCATCAAAATCCATAAAACGTGCTTCTTCACTAGAGATACTACTCCCACTACTTGCACCACCATTTCCACAAAACTTTGGACCTATCAAGAAAAAATTAGGAAAATAATAACACAAGGTAAGGTTTCCATTTATTCCTCCATCTGTAGATTTTTGTTTTTGAGTTCCTGGTAAAGTTCTCGCAATAGATTCAAAACTTGTTCCTAGATTAATATAATATGTTGTTCCATTAATTATTTTTTCTGGTAAACCGTCTCCATTAATATCTATATAAGTAACAATATCTTCTGATGTATTTGAAGAAATACTTAATCCCGCTGAAATATCTTGATTTGAAATTCCAGAAAAACTTCCACCTGTAGATACATTTCTTGTCGTTGTCTTACTTTTTTGATCAGGTAAATTACTCCATATAGTACTTAATAAAAATGTACCGCCATAATTCAAAAACACTTTACCATCTTCAATAATATCAACAAGACCATCTCCATTTATATCTGCATAAAATCTATTGGTAGAATTTGTAGTTTCAAAAAAACTTCCACTTAATGATGCACTTGCATTATTACCAACTATTAAGTTCATAGATGGATTATTTTTAGTATCTGTTTTAGGAGTTCCTTGAATGATAGCCATAGAACCACCTGCCAAATTTCCTGATCCATTAATAGTTGTTTTTATATTTAAATTTGCTGTAACTATTCTGTTAGAAAGTCCTCCTCTTTTGGCAGTTAATTGAACTCGATCTCCAATAATATCAGGAAAACCGTCTCCATTAATGTCCATAAATTCATTAAGCATTCTTCCTGATCCTTTTGTAGTAGCACGTCCTAAACTAACTCCTAAAAAACCTACTGATTTATTATCATTCGAACTATCAAAAAATGAATATTTTCTTATTCCATAAGCTCCAAAATTATTTACTGGAACAACTGGTGGCATTAAATCAGGTATATCATCTGTTAAAAAACGGGTATATGGACTAATTGTAGATTCTGAAATATATAAATGCTCGTGACTTTCCCATCGTTTTAATTTTTTATTAGGTAGAGTCATACCAAAATACTCAGAAACATTACCACCTAGTTTTTCAATTTCATCAATATTATTTGCTAAATCATCTACACTAATATTTTGGTCATTTAAAATATCATCGGCACTTTGTCCTGTATTTGTTACTAAATTAAGATTATTAGGATTAATATGCTGTCCTACAATAGGTAAATAAGTTGCGCCCACATCTACTCCTTTGTACAAAAATTGTCCCCAATTTCTATACATCGATCCCCAAGATGGCGTTGCTTCTGATGAATAAATACTCGCTTTTAATTTACCATTATTGTCAACTCCATTATAAAAATTTGATACAGGTTGACTACTAGATACCTTGATTAAACTTGTAGAAGTATTTTCTTGTAGCAAATGTAGTTTTTCTGCAATACCATGCTCTGTAGTATAATATTCAAAATAATACTTCTGCCCATTATAGGGGGTAGTTGTAAAACTATATGTACTTGATTCATTTACATAAATATAATTTTCATTAAGACGCTGTTTTTGAACAATATTTCCGTTCGCATCAAATTTATACCTAAACTTAACATATCCAGCCGGAGCTCCCGTTGATGAACTTACCAACTTAATTATACTACCTGATGAATGCTTAGCCACTAAATAAACATATCTATTCTCACAAAGACTTTGGTTACACTGAGGAATACTAAAATTATTGTTTATTTCTACGGTAGCGTTAGGTCCTGAAGCTTTTCCTAATAAAGGGTTATTGTATATTTTAACTTTACTGTAATTACTGTAATATGGTGTTAAATAAACATCATCATTGTTATTATCTAAAGAAACCAATTTAGGCTTGAATTTGGTATCTATCGTTTTCCAATCAATTTCAGAATCACTTAATACTTCTACTTTTAAATAGTGAAAACTCATTGGATTAGAAGTAACAGAGTAGTTATCTAAAGTACTGTTAGGTGAAGAAAAAGTATAGTTTTCTAAAATTCCGCTTGTTTTTTCATAAATAACAATATTATTACCTAAAATTGGTAAATTACCACCTGTAGTTGAATTCTTTTTAAAATAAGATACTCTAATTGTTATACGGTCTTGATCGTATACACTAAAACTAGGCCATTCCAATCGAAACTTACCTCCTTTTTTAAATATTTCTTCTTGATTCATACCAATAATAAAACTCTCTTTATACGAAGAACTATGACGTGAAGAGGTTAAAAAAGGGTCTAAATTAGGAGTTGTATACTCCACTTTAGGATTCCATGTTATCCCTAGTTCTTGCAGAGGTACTTGATTGGTATGAGTTCTAAAAAGTAATAAATCTCCTTTTACCACATAAACTAGGTCTGAGTGAGTTATATCACTAGATAACATTAACTGAGGGCCATATATAAATTGCGCGGGCCCCATATCTGTTTCATGTAATTTTTCAATCGAGAACTTTACTCCACTTTGCAGTGAAATATGTTCTTTTGTAATTATCCCTGTAACACTCACCTGACCAGCTTTAGGCGCTCGCCAAACCATTACCACATCCATGGGTGAATTTGTTAAACTAACTTGCGGAATAGGGTTTAAAACAGGTGCTACATCATCTTCTTTTAATACAATAACAGGAGTTACAGAACTATCTAAACTATATTTTGGCTGTTTAGTTTGCGGATCAATATATCCAAAATAAACACGCTCGTTATCAACAACATCCATTAACCCATCTGCATTGACATCAGCCATATATGTTGTTGTTGTTGTTTTACTTTTGCTTTTAGATTTTGTATAACTCCCTAAGAAAACACTAACATTAAAACCATCATCAGAATTTTCTGATTTTGAATACGATAAATTAGGTAGATTTTTTATTGGAAAAACATCGGTAGAAAATTTATCTCCTTGATTTTTTCGATAATAAAAATCTTTCCCACCTTTAAATACCTTATCTGGTAAACCATCTCCGTCTATATCATACATCATTACCTTTGTCTCAACATTAGAATTCCCTCCACCAAAGTTCCCTCCTAATGTTGCAGCTCTACTAAATGGCAACCAAGATGCTGGAAATATTGGAGTAACCGCTCCAAATGATGCACCCACAGTATAACTATTAGAGCTACCTTCTCCACCTCCTAATGCTGAAATATATACTTTATATCTATCATAATCTGTTTCATAATCTTTATAAGTCATGATACTTTTACCACTAGATTCAAATAACGAACCTGATCCTATGTCGTCATAATAATCAAAATTGTACTCTTGAATAATAGGTGTAATCTGATTAATTTCTATACAATTTTGAACAAACTCATTACCATTATTATAACTTGACAAAATAATCTTATTCAATAAGGTACGTCCAAATTTCCCTTCTTTATATTGGAATTTATACTCAATAAACGCACAACGCTGCTTATCATTTAAATTCCTCTCTGTACGAACAATTATTTGATCTATTAAATCTTTACTATATTCTAAATTACCAGAACGAGTACTAACTTTAACATCCGCTCTTGGCTTTTGAGGAAAATCAAGAGTGTTTTTTCTCTGAATTTCCACAATGATCGTTCCTAATCCAATATCAGAAGAAAGATTACTCAAATCTCCATCTCCTTCGTATATGTTATAAACTATTTTTTCCAAATGTATTTTAAAAGTATTTTCTGTATTAAAAAAATACTTTATTTTATTTCCAAAAGCATCATAAATCTCTGTTAAATACCATTTACCATTTGAATTATATATATTGGGGGGATTATATAAATAAGTCCATCCTGTTTTGGTATCTTCAATTTTCCAACTATAATAAGTATAATTACCTGCAAATTGATCTTCTCTTATAATAAGTAGACTTGGATCGTGTATATGTTTTTGAAATTGAGCATTAAAACTCCTATAAATCAAAGCATCTTTGTGTGGAGCATACATTTGCCCATTATCAGTAACTAATAATAACTCTTCACCGTTTAATAAATAAGACTCAGTTTCTTTATTAGGATCGTATAGGGGTACTCCCCATCTAGTATCTATTTCTATGGTTTCAGGTGCTGATAGACTCCATCCTAGTCCAAAATCACCTTCATCGGCACTACTGTTGTAATTAACAGAAAGATTAGGTACCATTCCTTGTCTTGCTGGTGGTAACATTAAAGGAAAATTCAAAACAGCATCACCTCTATCATTGATTTGTGGTACACTCACCATAGGGGTGTTTTCTGTAGGATTTGTAACCTGAATACCACTAATTGAAGTAGGCATAAAGCTACTAGTTTCAGGACTTTCTGGTTCTTGAATAACTCCTGCTAAGTAATCTGTAAAATGATTTGTTAATGCAACAACCTGATTAGTATCTTCTAAAATAGCAATTACTTTAACTTTTGTCCATTGTTTTACTTCTGTATCAAAATAAAAAACTTGGATATCTTTAGGGCTATATCCGCTTGGAATTGCTTTTACGTTATAAGGAATTGTTATGCGTACTGGCTCGTCAAATTTTATTCCATCTGGTAAAAAGCGGTAAGCTGAATTATCTTGGGTTACATTAATCATCGACATGCCTGTTGGTGCATAATCACTCGGACGTAATTTTTGTATTGATAAAGTAAAATCGTTAGAATAACTTTCTTTAGGAATTTCTATAGCTAAATTTTCAACCGTATAAATAGTATTTTCTGAGTTAGAATCTACATTGAAAAAATGTTTGTCAAATGCTATAGATAAATCATTTTTACTTTTAGCATTTTTTGAATCTGATGAAGAAATGATTTGTTTATCAATTAAGATATTATTCTTGCGTAATTCTATGGATAAAGGCTCTAGAGAATTTTTATCGATTTGACTTACATATTCAAAGTTATTATTAGTAATGGCAATTGGCTCACCTGAAATAAATAATTCTACACCTTGAGAAGATGGAACAATTCCAGAAATATATGATTTGCCCGATAAACTGTCTCTTACAATAGTATTTAATCGAATTCTATTTGAATCTTCTGATTCCAAACGTTTTTCAATTTGTAAATTTCGAACCAAATAACGAGTATTTCCTTCCGAAGTAAATAAGACTATATTTTTACCTTTCTTTAGATTATGTGCTGATACATATTCTTCTACTCTTGTCCATGTTTGACTATCCTCAATAAAATAACCTCCAATACTTGTAGAAGTGTTTATGCTTTTAGAAACCTCTGAGGAGCTTGAAGCTCCAAATAAGTCGTATGAAAGCACATAAGATACATCATAATCTATAGATGAATCAATACTAACTTGAAATAAGTTATCTGATGGATCGTCATAATGGACTTGCTAACTTAGCCCGGACATAGAGTTAAGCATAAAGACTTATCTTTGACTTATGAAAAGAATTAGAAAGGCCTACGATGCTGCTTTTAAGCAGCAAGCCGTTGAACTGGCTAAGGAAAGGACAAACAAATCAGA
>JASLED010000018.1 GCA_030151255.1 Flavobacterium sp.
TCGTCTAATTGTCTTTTAGCGTTGTTTAATTTGTCTCGTGTATTTCCAACAGTATTAGAAATTTTGTCTTGTAGATCTTTAATTATAGTAGAAAAATCTGACGTTTGAAACAAAAGTTCTAAATCTGTTACATAGCGATTATTGCGCTCTATCGATTTGTAGACTACGTTTAAATTTGCATTAAAAATTTTACAAGCAAAATCTATTATGGTTTGTTCTCCTAAATGTACGTAGGCATCTGCTTCAAATAAATAAAGTAATGTAACGTTTCCGTGAGATTTGAATTCAAAGTTATTAGATTGCAAGCTTGGTTTAGACATTCTTAAATATAATTCGGGTCCAGATAGGCTTTTCTGATTGCTAAGCATTACTTGTTTAAACAATCCATTGTTTTGTTCTAATACTGCTGTATTGTTATACTGTTGTGCTTTTTTAGATGCCTGAATAGTTAATAACCCTCCTAAATTTACTGGAGATAAGGTAGCGTAGGCCTCTAACATAAAACTATCGTCAATTCGCAATAAAAATTTAGCTTCTTGTTCAAATATTGAAATTAGCACCGCTGCAAAAACGCCTGCTTTATATTCTACACCACCAATTTGTGTTTCTTTTAAACAGAAATATACCTGAGAATTTAAATATAAATTTCCGTTATAATCTATTTTATAATGAATTTTTCTGGAATGATCTGTTATTAAATAATTTGGAAGTTGAGGCTTTTCAGATTGTAATTCTACTAAGGATACATTTTCTAAATCATCCATTTCAATAGCTAAATCACTATCTATTTGGTTATTGAAATAAGTTACTAGCTTTGTTTTTTGGTCATCAATCTTTTGAGAAGGGAGATTTAGTTTTTCATTTCCTGTTTTTACTAAAATATCTCCAATTGAAATTACATGTAGGGCAGGATGCATTAATATCTGAGGAATGCCAAACATATTACTCAATAATTCTGATAAACGAACAGGCTGATTACTACTTGGAGCAATAGCCAACGAAAACATATTTACTTTTATTATTTGACCGATGATGTTTAGATGAGTTGCTGCATATATAGAGGCACTTGCACTTTTATCGTTTGAAATTATACGACCTTGAAATCCTAAAGCCAACTGAGTAATTGGATCATAACCAACTAAAAGACCTAATTCTTTAAGACTTAATGTATCAGTTAAATTTATTTCAAAATTATTGTCCATACTAGCTGAAATATAAAAACCAGACGTTGTTATTTTTCCATTTGCTACTACTGATAAGCTTGAATTTTTTTCACCTTTATCATTAAATTTCATAATAATAGTTCCGCCAATTCCTAAAGCATAATCTTTTGCTCCTTTATTAATTGAGCCACTTAAGCTAAAATCCTGAATTTTAAAGGCATCAGTGCCTACTTTGTCAATATTTAATACTAATGCAGCTGCTTTATCTTTAGTGGTGTTTAAAGCTAAATAACCAGAGATGGTTTTTAAATTAAATGATTTGCTAATAGTTTTAAAAGCATCAATTTGATCTAAATTGACATTTGCTCCTACAATTAAGTTATAGCTTTTTAAAAAGTTTTTATTAAAAATGTTTAACTCACTATTTTTATGTCCTTCAGAGTAATCATAATCAATGCTTGTTTTTGGATCTTTTTTGTAGAGTAAATTAGCTTTGTTAATTCGCAAAAATTTTAAACCTTCATCCATAACATTAGTTACTTTGTAGTTACTTTGCTCGTCTTTAGAAACCTCAAATCCAATGTAAAAAAATTGTTTGTCTTTCAAGCCAAGTCCAAGTTTAACAGACATTGCTTCCAGCCAAATAATAATTGCTTTTTTGTTTTTGGATAATGTAAAGTTTAAAACACTTTCTTCGTTATTATTAAGAGCTTCAGGTAAATTTTCTGTTGCATTTTCTGGCAAACTATCTTTTATGATATCAATAACTGTTACTTTTTTTGAAAATTTGCCTTTAAAAGCAGAAAATTTATTTCCTTCAAATGACGTATTTAATGTAGCATAAATGCTAAATAGTTGTAAAGAAACTTCTATTTCATAAACTGATGATGTTGAATTGTCTTCTTCTTCTTCTTCGGCATTCAATAAATAATCTACAATATCGGAATAACTATAATTATCTATTGAAAAGTTTTGATTGTTTGAATTTTCAAAATTTTCCATTCCATCCGAAATAAAATGATCTAATAAAGTATCGTAATATTCTACAACAAATTTTTTAAAAAGTTCTTTTTCGTTTTCTGTAATTTTTTTTACTACCTGAGCAGTGTTAGCTTTTAATTCTGCAATACAGGTTTCTAAAATTGTAGTTTTAAATCCTTCACGAGTATCATTTTTTGTAGAAAGAGCAATTGATTTTACGTTAAAATCAGCGTTATCATTTTCATTTATTGGTATTTGAATACCTAACAAATAAGGATATTTAATTTTATTTTCTTTTTCTAATTTAAAAATATCTATAGATGCTGTTTTTTTTTGATAAACCAAAAATGTATTGTAGAAATCAGGTTCGTTAAAATCAGATTTTAATTTTTTGATTACTTCGTTTAATGTTTCTATCCCGTTGTAAAATTTCAAATCAAAGGGCAGTTTCTCTAATATATTTTCTAGATCAAGTTTTTTACAAACGCTTTCTAAGGCGTTTTTTATCTCTTTGGTATCTAAGTTAAAATTAGTTTGTAAATCAGTTAGTTTTTCTTCAAGCTCCTTTATATTAGGAAGTTTAATTGTTTTGGTCATAAGTAAGGTTGTTTTAGCAAAAGTATTATTATATAAATTTAAAAACATAATAATTTGTTATTTTTATTTAAATTATAAAAAATTAGGTTATTATTATCTGTATTTTATATTTTTGCATAAAACCAAAAAAATGAAAAATATATTAATTGCATTTATCTTTTGCTCTTTTTCTTTTAGTTTAAAAGCGCAAAATTATGATTATCTACTAGAGAATATGGTAGGAATAAAGCTTGAAAAAGTTGAATTAAAAAATCGAAAAACAGATTGGAAAGTAATTACAGAAGATCTTCATACAGCATCATCTAAGATAGAAACTCCATTTTATGATTTTTTGGTTACACAATTTATAGGGGAAAATAGCGATGATATTAATAATGTATTACCAAAATTAAAGAGTTTTGCTGCCGACATTAAACTTGATACCATCAATTTGAATCAAAATCTAAAACAAATTACCAACGATTTTAATCAATCTATTTACTACGTTAAGTATAAATATTCATTAAATGCAAGTGATG
Source organism: Flavobacterium sp. (assembly GCA_030151255.1). GTDB lineage: Bacteria > Bacteroidota > Bacteroidia > Flavobacteriales > Flavobacteriaceae > Flavobacterium. The sequence goes on from JASLED010000018.1 coordinate 3,260, forward strand.
ATGAAAGTACTTATGGATATAATTATGTTGGAGTAATTTTACCAAATAATAGAAGTATTGATGAGTTTTATATTTTTAATTTAACGGTATTTCCGCTTTATACATTTTTTGAATCAACTGACGCTGTGATCAGTCCTAAGTTTACAGGGTTAGATATGATTCAATCTATACATCTTAATCCTAAATATTATTAAACAGACAAAAAACTCTTAGTAATTCACTAAGAGTTTTTTGTCTGTTTAAGTCAATATGCTTTCAAGAAAATCTTTTATGTTTTCATAAATTCGTTATTTAAAGCATAACTAAATTGTCTCTTACTAAATATAAGTATATATGAAATATGGCATATTAGCAAAAATTAGCTTAACAATTGCAATACTATCATTGTTAATTTTCCTAATTAGTAATCTTTATAAACCACAGCGAGCATCAAATCTAAATGAAGTAAACAATAATTTTGTTTATGAATTTACATCAGCGTTAACTACAAATAATGCTTTGCCACCAATAACTTCAACAAGTGGTGTTAATTCAACATCTTCTACCTCAACATCAATTCCTTCAATAGATTTACCATTATTAGAAACATCTTCACCATTACCAAATGAAAATTCCTATTATGCACCAAAAGTAGGTGAAGTGTATCAAAATAATGATGTTATTGTACAATGGTCACCTAGCAAAAAGCGATCTAAATTAACAAGAAGAGAGAAAAAAGAAATTGCAATAGCTCAAAGAGTAACTGATAGCGTAACATTGTATCTGCAAACTACTTATAATAAAATACAAGCCGAAATAAAAAATAATAACGATAGCCTTATAAATACTATTCAGGTAATTGCAAGCAATCAAGAAAAAAACAAAGAAGCTTTAAGTACTTTAATTGAGGAAAATGGGAAAGAACAGGAGCGCTTGTTGCAAACAAATCAAAAAATTGTACAACAAAAAATTGCAGCACAAAATAATTTATTACAACAAATAAAAAACGAAACTAGTGCGGTAAAAAAAATAGAAGATAAGCTAAACAAAATAACAGAAAGCCTCACTAAATTAGAAAAATCGAAAGAGCTTCCAATAGTAACTGATCTTGATGAAGTGATTGGATTAGAGAATTATCGTTATTTTTATAAAACAGAATTGTTTAATGAAAATAAAAATTCTGATTTGTATAAGATTACAGATCGTATAGAATTTAATATTGATTTTACCTATTATTTAGAAAAAGTGGATTTTTTAAAGAGTAATTCTAGTACTTCAAGCAATCAAACTACACAATCTATAAAAACCAAAAAACCAATAAAATATGCTGTAGTTCAGTTGTTTACAAATATAGGAAAGGTTGAAAAGCGAAAGGTTAAAATTACAACAGATACAATTGCATTAAATATGCTAAACATGGATTATCAGCGTCATGAGCTTACAGTAAATTATACCTTGGATTTAGAAAATGTTACTTTATTTCAGAAAACAAAAGCTACTGTTGAAGCAACCATTAGTTATTTTGATTATAATGACGAAAAATACTATATCACCGAAAATAAAAGTCTTACGTTGTATATTTTTCCTCAAAGCAATACCGAGTATTTATATTTACGCTTAGACGAAAGTCTTAAATTAAGCATCGATAAACTAGGCTATTTAATAACGTCGATTATAGGCTTAATAGTAACAGCTATTTTAAATTTTGCAAAACGAAAACTTAATTTACCAGTAGATAATGATATAGCTAATGAATAAACATAAAAACGCTTTTAAATATCTAGGTATTTCTTCTATATGTAGTAATGGCAAAAATACTGAATATGATAAGTAGAGTTTTAGTATATATATTGTTGTTGTTATGTATTTATACAGTTATTAACACAATTGTAAAAAAAGATTTTTGGGATAAAAACAGAACACTGTATAGTAATTTATTTGCTCTTAAATCTTTTATTACAGGAGTGATTTTTGGTTTAATTATAATTTTAATGATTTTAAAAGATAATGGCTTAATATGAGACAATAATCCCAAACCACCCTACTGTTACACTACAATAGTTTCGACATTAAAAAGGACGTAAGGTAATTGAGGTTAAATTATGGCGCACGCTATTACAATCCAGGAACGAATACATTTTTGGTTAATAATCATTTAGAGCGCCTTTGTTCTCGCATACCTTGCATCAGTTCATATCGATAATTTATTATTTAAAAAAAACATAAATGATTGATTTTAAAGTTATTTATGTTAAAAATACCCGAGAATGGGTATTGTTTCACTTAGAACCGAAAAATATCTTTGACTGAATAATAATATCTTATAATTATGAATAAAATAAACAAAATTTCAGCAAGTATTTTCGGAATAATAAGTTTACTAACCATACAAAATGTAACTGCACAAGACGTTTATTACTATGCAAGTGCATTTGAAACACAACCTATTCCGTTTTTTGAGCAATATAAAAAACCACAAGCTGTTCTTACAGGTATTTTTGCCGTTGATTGCGGTATGAGTAAAAGTAACATAGAAGAATATGTTTATAACTGGTACGAAACCTATTGTGCAAAATGGACTGGATATAAAACGTTAAGAGGTGTTATCATATCAGGACCTTATTCTTATGATTATGCAAAGAAAACATGGAATAGCAGAAAAAATGTATTTGAAAGTGTAGAAGAAGGTATTTATAAAGGAATGTATGAATTAGAATCACCATGTGAAGAAAATTAAAATTTTCACAACAACGTAAAGCCTTTTCTAAAAGGTAAAAAAAACTATATTTCGCCAATTTTTAGCAGAAATAACAGCCAAATAAAATAGTATTTTATCACCATAACATGAAAAAAATAATCATTTTTACGCTATTACTTTTTTGGAGTATTGCCACTTTTTCCCAGAAAAGCGAAGGTAAAACCAAGTATTTCTATGCTGTGGGTTGGGAATATTTACCTTTACTAAATCAAAGTTTAGTAAATAAACAACCTGTGGTAAGCAATGTTTTTGCTACATATTGTAAAGAAGACGATCTGTCTATTGATAAAGGTATAACTAATGAACTAGATGATTATTATACTGCTTATTACGGTAAGCATCGTGGTTTTAGCGGATTAAATCTTAAAATTTCGTTTGGACCTTACGATAGTTGGAATGAAGCTGAAAAGTACCGTAGAAAAAGCATTGCTGATTATAATTTAAAGTGGAATCCTCTTTTGTTAAAAGATTTTTCGGTTTCTTGCGATTAATATAAGAGCTTGTTTATATATGAAAGCCAATCCTTATCAATTAAAAAATAGCGATTTTACAGATGCTATTGCTGTAGTGTGCCCTCGTTGTAGTAAAAAAGCAATTGTTTCGAGTAGGCAATCAATTAGTAATACAGTTGGTTTTGAAACAGCAATACAATTTACTTGCACACAATGCGGTTATGTAATAAAGTATGATAATACACCCAAATTTCCTGTTTTTACAAATAGTAGAGGAATTACAAAATATGCCCGCATCTTATTTTTTAATTCGCAAACTGATCCATATTTCAACTTTCCGTTATGGTACATTGTAGAAACACCTTGGGGAATTATATGGGCATATAACGTATGCCATTTAGAAGTTATAGAAAACTACATAGCTAGTAAAAACCGAAGTAGAAACGGAATTCTGGCACAAAATAATAGCATTGCTTCGCGTTTACCACAATGGGCCAAAAGTGCAAATAATAGAAAAACTTTAGTAAAGCTGATTCAAGCTAAAAAAGAACACTGAAAAATAGTACAAATCAAAATCCTTCATTATTAGCAATAGCTAAGCGAAGAAGTTCAGCAAAGGATTTAACACCTAATTTTTTGATTATATTTTTCCGATGAGTGGAAACAGTTTCTTTAGAAATAAATAGTTGACAAGCTATTTCGAAAGACGATTTGCCAATACTTAATAAGTATAAAATCTCTTTTTCGCGTTTTGTTAAAGAGTTATAAGCCGCTGTATTAGCATTAGGCAATAAAACGTTATAATATGACGGTTCTCCATCTAGTCCTAAAAAAGAAAGTCCGGAGGGTTTATTATCTGTTTTTAAAAATGAAATATCTGTATGCACACCTAAAACTCGTATAACGCTGCCTTGTTCAGAGCTTTGTATTGTAGATACTTGTTGTAAAATCCACTTGTAAGACCCATCCAAACAACGCAATCTGTAATCATAACTAACTTTGTATTTTAAAATTTTATCAACAGGCAATTGAATAAAAAATTCTGATACTTTTTGTTCATACTCAATAAAACGATTTAAATCTTCAGGATGAAGATGATCCAATACTAAATTTGCCGTAAAAAAATCTTGAGTAAATCCTATAATATCAGTTATTTCTGGACTTACAAATTCCATTTTCGTTTCAAATACATTAAAAATATAATAATAATAAGGCCCTGGATGAAGCCTATTAAATATTTTTTTATAAAGTGTTAATTCAAAATCTGGTGGTATAGATGTTTCTTGATTAGATCTAGAAATTTCTGCCCATGCTTTTTTTATCTGATCAAATTTTAATACCGACATAGTGTAGTTATTTTTATTTTTTACAATTAAAATAAATCAAATTAAACCATTTTTAAGTGTTTTTTGATTAGCAAAAAAGTTTGTTTTATTGT
>JASLED010000058.1 GCA_030151255.1 Flavobacterium sp.
TATTCCAACTCACCAATTTGACTTCCATCCATTGTATAAGCCCATTCTGCACCAAATTTTTCAACGTCAAATAGGTGTGCTCCACGACCAATTTCTTCATCTGGAGTAAAACCGATTCTGATTTTTCCGTGTTTAATATCTGGGTTTTTTATTAGAAACTCAACAGCAGAAACAATTTCTGTAATACCAGCCTTATCATCTGCCCCCAATAAAGTAGTTCCGTCTGTAGTAATTAAAGTTTGTCCTTTATATTGTAAAAGATCTTTAAAATAAGATGGAGATAAAATAATGTTTTGTTCTTTGTTTAAAACGATATCGCCACCATCATAGTTTTCTACGATTTGAGGTTTAATATTTGCGCCAGAAAAATCGGGTGATGTATCAAAGTGAGATATGAAACCAATTGTAGGAACTTCATAGTCTACATTGCTTGGCAAAGTGGCCATAACATATGCATTTGAATCTATTGTTACATCTTCTAAACCAATTTGTTTTAACTCTTCTACTAACTTATTTGCTAAATCCCATTGTTTTTCAGTACTCGGACAAGTTTTTGAAGAAGGATCAGACTCAGTATCAACAGTTATATAACTGATGAAACGATCAATAATATGTTGCATAGTATTAAATTTTATATCTAACAAAAGTATGAATTTATTAAATGATAGCCTTAAAATACAAGGTGTTTTTAGTTAGATTATAAAAATTCTGTTTCATAAAATTAGAATTGTATTAATGATTTAATTTTCAAGCTTTCAAAATAATCATCAAGCAAGTATTATTGTATCTTTGATTGTAATTTAATAAGTAAGATGTATGAAACGCTTTCTTTGCATACTTAGCTTTTTGTGCGTAAATTTTTTATGGGCAGTAAATCCAATAAAAGAATACGTAGACTTTCCAACCAATTCTAAATTAACCTTTGAAGAAGTTTCAATAAAAACAAAAGATGGATTTAATTTAAAATCTTGGGTTTGTTTTGCAAATAAAACAAAAGCAAAAAACAGAACATTGGTTTTAGCTTATGGCGATGCTGGGAATATGTCATATTGGTTAAGGCAAGCCTTAGAATTAGTTAATCAAGGTTATAATATTGTGTTGTTTGATTATCGTGGATTTGGTCAAAGTGATAGTTTTCTAATAGATGAAAAAGTATTGTATTATGATGAATTTACTATCGATTTACAAGCAGTTGTAGCTTATGCAAAGCAGAAGTTTAATACAAAAGTTGGTGTTTGGGCCTTGTCTATGGGAACAATTTCTGCAGTATTATTAAATGATACCGAACCATTTGATTATTTAATAGCTGATGGATTTGTAGTAAGTCCGAATGAAATTGTAAAAAAAATGGATGAATATTTACAAAAAGAGATGAAATTACCATCCAACGCAAAAGATTACGATAAAGCTTTAAGTCGATTATCTATTCCAGTTTTATTCTTTTCAGGTGATAGGGACGGACTTACCACAGTTTACGACAGTAATAAAGTAAAATTACTTAATCCTAATAGTCAGGTTGTGATTTATAAAGGCGGACATTTACAAGGTTTTCAGGCAATGACAAATACATATCATGGGCAAGGATATATTGAAGCAATTAATTATTTCTATGACAATACATTTAAAACGGACGAAAAATAATGATACACAAACATTTTATTCTGTATAAACCGCACGGATACATTAGTCAATTTATTTACGAAAAAAAAAGAAACAAACGAAAACTTGGTGAGTTGTATGCTTTTCCAGAAGGAACAATGGCAATTGGACGATTAGATGAAAATTCGGAAGGATTATTGCTACTTACAACTGATGGAATGGAAAGTGAAAAAATTAGAAGTAAAAAAGTTGAAAAAGAATATTATGTTCAGCTTGATGGATTAATTACTCAAGAAGCAATTGAAGAATTAAGAAATGGCGTAGAAATTGGAGTAAAAGGAGAAAAATACTTCACTAAAAAATGCGAAGTAGAAGCTTTGCAATATTTACCTAGTTGGATTGGAGAAGGTAGAAGAATTAGAGATGAAAGACATGGGCCAACAAGTTGGATACGAATTGTATTAACAGAAGGGAAATTTAGACAGGTGCGAAAAATGACAGCAAAAGTGGGTTTTCCAACCTTGCGTTTAGTACGTGTTAGAATAGGAAATATTACCATAGAAGGATTGCAAGTAGGAGAAGTAAAGGAAGTACAAGCGCTGTAAATATAAAAGATGAATAATAAAGCAGTAGAAAATTATAAATTTCAAAGAATAATTGCCATAGTTGGTGTTTTGCTATTTATTATTAAAATGATAGCATGGTATCTTACGCGTTCGGTAGCAATATTTACAGATGCTTTAGAAAGTATTGTAAATGTTATTAGTGGATTTATAGGACTTTATAGTTTGTATTTATCTTCCTTACCAAGAGATCATAATCATCCTTATGGGCATGGAAAAGTAGAGTTTATTTCGGCTACCATTGAAGGTGGATTGATTATCATGGCTGGAATAGCTATTATTTTCGAAGCAATTAGAAATATCTTACATCCTCATTCTATTAATCAGTTAGATTACGGAATTTATCTTATTGCAATTACTGCAATTGTAAATTATGTTTTAGGAAGCTATGCTGTAAAAAAAGGAAAAGCAAACAAGTCTTTGGCACTTGTTGCAAGTGGAAAACATTTGCAATCAGATACTTATTCTACTATTGGTATTATTGTTGGTTTGATACTTTTGTATTTAACAAATATACATTGGCTAGATAGCGCTATTGCGTTATTATTTTCAGTTATTATTATTGTTACAGGTTACAAAATTGTTAGAGGCGCAATATCTGGTATTATGGATGAAACAGATGAAGCTCTTTTAAACGAAGTAGTAGAATATTTGCAAAACAATAGAAAAGAAAATTGGATTGATTTGCATAATCTTCGAATTATTAAATACGGAAGTGTACTTCATTTTGATTGTCATATGACCATTCCTTGGTATTTTAATATTGTGGAAGGACATAAAGAAGTTGAAAAGTTGGAAAAAGAAATTAGCGAACAATTTGGCGATGATTTTGAACTTTTTGTTCATATGGATGATTGTAAACCTTTTTCATGCCAAATTTGTGCAAAAGATAATTGTGCGTACCGAAAATCATCTTTTGAAAAAGAAGTTAAATGGACAATAGAAAATATATCTTTAAATAAAAGACACAATACAACTACTGAGTAATAATAAAGCGTTTTTGAGTAGCATCAAAATGTAAAATATCATCGTCAAAGAAATCATCAAAAACATTTTTCTCAATAAGTTCGTCGGTAGTTCCTTGTACAATGTTATTGGGTTTCATTACAATTGTATTATCGGAAAAAATCAGAGTTAGATCAATATCATGGCTAGAAAATAAAATAGTCTTGTTTTCTTTCTGACATAAATCGTTCAACAATTGATAAAGTTTTACTTTGTGATTCAGATCTAAATGACTCGAAGGTTCGTCTAAAAAAATAATCGATGTATTTTGAGCCAGTGCTCTTGCAACTAATACACGTTGTAACTGACCATCACTTAAATTAGAAATTCTTGTATTTACAAATGGCTGAATATCGGTTAACGCAATTGCTTTTTCTATTTGAAAATTATCTTCTACAGAAAGTTTAGTAGACCAATTGATATAAGGCATTCTACTAATTTGAAGTAATTCTAAAACCGTTAAATTTGGCGATTGTATTTTTTCTGTTAAAACTACACTGAATAGTTTAGCTCTTTCTTCATTACTCCAGTTACAAATATTTCTATTATTGATTAATATTTCTCCAGAAACTGGCGATTGAAATCCAGATAAAGTTCGTAGTAAAGTAGATTTTCCCACTCCATTTACACCTAATAAACCCACTAAATCACCTTGGTTTAGCGCTATATCGATAGCGTCAAAAAGAAGAAGATTCTTATTTTTAATTGACTTGTAGCCAATACCTAATTGTACTGTTTTTAAAAGCGGAGTAAACATAATAGCGTGTTTTAACTTCTATTGCAAACTTACTATTTTCTATCGATTCCGCATCTTTATAATAAATATAAAAAGAATTATCCGCAAAGTAAATGTCCTTATAATAACCAAATAATAAACTGATAGAACGGCAAATATGTTTTATATTTGTGTCAATAATAAATTAAGTTTTTCAATAATGAAACCTAACACACAGCAATTAAAAGAGTTAACTACACAAGTAAGAAGAGATATTCTTAGAATGGTACATGCGGTAAATTCAGGACATCCAGGAGGATCTTTAGGATGTGCAGAGTACTTAGTTTCTATGTATCAAGCTATTATGGATCGTAAAGATACCTTTGATATGAATGGTAAAGATGAAGATATTTTCTTCTTATCTAATGGACATATTTCACCTGTATTTTATAGTGTTTTAGCAAGAAGTGGATATTTTCCAGTAGCTGAATTAGCTACATTTAGAAAGTTGAATTCAAGATTGCAAGGACATCCATGTACACATGATAAATTACCCGGAGTACGTATGGCATCAGGATCATTAGGACAAGGATTATCTGTAGCAATTGGAGCAGCTCAGGCAAAAAAACTTAATAATGACAATCACTTAGTATATGTATTATTAGGTGATGGAGAATTACAAGAAGGACAAAATTGGGAAGCTATTATGTATGCTTCTGCAAAAAAAGTTGATAACGTAATTGCTACTGTAGATTTAAACGGTAAGCAAATTGACGGACCAACAGAAGATGTTTTAAATTTAGGATCATTAAAAGCTAAGTTTGAAGCATTTGATTGGACAGTAATAGAGATTAAAGAAGGAAATAATATTGAGGCTATAATTACAGGATATGCTCAAGCAAAAGAATTGGCTCATAAAGGAAAACCAGTTATGGTGTTATTACATACAGAAATGGGGAATGGCGTTGACTTTATGATGGGTACTCATGCTTGGCATGGTAAAGCACCAAATGATGCACAATTAGAAGAAGCATTAAAGCAAAATCCAGCATCTTCATTCGGAGATTATTAATCTATTATTTTTAGTTTATCATGAAAAAATATACAAATACAGGTAGTAAAGATACACGTTCGGGCTTTGGAGCAGGACTTACAGAATTAGGACAAACAAATGAGAACGTAGTTGCACTATGTGCTGATTTGATCGGATCATTAAAAATGGACGATTTTAAAAAGAATCATCCGGAGCGTTTTTTCCAAATTGGTATTGCAGAAGCAAATATGATTGGTATTGCAGCAGGAATGACTATTGGAGGAAAAATTCCTTTTACAGGTACGTTTGCAAACTTTTCTACAGGACGTGTGTACGATCAAATTCGTCAATCTGTTGCGTATTCTGAGAAAAATGTAAAAATTTGTGCTTCTCACGCAGGATTAACATTAGGAGAAGATGGTGCAACGCATCAAATTTTGGAAGATATCGGTTTGATGAAAATGTTACCTGGTATGACAGTAATCAATACATGTGATTATAATCAAACGAAAGCTGCTACTTTGGCAATTGCTGAATATGACGGACCGGTTTATTTACGTTTCGGTCGTCCAGTTGTGCCTAATTTTATGCCAGAAAACGAAAAATTTGAAATTGGTAAAGCTATTTTATTAAATGAAGGTACAGATGTTACGATTGTAGCAACTGGGCACTTAGTTTGGGAAGCATTATTAGCAGCTGAACAATTAGAGGCTAAAGGAATTTCTGCAGAAGTTATTAATATTCATACCATAAAACCTTTAGACGAAGAAGCAATTTTGCGTTCGGTTGCAAAAACAGGTTGTATTGTTACAGCAGAAGAGCACAACTTTTTAGGAGGTTTAGGAGAAAGCGTTGCACGTGTATTAGCTTTAAATAATCCGTTGCCACAAGAATTTGTTGCTGTACAGGATACTTTTGGTGAATCTGGAACTCCAGATGAATTAATGGAAAAATATGGTTTAAATGCTGCTAATATTGTAGCAAAATCTGAAGCTGTTTTAAGTAGAAAAAAATAATGATTTTATATCATAAACAAAAAAGACGAATAGTAACCTATTCGTCTTTTTTTGTTTGATAAATAATAAAAAAGAGATGCTTTTAAAAACATCTCTTTTTCTAAATTTTATTTTTTAGCAGGATAAACCCATTCACCATCTACCATATACGGTCTGCAAGTTGCATCCAAATATCTAGGTGTATCACCACATGTTTTTAGTTCTGGAGCATCATATTTGTAATATCGTACTTTTCCGTTTTCTTCTTTGTACATCAACTCAATTTTTGTAGGTACTCCATCTCCATCATCGTCTTCATCTAAAAAGTTCGGTACGCCATTTTTATTTGTATCTAAAGCAAAATAATCATGAATAGTTAATACTTTACCTATTTTATCTGGTTCCACTTCGTGTTTAGACATAATTCCATCTCTATCATGATCTCTTTCAAAAGCACTAATTAATGTAAGGTCTGCAATATAAGGTGCATATGCTTTTAATGAAGAATAACCAATGTTGAATTGTCCTAATCCAGAAGGAATAAATGCAATAATTCTACCTGCTGTAGCAATATCATAATTCATTGTTCCGTCTGGGTTAATTCCAGCTTCTGTAGAAGTTTTAATTAATTCTAACATTTGACGCTCTCCTGTATTCATTCTTAGTGGTGAAGCAACTAAACCTCTCAATTCAGCTATTGTATGAGGAAATGAGTAAAAACCACCAGTTGTAGGATGATTGTCTGAAACTACTCTTTCATTCTTTAAAGAATAATTAATTCGTTTTGCATAGATAGAATCTACTGGAGAACTTTTTTCTCCTGCTCCTTCGTTAATAAGAAGGTAATATATTTTATATTTTACAGTATCGGCAGATTTTCCATATTTATAAATTATCTTAGAACTGTCATAAGGATCTGTTATTGAAAATGCAGCATAATCTTCATTATTTACAATAATCGATCTTAAATTAGGATTTTCAATAAGTGCTTTTTCATTTGTATGATTTGGGCTAGTAATACTATCAAACGTAATAATACCATTTTTTTCAATCATATAATTGTTCTTCAAATACTCCTCAATTTGCTTAGCGTTTTCAGTATAAACTTCTTTACTGTCTCTTGGAGGAGGTATAGTAAAATCATCAGAACTACTCCCGCTTTTACAGTTAATAACAGTTGTAGCAAGGATAAGTAAAACCAAAATAGAAAATAGTCTATTCATTATTTTTGAATTATTTTAGTAGTGCAAGATACAATTTTACTTTATTTTTGTAAGGATTATAAAAGAATTTTAATATATAATTATGCGTATTGATAAGTTTTTATGGTGTGTACGTTATTATAAAACAAGAAACATAGCAACAGAAGTTTGTAAGAAAGGACATGTAACTATAAATGGGCAAACTGCAAAACCTTCTAGAGAGGTTTTTCCGACAGATAAAATCACTTTACGAAAAGACCAAATCGTTTATAAATTAACTGTTTTAGATATTCCTCAAAGTAGAGTAGGAGCAAAATTGGTTGATATTTATAGAAAAGATGAAACTCCAGCAGAAGCTTTTGAACATCTAGAAATGTTGAAACAAACAAAAGAATATTACAGAGCTAAAGGAACTGGAAGACCAACAAAAAAAGACAGAAGAGATATTTATGGTTTTCTGGAGCTTGATGAGGATGATTTTGACGAAGAGGAAGAAAACAAAGTAAAAGAAACTGAAGAATAAACAACTACTCAATTAAAATAAAAAAACATCATGACAAAAAAGATTATTCTAAATAAAGAACAAATTGGCTTTAAAACCAAACGAATGGCTTATCAGATTTATGAAACATTTGCTGATGAAGAAGAAATTGTAATTGCTGGTGTGGCTAATAGTGGATTTGTATTTGCATCAAAAATAGCAAAAGAATTAGAGCAAATTTCAGATATAAAAGTGAAGCTTTGCGAAGTAAAAATAGATAAAGTAAACCCACTCAATTTAATCGAAACTTCACTTGCAGAAGTAGATTACAAACATAAATCAATTGTTTTAGTAGATGATGTTTTAAACTCTGGTGCCACATTGATTTATGGAGTAAAACATTTTTTAAATGTGCCATTAAAAAAATTGAAAACAGCTGTTTTAATCGACAGAAATCATAAAACTTTTCCAATTAAAGCAGATTTTAAAGGATTGTCGTTATCAACTTCACTTTTAGAGCATATTCAAGTTGTTTTTGAAAAAGAGGATGAATATGCTTATTTAAGCTAATTAGAAAGCGTACTTATAATTTCATCTACAATAAAATCAATACTTTTATCATCTACATTAATTATATGTTTTGCCTGATAATAAAAGTAACTTCTGTCAAATAAATGTTTGGCAATAAAAGTTTCAAGAGTATCTTCCGTATTAATTTTTAATAAAGGACGATGCTCTTTTTCATTTTCTAAACGTTGCACAAGTGTTGCTATCGATGCTTTAAGGTAAAAAGATGCAACATTATTTTGCTGTAGCACTAAATGATTATTGGCATAGCAAGGTGTGCCGCCTCCTAAACTAATAACTAATCGTTCTTCCGATTGTAATAATTCTTGTAGCAACAGATATTCTTGTTTCCGAAAAAAAATTTCACCCTTTTCGATAAAGATTTCATTAATTGTTTGTTGTTGTCTTTTCTCAATTTCATGATCCAAATCGATATGAGAAAGATGTAGTCTTGCAGATAGTTTCTTGGCTATTGTAGATTTTCCTACGCCCATATAGCCTAAAATAATTATTTTTTCCATAAAATAAGCAATTGTAAAATAGTGAGTTATGTAATAAAAGCTATAGTTGGAGTGAATCTGTTGGCAAAAATAAAACAAAAACATGATGTATTTTAAAAAAAAGGTTTTATATTTGCACCCGCAATCAGGAATTGATTTGACTCGATAGCTCAGTTGGTAGAGCACAACACTTTTAATGTTGGGGTCCTGGGTTCGAGCCCCAGTCGGGTCACAAATTCAAAAATAAACAATTCTAAGATTGCAATGACTCGATAGCTCAGTTGGTAGAGCACAACACTTTTAATGTTGGGGTCCTGGGTTCGAGCCCCAGTCGGGTCACAAATAATACATATATAAGATACATACAATTATTATAATTGTAATGACTCGATAGCTCAGTTGGTAGAGCACAACACTTTTAATGTTGGGGTCCTGGGTTCGAGCCCCAGTCGGGTCACAAAATCTTATAAAGCACATACAGTTAATAATTGTAACGACTCGATAGCTCAGTTGGTAGAGCACAACACTTTTAATGTTGGGGTCCTGGGTTCGAGCCCCAGTCGGGTCACAATTTTTACTTTTATTACTGCATGACTCGATAGCTCAGTTGGTAGAGCACAACACTTTTAATGTTGGGGTCCTGGGTTCGAGCCCCAGTCGGGTCACAGAAGCTATTCTAATTTAGAATAGCTTTTTTTTTGGCCGAGTGGAGGAATTGGTAGACTCGCCATCTTGAGGGGGTGGTGTCGTAAGACGTGTGGGTTCGAATCCCATTTCGGTCACTTTTAAAAAACGTAAGTTACGGATCAGGTTCAAAAGTTAGGTAACTTAGTTTTTATAATGTTTTGTATTATTATAGCATGATCAAACGCAAGTGAAGGGAGTTTATTTAGTTTAAACCATTTTAGTTCTTTTGCATCATCTTTTGCTACAGCATTTACAGTTTGTTTATTTACGTTACAATAGAAAACGAAAGATAGGTACCTACCTCGTGGATCTCTGTTAGGATCATCATAAAAGGTATGAAATTCAATTTCTGAATGTAAATCAGATTTTTTAATATTAGTTTCTTCAAATAGCTCTCGTAGTGCACACTCTTTTATTTTTTCGTTTTCATCTACAAATCCACCAGGTAATGCCCACATGTCTTTAAATGGTTCGTTTTTTCTTTTGATTAGTAAAATAGTATCATCTGAAATTACTACAATGTCAGTTGTTAGGTTAGATCTGTATTTCATAATTTAAAGTATCATAATCATATAATATAGCATTTGTTTTTTTAATTTACCAATACGTATATCTAGTTTTATTTTGTAATTAAAAAATCGCTATAAAAATATATAAAATAATCATCAGAGAATAGTAATTTTGTATGTCAATACTAACGAATTATTAAAATGAAATCATCTTTACTTATTGCCTTGTGTGCATTTCTGCTTTGTTCATGTCAGAAAAAAGAATCAACTAATGCTACAGATAACATAAAACAAGTAGTAATCACATCAAATGATTTGGAAAAATTAAGTAACGAACTTGATGGAACTTGGATTGCTGAAGATTATTTAAAAGAAGTTGAAAACACATTATCTATTTATAATATAAGCGATTCTAAAAATACAGTGCTTGGATTTCATTTAGATAAAATTGCTTTAAAAACAGGAAATACAATATTAGATGGTTTTACAGAACATGAAGGCGGATTTTCGAGTCCAATTATTTATGACGAAAATCTGAAAATGTTTGTAAATAATATGACGGCTTTGTCTGAATATCCTGTATTTCCTGAAGAGTTTCAGCTACAATTAAATCAAGATAATTTAAGTTTAGTATTTCCTAAAAGTGAAAAAGTTGAGGTATATCGTAAAATTAAAAACGATTTTCCGACTGAATTAAGAAAAATTGTTTTTGCAGGAACTTATCAATCTCAAAATAATAAGAACGATATTGTTTTTCAGGCAAATGGAAAAGTTGAGAATTTTATGAATTACAAATTATATGAAATTGCTTTTGATTTTGTAGGAGGAATGGAATTTGATTCAATTGTTTTTTTTAATAACAACGAGGGAGGAAATTGGACTGATGGAACAATTTATAAATATCAACGCACTAAATCAGAATTAATTTTGCAAAAAGTAATTGTCGATTGGGAAACAATGGAACATAAAGTTGATTCAAATAAAATTATTTTAAAAGTGAAATAATCTTTGCGGAGAATTAAAAACAAAAAAAGACCTAAGTAAATCTATTTAGGTCTTTTTTTTGTCTTTTAGAATAAAACTTAAAAATCTTGTAAAAATGATAACAAATGCGAGATTCATCTACTGAATATTTTTTTAAAAGGTAAAAAATACAACTATATCTTTATGGTTATTAGTTAACTAATAAATGATATGAATGTGTTAAAGTGTTTATTTAGGTGATAAATCTTTAATGTTGTTAATTTATGTGATTTTATTTTTATATTTGGTTAATATTTAAATATTTGTAATAATAATATGATGTTTTGTAATTCTAGCATTGTTTTTGATAATTACTAAATATCATTGATTAAATAATATGTTGAATTTAATTTTTTAATTATGGAGAATACAAGAAAAGAACATGATTTCTTAGGAGAGTTATCAATTCCAAATGATAAATATTATGGAATTCAAACGTTTCGTGCAATTGAAAATTTTACAATTACCGGACTTACATTAAATAGCTCAAGAGAATTAATTATTGCATTAGGGCAGGTAAAAAAAGCTGCTGCTTTGGCTAATAAAGATTGTGGAATTTTAGATGCTAAAATAGCTGATGCAATTTGTTTCGCTTGTGATGAAGTAATTAAAGGGAAATATGATGATCAATTTATTAGTGATTTAATTCAAGGTGGTGCAGGAACTTCGGTAAATATGAATGCAAACGAAGTAATTGCAAATGTTGCCTTGGAGCATTTAGGACATGAAAAAGGTAATTACGCAATTGTGCACCCAAATAATCATGTAAATTGTTCTCAATCAACAAATGATGCATATCCAACAGCTTTTAGATTAGCATTGTATTACAAAATGGAAACCTTTTGTGTTATTATGCAAAATTTGAAAGATTCTTTTGCTAAAAAAGGAGAAGAATTTAAAGATGTTCTGAAAATGGGACGTACGCAATTACAAGATGCAGTACCAATGACTTTAGGACAAGAGTTTAATGCATTTTCAACTACAGTTGGCGAAGATATTGCTCGTTTACGAGAAGCGCAACAATTAGTGCTAGAGGTTAACATGGGAGCTACTGCAATTGGCACAAAAGTGAATGCGCCAGAAGGTTATCCAGAACTTTGTGTAAGTTATTTAGCTAAAGAAACAGGATTGAAATTGATATTATCTCCGGATTTGATCGAAGCTACAAGCGATACAGGAGCATATGTTCAAATTATGAGTACAATTAAACGTGCTGCAATTAAAATTTCAAAAATTTGTAATGATTTAAGATTATTGAGTTCTGGACCTAGAGCCGGATTAAATGAAATTAATCTTCCTGCACGTCAACCAGGTTCATCAATTATGCCAGGTAAAGTGAATCCAGTTATGCCAGAAGTGGTAAATCAAACATGTTTTTATGTTATTGGTCAAGATTTAACGGTTACACTAGCTGCAGAAGCAGGACAGTTACAGTTAAATGTAATGGAACCAGTAATTGGATTTGCATTATTTACTTCGTTAGATTATTTAGGAAATAGCCTAAAAGCTTTAATAGAGAAATGTATCGATGGTATTACAGCAAATAAAGAGCATTGTGCTTCATTAGTAATGAATAGTATTGGTATTGTAACACAGTTAAATCCGATATTAGGTTATGAAGTTTGTGCAAGCGTTGCTGGCGAAGCATTATTGTCTGGAAAAAGCGTACACGAAATTGTAGTAATAGAAAGAAAATTAATTACGCAAGAGAAATGGGATGAAGTGTATTCACTTGAAAATTTAATTCATCCTAAATTAATTGTTTCATAAATAAATCTTAGAACAATGAAAAAATTATTAAACGTAGTGCTTGTTATCTTTTTAGCAATTCAGGTACAAGCCCAACCTAAGAATAATAATCAAGTTAATAAAGATTTACCTCGTGTAATAATATTAGCAACAGGAGGAACTATTGCTGGTTCAGGCGAATCATCAGTAAAAGCAGCTTATACTGCTGGGCAAGTTCCAATTGATGATTTGTTAAATGCTGTTCCACAAATACACAATTATGCAAAAATTACTGGAGAGCAAATTGCGCAAATTGGAAGCCAGGATATGAATATTGATACTTGGTTAAAATTAGCAAATCGCATCAATGAAATTTTTGAAAAAAACTTGGCTGATGGTGTTGTTGTAACTCACGGAACAGACACACAAGAAGAAACAGCTTATTTTTTAGAACTTACAATTAAATCAAATAAACCTGTTGTTCTTGTTGGAGCAATGCGTCCTTCAACAGCAATGAGTCAAGATGGAAATAGAAATTTACTTGATGCAGTAATGGTTGCATCATCACCAAATAGTAAAGATGTAGGTGTTGTGGTTGCAATGAATGAAGAGGTGTATACTGGACGTGACGTAACTAAAACGGTTACTACAAATATGTCAACTTTTAAATCTCGTAATTTTGGACCTATCGGATTAATTTATGATGGAAAAGTAAGTTATTACTATAAATCATTACGATCTCCAGAAGAAAAATTCAACGTAAAAGGACTTACAAAATTACCTCAAGTAGAAATTGTTTATGGATATGCAGATGCAAGTCCTGTAGCTGTAAATGCTGCAATTACTGAAGGTGTAAAAGGTATTGTTTACGCAGGGCTTGGTAATGGAAATTTTCCAAATCAGGTAGGGAAGTCGTTGGAAAAAGCTTCAAAAAGTGGAATTATCGTTTGTCGTTCGGCAAGAGCAGGTTCAGGAAGAGTTACTTTAGAAAATGAAGTAGATGATAAAGCATTAGGTTTTATTGTATCAGATGATTTAAATCCTCAAAAGGCACGTGTTTTATTAATGCTTGCATTGACAAAAACATCAAATAAAGAGGAATTACAGAAAATATTTTTAAGATACTAATTCTTAGACATACTTATAGTATTATTTAAAAAGAGGAGGAGAATGAATGTGTTTTTGTCTACCTCCTTTTTTTGGATCTAATTGTAATTCGTTTAAACTAAAAATACTTGCTATGTTATTACTTCAATTTGCAATATTAATAGGAATGATTCTTATTGGCTCTCAGATGAAAGGCATCGGATTAGGGGTGATGGGAATGGTTGGATTGATGATTTTTGTTTTCATCTTTCAGATGAAACCTGGCGATCCACCAATAGATGTTATGTTAGTGATTATGGCTATTGTTTCTACAGCAGCTACACTTCAAGCTTGTGGAGGATTGGATTATTTGGTGCGTTTGGCAGAAAAAATTATTAGAAGTAATCCTTCAAATATTGTTTTTATAGCTCCTTTTACTGTTTATTTCTTTTGTTTGTTTGCAGGAACAGCACATTTACTATATTCTTTATTGCCAATTATTTCAGAAGTAGCGGCCAAGAAAAGAATCAGACCAGAGCGTCCGTTGAGTGTTTCTGTAATTGCTTCTCACTTGGCTATTACAGGTAGCCCGATGAGTGCAGCAACAGCGGCATTTGCTGGAGCGGGTATTTTAGGATATCCTGGAGCGCTTATCGATATTATGAAAGTGTGTATTCCTGCGTGTTTAGTAGGTATCTTATTCTCTTGTTTTGCTGTTTTACGAAAAGGAAAAGAATTAGTAGATGATCCGATTTTTATTGAAAAAATGAAAGATCCTGCATTTGCTGCAAGTTTAGATACCACAAATGATAATAATGTTTCGAGCAATTTAAAACCAGGTGCAAAAACATCAGTTGTAATATTTTCTATTGCTGTGTTATTAATTGTTGTTGCTGGAGCATTTCCTCAATTATTACCTCAATTTGAACCAGGCGCAGCTAGTTTGGTAATGAAGGCGAATGGAGAAATGCAAATGGTAACAGTTATTTGCCTTATCACACTTACAGCTTCTGCAATTATGATGCTTATTACAAAAACAAGTGCGGTTGAGGTTACAAAAGTAAGTTTGTTTAATTCGATGGCAACAGCTGTAGTTTCGGTATTTGGTGTTGTATGGATGAGCGCAACTTTTATGACACACAACGAAGTGGTAATTAAAGGATTTTTAAGTGAAATTGTTACAATGTATCCTTGGACATTCGCAATAGCAGTTTTTATTTTAGGCGCATTAATGTTTAGCCAAGCTGCTACAACAAAAACAATGATGCCTTTAGGTATGGCGCTTGGGGTTTCTAATCCAGCGTTGATTGCTATTTTTCCTGCCGTAAATTCTGATTTTGTTTTACCAGGTTATCCAACTTTATTAGCCGCAATAAATTTTGATAGGACAGGAAGTACCAAAATCGGGAAATTTGTTGTTAATCACAGTTTTATGATACCTGGCTTAGTTGCAGTAATTGTTGCAATTATAGTAGGCTTTGGATTAGGAACTGTACTGCTTTAATTTTTTGAATATTTTATTTATTAGTTATGAGAAAGATATATGTAATATTTATTTGCCTATTAAGTCAGATTACTGTCTTTGGGCAAGAAGCACAAACTAGTTTTGATACAATTTCAAAGCCATTATTTTCAAAGGAAAAACTAGATTTATTAAGAAATGTAGACATGATTTTTAATATGCGTTTTGCAAATGATAATCTTTTTGAAAATGGAAAATTTCAAGAGTCAGAATTTAATAATAATCAATTTCGTTTAGAAATTAAAGGGAAAATTCACGATAAAGTTTATTTCAGATTTCGTGACAGATATACTAAAAGTACTGATCCAGAAAGCAGAGACCATTTGAGTAGAGGTACTGATTTAGCTTTTATTGGAGTGTATCTATCACCTAAAACAAGATTGGATCTTGGTAAAATGAGCGCTGATTGGGGCGGATATGAATTTGATTTAAATCCAATCGATATTTTAGAATATAATGATATTTTGGAGTATGCAGATAATTTTCTTACAGGTGTAGGTATAACTCATGACGTTTCACAAAATCATTCCTTTACTTTGCAGTTGTTAAATTCGCGTACAGCCAATTTTGATGATATATATAGTGGAATGATTCCAGAAGGGATAGAAAAATCGAAGTTTCCAATGGCAATTGTTACAAATTGGAAAGGTAGCTTTTGGGATGGTAAGTTTGAAACAATATATAGTTACAGTTATTTTAATGAGGCTAAAAATAGAGGAATGAATTATTATTCTTTTGGAAATAAATATCAAGATAGTAAACTGACTGTTATGTATGATTTTAAATATAGTCATGAAGGATTGGATAGAAAAGGTATTGTAACAGCTATGATTCCTGGTGATAATGTTTATACGCAAGAAAATGTTTCTTATCTAGAAAATTGGTTAAAGGTTGATTATTTAGTAGCTCCAAAGTTTAATGTTTCGCTAACTTTAATGAATAGCAATGCATATGCGAAAAATATTGTTTCTGAAAACAGCGGAACTAATCATCTAAGATCTAGTTATGGAGTAATACCAACCGTAGAATATTCTCCATTTAAAGATATGAATCTTCGTTTCTTTGCTTCGTACGTAGGGCGATATTATAATTATTCGAGTTTTGCAAAAGAAGTTCTGCAGCAAACCAACTATAATACGAGTAGAATTAGCATAGGGGTTATAGCTCCATTAAAAGTCTTTTAAAGAAAAATAAACTAGAATAATCTATGGTATATATAAGGAGAGCTTCGGTTCTCCTTTATTATTTGCGTTGATTTGCTGATTTTTCACTGGAACTAAATAAAAATTAAAAAAACTTCAAAAAAACTTTCTTATGTAAATAAAAG
>JASLED010000075.1 GCA_030151255.1 Flavobacterium sp.
TAGACGTAGTAGTTGTTTTAATTGTAACATGTCGATCTTTTTATTAGCCATATCTCTTGCATTTTAGCTAAGATATTTAGACATGTTTTAACTTGGTTTTTTAGGTGGTCAATTTCACCGGAATTAGGTGATCACTTTCCATCGGAATTAAGTGATCACTTTTAACGGAATTAGGTGGTCAATTTCACTGGATTCTCCACACTGAGCGAGTAATTTACATAATTTCCTTTTTTACTAATTTGAACCAATTTTGCATTTTTTAAATGCTGTAAATGCTGAGATGTATTAGCAATCGATTGTGCTATATAATTAGCAATTTGTTCTACAGTAAAAGGCCCTTGTGCCAACAAATCAATAATTTCTAAACGAATAGGATTAGACATTGCCTTTGCAATTTTTGACAACTCTGTATATACTTTATCTTTAAAATCTCTTTTATTCATAAACTTGCTCACTCAAACTATCTAAATTATACAAATATAAACATCAATCAATGCTTTTATTGAATAATTGAATAAAATTTTTATGCTTTTTTAGAATTAGTATAAGATAATGAATAACATCTTTTCTTTTTAATTTTTAATGTATTTTTGCGGTTTAATTTTTTATTGCTTTATAAAAAAATGCCACAAGAATTACAACTACAAGTACTGCCCGAAGTTGCTGCTTCGGCAGAATTATTAACACAATATATTGCAAATCAGTTACAGAATTCAATTTCTGATATTCAACATATTACAATTTTAAAACGCTCTATTGATGCAAGACAGCGCGCTGTAAAAATCAATTTAAAAGTTCAGGTTTTTTTTAGTGGAGAAGAAATAATTCATAGACAAATTAATTTTCCGCTGTACAAAAATGTACAAAATGCCAAACGCGTAATTGTTGTTGGGGCGGGTCCGGCAGGCTATTTTGCTGCTTTACAATTAATAGAATTGGGAGTAAAACCAATTGTTATTGAAAGAGGAAAAGATGTGCGTGGCAGAAGAAGAGATTTAAAAGCTTTAACTATCGATCATATTGTAAACCCTGATTCTAACTATTGTTTTGGAGAAGGTGGCGCTGGCACATACTCTGATGGTAAACTATATACTCGCTCTAAAAAACGCGGCGATGTAAATAGAATTTTAGAACTGTTGGTTGCTTTTGGCGCTCCTCAAGATATTTTAGTAGAAGCTCATCCGCATATTGGTACAAATAAATTACCAAAAATTATGCAAGATATGCGACACAAAATTGAAGAGTTTGGAGGCGAAGTTTTATTTGAACAACGTGTTGTAGATTTTGTAATTAAAAGTAATGAAATTAAAGGTGTTGTAATAAGTAACGGTACTATTCATGAAGCAGAAAAAGTAATTTTAGCTACAGGACATTCGGCTCGTGATATTTATGAATTATTAGATCGAAAAAAAGTGCTAATCGAGGCAAAACCTTTTGCACTTGGAGTTCGTGCAGAACATCCACAATCTTTAATCGATCAGATACAATATTCTTGTGATTACAGAGGAGAATTCCTCCCTCCTGCCCCATATTCTATAGTAAAACAAGTAAATGGGCGAGGAATGTATTCATTTTGCATGTGTCCGGGCGGAGTAATTGCACCTTGTGCTACTGCACCAGGAGAAGTAGTTACAAATGGATGGTCTCCTTCAAGACGAGATCAGGCAACTGCAAATTCAGGAATTGTAGTAGAATTGCGATTGGAAGATTTTAAGCCATTTGCAAAATTTGGAGCTTTGGCAGGTATGGAGTTTCAAAAAGAAATAGAACAACGCGCATTTGTATTGGCTGGATCAACACAACGTGTGCCTGCGCAACGAATGGTTGATTTTTCTCAATCGAAAGTATCTTCTTCTATTCCAAAAACATCTTATTTACCAGGAACTACTTCTGTTGAACTAGGCGAAGTTTTTCCTAGTTTTTTGACGGAAATAATGAGAGAAGGTTTTATTGAATTTGGTAAAAGCATGAAAGGATATTTTACAAATGACGCTATTCTTCATGCACCAGAAAGTAGAACCTCATCTCCTGTTCGTATTCCACGAGACGATCGTTCATTAGAACACCCGCAAATAAAAGGATTATATCCGTGTGCTGAGGGCGCAGGATATGCAGGAGGAATTATTTCTGCTGCTATTGATGGTGAAAAATGTGCAATTATGTGTGTTGAAAGTATGCAATAAATTGTAATAATAGAATAATAAATCCTCCTAACTAAAGCATAATTAGGAGGATTTATTTTATCATTTCTTATCTTTTTTTGGAAAATATTCGTCTAAACTATACGAATAATTAGTTAATGTACTTAACAATAAACAAGCGCTCGCACCTGTCCAAACCGAATAATCAAAAGGTACTTTTACGCCAAACGACAATGTCATTGCTAGTGCAAAAAAAAGTAAAATAACACCCGAACATATTGCTGCTATTTTAGTTTTATAGCCAATTAACAACAAAATAGCCAAAACCACCTCTGCAAACGTTGCCACAATTGCTAAAATATTTCCTATTTGTTCTGGTACGAACGAATTTACAGTATTTGAATATTGTACAAAGTTTTCCCAATTTCCCCAAGAAACATTTGTTTCACCTGCTTTGCCCCAAAATCCCAAACGATCTGATACAGCGGATAAAAAAGAAGCAGCTACTGATATGCGCAAAAACAATTGCATAAAATTTGAATTCATATTTTTTTACTTTTAAAAACGTAAAACTAAACGCAATTAATTGTAAAAAAATTAAACCAGTTTAAGAATTCTATTTTTATTTAAATTGTTAAATAACACATTGATATTTATTAAAATTCATCTTTCCTCCATGCCTTTTACCTTATCTTTAGTATACAAGCTAACAAAATAACACTGTAACTTTAAATAACTTATACTTATGAAACAATTATTTTCGGGAATCTTGCTTTTGCTAACTTTAGGTTGTTTTGCTCAAAATGCAAAAACTAAACTTGAAACTTTTATTACTGAAAAGGAAAACTACATGTTTAGAACAATTAATTTTAATGTACCTGCTTTTGATAGAAAACAAAAAATAGATAGTGTTTCATTTGAGGGAAGTCTGATTATTCCAAAAAATGGCTTTGACAAAGTTGTTATTATAAAACCAGGCACGGGTTATAATACGCGCAACACACATACTTATTTGGCGGAAGCTTTATTGGATAATAACATAGCAGTATTTAGATATGATGAACGAGATATAGGAAATTCTAAAGGAAAAGGAGGAGGTGATATGCTATACACAGCAACAATGATGGGAGCTGAATTAGCGTGTGCTTTTAACACTTTGAAACAAAATACCGAACTGAAAGGAAAAAAAATTGGCATAATTGGACATAGCCTTGGAGGTGTAGCTGTTATAGATGCTTTAAAAGACAATATTCACCCCGATTTTTTAGTGCTTTTATCTACACCTGTAGTTTCTGGTAAAGATATGTTTCTTTATCAATTACAACATGAAGAAAATGGATTTAACGATTACTTTCTATATGATACACTGGAGGAAAAACAAAAAACATGTAGTAATTTAGTAGATTTTTATTTGGAAAATCATGATGACAAAAATTATTGGTCAAAATATAAAAAGTATAAAAAGAAAATAGGCTATACAAAGAACAAATACAATTCTCGTTTTCCATTTTTAATTGGTAAAACTGAGAAAGATCTAATTATAAAAAACAATAGTAACTTATTTAAAAACATAAATATCCCTGTGTTTTATATGATTGGAGATCAGGATGTTCTTGTAGACCCGATTTCTAATACAAACCTGCTTAATAGCTACAATAATCCAACTATTTCTATCACTATATTGGAGGAAGAAAATCATTTTTTTGCTAAGGAAAATCCTTATAAAATACATGAAGAGCCTAAAAAAGCAATTGTTAATTGGATTATAACACAATAAATTAAAAACTAAGTTTTTATAAATCTCAATAACATTTAGTTAAACAAAAATAATTTAATCATTTATAATACTTCTCTTTTTTACATTTTACTGTATAAAATTCTAAAATAGAATTTTACATATAGATAAAAAAAATCACCAACTGAATGACTCTTTTAACGTCTATTTGTTGGTGATTTTTTTATGCTTAGCACCCCAATCACTTAGTTGCACCCAAATAGGTACTAACTCTTTGGCAATTTCTGTCAGTTCGTAATCTACTCTTGGAGGTACTTCTGCATATACAGTTCTTGTAATTAAACTTTCTTTTTCTAGTTCTCTTAGTTGAAGTGTAAGCATTCGTTCTGTAATACCATTAATTCTATCACGGAGTTCACTAAAGCGAAGTTTTCCATTTTCAAGTTTACACAAAATCAACAATTTCCATCTCCCTCCTATCATACAAACTGTATAAGTCAAATCACATCCCTCGATTATGTTTTTCTCGTTGTGCATATTGGTTGAATTTTCTTTTCTTTTTCCCATTACTTACAAATTTGTTAGTACCATACAAATAGCTGTATACTATACAAAAATAGTGATTACTGAATAGTTTTGCTTGTTCAATTTAAATAAATTAATAATGTGCAGGCATATTTTTCCTTTTATCGTCAATCTAACACTGCTGAACAGTTTGACACAAACCATTTATTAGAAAAAAAAGATCAATTATTCCATCTATTTGTTGTTGAAAAAGAGTGCGGATAATATTTTTCGCATTGCTTCACAGATTAAAATCATAACAAGTATTGCTGTGATGATACTCTGGAAAATGGAAAACTTCTTTTAGATGATTCTAAGGATGAAAATAATTAATAT
Source organism: Flavobacterium sp. (assembly GCA_030151255.1). Taxonomy (GTDB): domain Bacteria; phylum Bacteroidota; class Bacteroidia; order Flavobacteriales; family Flavobacteriaceae; genus Flavobacterium. The sequence continues at coordinate 4,777 of JASLED010000075.1, forward strand.
AAAATCATACAAAAATTTAAAAAACAACTTTTAACAAATGAAAAAATACGCTTACATAGGAGCATTAGGTTTTTTAGCAATCATTACAACAGAATTTGGTATTATTGGTATTTTACCACAAATAGCAGATTATTACAATATTACTATTGATAAAGCAGGTTATCTATTAGGTGCCTTTGCATTAATCATCGCTTTAACAGGGCCTTTTATGACTTTACTTACATCAGGATTTGATCGTAAAAAAGTAATGTTAACCGCTATCTTTATTTTTCTCGTTACGGGAATTGTTTCTTCCTTTTCGCCGCCTTTTTGGTTATTAATGTTTTTCAGGATATTACCTGCATTTTTGCAGCCTGTTTATATCGCTACAGCTTTATCCGTAGCTGTATCTCAAGGTAATAAACAAAATAAAAACGAATTGATGAGTATCGTTTTTAGTGGTGTTGCTCTTGCAATGGTTACAACTATTCCATTTGCTACTTATATTGCCAGTTTATTAACTTGGGAATACTCTTTTGTAATACAATCTATTATTAGCTTAATAGCGTTGCTTGCTATTTATTTTTTATTGCCTCCAATGCCTATAACAGAACGAAAAAACTATGGAAGTCAGTTGAAAATTCTAACTAAACCCATATTTATTGTTAGCACTGCAATGAATTTCTTTATGATTTCAGCATGGTTTTCTACCTATAGTTATTTTGCCGACTATCTGAATAAAGCTAAAGATATGGATAGCACAATGATAAGCTATATGTTATTTGTGTTTGGTATTATTGGCGTATTTGCTAACTGGGTAGCAGGAAAAATGTTAAATAAAAATGTAACCTATACTACGGCAATTTTTCTTTCAGGAACTATCATAATACCTGTGCTATTATACTTTTCAGGAGGAAATACTGTTACAACAATTATTGTAATTGCTTTGTGGGGTTTTCTTTATTCGCCAAGTTTTCTGAATGCATCCACTTATATGATTTCATCAGCCCCTGAAGCCATGGAATTTGCCAATAGTCTGGCTACATCGTTTGGAAACTTAGGCATAGCTGTAGGATCAACTATTGGAGGATGGATAATTACTTCTAAAGATGTGCAATATACCCCATGGATTACATTGATGTTTGGTATAATGGCTTTTTTGATGATATTTTTAAGACGATATTTAGAAAGAAAACAAAGCTAAATTGTAAGAAATAGGCAGATTGATAGCTTAAAGGATAACATTCTTCAAATACTGCGATAAAATATTGTACACACATTTTTTTACTGAAAAGCTTAAAAAAAATAGAGCTAATAATTTCTTATTAGCTCTATTTATCTAAGTTACTTTTTTACATTCTTTTTTTTCTTTTTACCTTTATTGTACCAAATAACAAATCCTGTTATAGGCATTAATGCAAAAATTAACGAACCTAAAAAAGCTATAATTTTTGTAGAATATCCACCTATCGAACCTACATGCAAATCATATTTTAATGAAACCACCTTTGTTCCTAATGCAATTGTTTCGTAAGTATTATTCTTTATAGATGTAATTTGTCCGGATATTTTATCAAAATAAATCCATTCAAATTTGCTTGTTTTATCCTTCTCTAATCGTACTTGCATATTGTATTCTTTAGCTTCCTTATCTCCTAATCGCAAAGAAACCATATCTGCCGTTGGAAACTTAGTTAGCACATACAATAATGCATTGTCTAATGTATTTTTATAAATTTGATTTACCGAATCATAAACTGGCGCTTGCATAACAGAAAATTTATTTTCATCTACTTTATTTAGAGTACTTTCGACCGAATTATTAAATTTTGGAAAAGCAAATAAAATACCTGTAAACGCTACAATTATTGCCAAAATAAGGCTATACATGCCAAGTAAATTATGCAAATCATAATTAATTCTTTTCCAGTTTACTGAAAAATCAAAAACAAAACTTCTCTTAAATGTTTTTCCTTTCCACTTTTTTGGCCACCATAAAACCAAACCAGATAAGCTAATAAGTATAAAAATTACCGAACTGCTACCTACAAGTAATCCGCCATATTTGCTGCCCAGCCACAAGTTTCTATGCAATTGTAAAACATTGTAAAAAAATTCATTTTTAGTATCTTCAATTTTTTGAACTTTTCCTGTATATGGATTAACAAAAATTCGTTTAAAATAAATTATTTCATTATTTATACCTACAGCTTCTTTATTTGTTTTTAACGCTCTAAAAACCCAAGTTCTATCTTTGGCAGGATAAATATCTACTCTATTAATTGGATATTTCTCTCCTACTGCTTGTTGTGCAATAGCTTCTACTTCAGCATATGGCAATGCTGTTTCTGGTATTGTTCTATTATTGGTAATATAATAATTATCTGCATAAACAATCTTTTTTAAATCATCATGAAAAACATAAATACATCCCGTAATACTTACAATAAAAACAATTATTCCTGTAATTAATCCGAGCCATTTGTGCAACCATAAAATAAATTTCTTCATTTATTAAAAATTATATTGCACACTTACGCTTGCTTGCATTCCATTTCCTCTAATATATTCGGCATCTAAAGCACGATATTGACTTACTACAGGATAGTATACTTTATTAAATAAATTTTCAATACCTACATTTACTTTCCATTCTTTTGATAAATGATATGTTGAAGCAATATTAAACAAGCTAATGTCTTTTACTGGGCCTTCACTATTTTTATATTTTCCTTTATCGTCTGGTTTAAATCTATCTCTGCTACCAGAAAATACCCAATAAGCTTGAAAACTCAGTTTATCTGTTGGTGTATAATACACAAATGCAGTTGCTTTTGGAGGAGAAATTCTTCCTCCGTTTAAATAAATTTTATCTCCGTTGTCAAATTTTGCTTTTCCTTCCACATATGAATAAAAACCTCCAACGGTCCATTTTGGTGATAAAGTAGCATCAATAGTTATTTCAAAACCTTGAACCGTTTCTGGCTCGCGTTGTGCTACTAAAAATCCGTTTACATCTACTAAATTTGCACCTAATTTTGATGTACTGATATAATAAGATCCTGTAAAATTAAATATAGATATTTTACTTGAAAAACCTGCTTCGTAGTTATTTGTAACAATTGGCTCTGTTTCTAGTTGATCTAATGTATTGGCAGTTGCTCTACGCAAAATTCTTCCTAACTCATTAATTGCAAAACCTTGAGAAAAACTTACAAATGGATTAAAAACTTGGTGTTTATTATAACGTAATCCCGCATTAAATAAAGTAGTTTTATAGGGTATTTTTCCTCCTTGTACAAAAATACTTCCTTCATTATTTGGTCCAGTTGCAATTGTATGAAAATCTTTTACATCTACATTTGCATTTTCATATCTAACCCCTGCTTTTAAAATCAAATTATTAATAATATCTACTTTTAATTGTGCATAAGGAGCAATATTTACCATATCCATTGATGGAATATATACTCTACCATCAGTTAAATCTTGATCCGTTTTATCGCTTAAAACATCTACACCATAGCTCACTTCAATTTGTTTATCAAATATGATAAATGGCGTATTTAAATTAACACGAATACCTTTTTTCTCAGAATTAATTTGCGTTTGACCAGGTCCATACCAAGCAGTTCCTTTTTCGATATAACGATTCATGGAACGAAAACTATTTAAGTACAATGTAACATCTAACTGCGTATCTAAAAATAAATTGCTATTTGTATAGCCCAACATTAAATTATTGTTGTAAGGTGTTCCTGTATTTTTTCCAGGATCAGTACCAGGAATACCAATTGTTGGCTCTTCTGCGTATTTTCCATTCTTACTGATGTATTTTGCATGTTGTGTACTATTATAACCATTATAAAAGGCACGAATAGAAGAATCGTCGTTAATATTATATGTTATTTGTGCAAATAAGTTTTTTTGATAAGAATTTGATAATCCGTCTGTTTGTCCTAATACAATTCCATCACCATCACGTTGTACACCTGTATAATCAAGAGATGCACCAACAAGATAATTCCATTTATTATATTTTCCGCCAAAAGATTGAGAAACTTTATAACCTAATGTTCCACTGCTATTTGCAGGATTAAACGATGTTCCTAACACTGTTGTTCCGCCAAAAACGTTATCACCTTTATTCTTTTTTGTGATATAATTGATAATTCCGCCTGTTGCACCATTTCCATAAATAGCTGTTGCACCTTTAATTACCTCAACTCTTTCTATAGCAAAAGGAGCAATTGAACGGATATCTCTAGAACCATTCATCAAAGGTGTTGACTGTGGAATACCATCTATTAAAACCAATACTGGTCTACCTCTAAGGGTTTGTCCGCTCGATGTACCTTTATTTGTAGAACTTCCCAATCCAGGAACAAGATTTCCTAATATTGTAGAAATATCTGTTGTTAAATTCATTTGTTGCTGTAACTCTTGCTGTCCAATAATGGTTACTGAAGAAGGTATTGTTGCAATATTTTCAGCTTTTCTACCCGCTGTAATTACAATTTCATTTAAAGATTGCTGCAATTTTGTCATCTTAATTTGAATTACATTCTTTACTTCCGATTGTAAAATGGTTTGAATTTGATCTTCATAGTCAGAAGCTGTAACAATTAGTGTTATATCTGATAGATTAGAGCAATCAACAAGTAACCCGCCACTTTTATTTGTACTTCCTTTGTTACTTCCATTAACGGTAACGTCTGCTCCGCTAATTGCCTTCTGATTATTATCTGTTACTTTTATAATTACATTTTGTGCAAAAATTACTGTTGTACATAAAAAGAAAAAAAAGCTAAACGTAAAAGTTTTAATTCTTGAAAAATTAGTAAATGCTAACATTAGATTGTCTAGTATTATTTATTGAAACCTAGTTTATTTTATCAGGATACAAATGTATATATTATTTAGACTTAATCTATTTAAATATGTGTTTTTGTATTATCTTTTTAAAACTAAAATCGGCTAATCTATTTAGATTAGCCGATTTTAGTTTTACATTATTCTAGATGTAAATATCCAGACTTTTTTTTCACTTTTGAACCATTAGAATCTTGTACTTCATAATTTAAAATATAGAAGTACGTTCCGCTTGGTAATCTTTCTCCTTTTTTCAATGTTCCACTTCCATCAGATCTTCCGTCAAAAACATTTCCCTTGCTGTCATACTCTTTTGTATCAAAAACTTTTGTTCCCCAACGGTTAAAAATAGTTACTCTATTATTTGGATAAAGCTGAATATTTTCGATTAAAAAATAATCATTCATTCCATCTTTATTAGCTGATACTAAATTGTAAACAATCAGATCTTCTTTATTTACCCAAGCTGGTTTTATAGAGCCTAATGTAAAATAGCCATAACCGATAACCGATGTTGGTGAACTGATTGTTTTTGTACTCATATCAACTATACCGCCTTCGTCTACCCACGTTTTATTCTGATTATCCCATCGCAAAATGCACATAAATTTTTCTGGATCTTCTGTCATATCTTCTGGTGTAGTGCGCTCATCCCAAGAAAGCGTAATTACAACATCGCTATTACTTTTGTTTCCTCTATCTATAAGCCAATATTCTTTTGTATTTAGAACATTTACATTTATAGGTAAGTCTATTTTATTTGCAAAAAAAGTTTCATCTTCATAAAAATACTTACTTACAAAAACATCATTTTTATTTTTTGGTGCAGAAATACCAGCTGATCGATAAACTTCATTGGCTCCGATAGGAAAAACAAAGTTTGTATTACCTTCTTTTTCTACTTCTCCTTTAATATGACTTTTATCGTTTGCGCCGATTGCTTGTGCTTTTGTTAAAAATGTAAACGAAGCATTGCTATCATCAATAACAGCTATGCCATTTACAAATTCTACATTTCCTTCTGCAATTACATTTCCTTTTACATCAAATGCAATGTTTTTTTTATCATTATCCAATACCAAATTATTGAATTTTGTAAGTTGAGTACCTGAAATTTTTTGCGTTTCAGAACCTTTTAGGATTGTTTTTCCTTGTGGTTTATTTCCGTCATAATCAAAAAATTTCCCGTCGTTGACAATGTCTTTATGCACAATAAATACACCATTATTTCTAAAATCTCCTTGTTCGCTATTTTCAAAATTATAAAAAGTAGATACAAGTGAATTTGGTGTAATATACAACTGGCCTTCGTTTACTGTTTGAGCATTTACTTTAAAAAAAGAGAAAAAAACGGAACAACTAAATATAATTCTATTTTTTATGTTCATTTCATATACTTCATTTTAAAGGTTATTTGACAACAAAAACAATATTTATTAAAGCGCCTTCTGTTGCTTCTTTTATGATTTTGTATTTTAATATTCCATTATCCGAAAGTTCAATCAACTGAAATACAGTATCATCATAATCAGTTATATAATAATATAAATCAGTGGCGTTGGTAAAATATGGAATTCCACCTTGTGCGCTTCCTGGCGCTGATGCACTTTTAAATGATTTACCTTCGAGTGCAAATTGTTTTTTGTATTCTGTATACAAATCTTTTTCTAACGTAACATTTGCGGGTGTAATTACAGAAGCGTCGAATATAATTGTTGGCATGTAAAAGAATTTTACAGCTTTATAATCGGTAGTAATCATTTGTTTCCATTTTATACCATCGTTATAATAAAAACCAATTACAACATCATTCTGTTTTACAGTATTAAATACAGTCATTCCAAGCACATGAGCCTTTAAAGGTGCTGCAGAAGTTGTTGAAACTAACGAAACTCTTGGTAATAATAATCCACGATCTGTTGCTGATAATTCCAACACTGCATTTGCATTAATTTTGGATGCATTTGGATCTGTGGTTCCTGTTACATTAAGCTTCATTTGAGCAAAACCTGCAATTGTAAAAAGAGAAAACACGAATCCGATAAGTATATTTTTCATCATATTTATTCCTATTTCTCAAATTAACATTGTGTTTTCTACAAGAAATTACCCTTGTTTATTAAGGTGTTACTGGAGTACCAACAAATTCTACAATTGCAGTATAACTTCCTGATGCCAGTTTCGGAAGTACGGTATACATTTTTCCTATACCGATATTAAATTCAATTTTACTTAAATTAATTTCAACATCAGTTACGGCGCTTGTTACAAAATTGCCTGCCGCATTTAACAATTGTATTGATTTTATTCCTTCTATAGTAATACTGGTAGGTAGAGTAATTGGGCTCATTACAGATTCTCCTGCCTCTACCACATTTGTAGTACTTTTAAACATGTATATCAATTTGCCACCTACTTTATTGCCTGTACTAACTGCTACACCGGTAATATCATAGTTTAATTCAATTTTTGTTTTAACATTTCCAACATATTGATAAAGAACATTTTCAGTATCAGAATCATTTAATTTACCATAAAAAACAGTTCCTCCAGTATTTAAAATATTAGAAATTGCCGTTTGCACCGCTACGTTGTTTTCTATTGAAGTTAAAACATCTTGTGTTATATTGATGTATTCTGCAACATCTTTCTCATTTTTGTATTGATAGTAAACTTCCCCTTTTAAAACATTTGCTGCTGTTGGTGCTTCTACTGCATTATAAGTAGCAATCTCTCCATTAGTGGTGGTAATACTTCTTTTAATATTTGTTTCTTTTTCAAAATTTGATAAATCAATCGTTGTATAATTTGTTCCGTCATAATATTGAAAACCCATTTTAGGCGCATCAGCTGTACCTATGTTTGTATAAATAACATTTCCCTCAGAAAACTGAGAAATATATTGTAAATATTCTGCAACGGTACTAAATGTTTTGTTTCCTTCTGTAATAGTCACTCCAGATTTTACAATTTCTTGAAAATTATTAACCACTACTCCTTTAACATCTATTGTAATTGCTCCTTCAAGACTTGAACTAAGATCTACACCATCCTTTGCGGCTTTCTTAATAACAGCCTCATTGTAATAAGTATATCCTGTTATTTTTCCATTTGTCTCTAAAGGTACCATCAAAGTAATGGTTTCGAAACTTGCTACTAAATCATTTAAGTTAATTGGATCGATTTTATAAGTATCGTCTACATAAGTAACAACAGAAAAAACACCATCGTGATAAACTACCGCACTAGGCGAATTAGCAACATCGGTTGCGGGATTACCAGGATAAGTAGGTAATATCTTATTCATAGCTTCTTTTAACTTTGTAACATCACCTTCAATATTGGTAGTATTGGTAATAACCGTGTCTAAGTCCGTTTTATTTATAATACGATTCCACTTACTGTTTTCCCAGTAATAGAAACCAAGAGGGATATCCGTTGTGGCTGTATTATTAAAAATTAATAAACTTGTACTATCGGATGCATTATTGCCTGCCATTCCAAATGTGGTTAAACTAGTTAACTCAACTCTTGGAATTAAAACCCCTTTGTTTGTAGATACAATGTCTAACTCTGCTGATTTGTTTGGTTTTGGTGTACCAATACCCACTTGGGCGTTTGCAACATACATAGATCCAAGTAATGCTGCTAGTAAGGTAATTTTTTTCATTTTTCTAAATTTTTAATTTAATACTAATTTTTTACTTTAATTTTCTGCTTGATATTTAAATTTGACTTAATAAGACAATTTTTTAAATCGAGATATATTGCTTGTCTTTCTCCAACAACACATCCATTTCGTTTAGTTTCGATATAGATTATTCTATATTTTTTGGTTACTACTCTATTTCCTTCGTTTGTTTCTACAGTTATACTTTCTAAATCATTTGGTAACTTGTATTCATTGGCTGTTAAGGATGATAATGGAATACCGCCAACTTGTGTTTTAAATAAATCGTAGCTTGTACATACATCTACTTGCTTTAAAACCAAAACTCCATCTTTACACTTTAGTAAAGCTTGTCTGTTTATATCAATTCCTAAATCAATTTTTGGCGCGAGCTTTACCTGATATATTTTGATATTTTCTCCTAATATACTTAAAACGTTATTACAAGAAATCGTTACTCGATCATAAGGCTGATCATAAGGTGCTACAATAATTTTAAACTGAACATTATTACCTAAACCAAGCAAGGCCAAACTCAGTAAATTACTTGTTTCATCCAAAGCTGATCCAACAGGCTGATTGTCTAAATAACGCTGTATTTTAAATCCTTTTATTAAATCTAAACTCAGTAAATCATTTGCTCCTTTTTCTATCACAATATGCAATTCATCTCCAAGCATGGCTTGTTGTTTAAAAACAACTGTTAAGTTTGCTGTACTTAGTACTCCCGCTATTCTATGCATTGTGGTAAAGGTGTTATCTTCTTTTACACAATTCCAAGGGTTTTCTACCGAAGCTAATACAGTAGCAACATTAGCCACTGTAGTTGAAGCACCCGCAAACACATCTAATACCGACTTACTAATGCCTGCGCCAATAGCATTACAATAATTTGCACTATATTGAGTAACGTTTTTTTGATAATATGCCCCATATAAATTTGTTCCTCCACCTAAATTCAAAACAGCCGATTGCACAACGCGTACACCTTTATAAGCTTTTACCGATCCGTTTGCCGTTGGAATAAATGTGAATTCAAACGTATTATTTGACATCAGTAAATTGGCAAGTGACGCAACAATAGATACCGACGAACCTATTTCATTATTATTCTCATCTAAGCCAACTATTGTAAGTCCGTCTACTAAACCTAAAACAGCAGGATTTTTTCCGATTTTTACAGAAACTGGTGTGCCCGCTGCTACTACATTGGCAAATAGCAAATCTTGTCTGGCTGCTCCGAGTGTTGCATTTAAAACTGAAAAAGTATCATATTTTCCGTCAATTGCATTTGAAGGATTTGTTACGGATCCTAACAAAACATTGCGTACCACTTGTTGTGTTGCATAAGTTTTTTCTAGCATTGGCGGACAAGCAGAAGTATCAAATACCGTAATTTTAATTGGAATTGAAGTTGTACAACCACTTGTATTTGTTGCAACAATAGTGTAAACATAAGTTCCAACATTTGGTAAACTACCTGGTAATGGTGTAACAATATTACCTTCTGCATTTAATACAGTAATGGTTGTGTTTGGAGATCCTGCAGAAAATGTTGGCCAAATAATAGTTTGATTTTCTTTAACAAGTATTGCTGTACTTCCTGTAATATTTATTAAAGGCACTGGTTTTTCGCTTACCACAAAAACATCAGACATTGGAGAATTACAATTATTTTTTACATAAATCATGCTATATGTTCCTACTCTATCTACTGTAATAGATTGTCCAACTTCTCCTAACTGATCGCCGTTTAAATACCATAAATAAGAATCTGCTATAATATTTGCTTCAAGTTTTATACTGCTTCCTCGGCAAATTTTTCCGTCTGTAATTGTTGAAATAATTAATGCTCTATCTAAATCACAATCATTTTCTACAAATAAACTTACACCTAAGGCTCTTGCTGTATTTGGTTGTGTTGGATTTGAATTACTTACTGGGGCATGCGTACCATATACTTCGTTTGTTTCGTTTGCGGTAGTAAAAGCTACATTTTTAATTTCTACTACATTATTCAAATTATTATCAACATCTACTTTTAAAGCAAAGGTTTTTACTTCTCCTGGATTTATTGTTCCTGCATAATTTGTGCGATATGTACCTTCGCTAACAGATCCTGTTGTTGCAGATTTATAGGCTATTCCTTGAGGAAGCTTATCTTCTACCTGTAAATTATTAACTGGATTATTTCCGTCATTTCTAACGTGAATTGTATATTCAACTTCTTCTCCTCCTCTTACTGTTGTTGTTTCTTTATTTCCATTTACATTATATGAAATCCAACTTATTAAAGTTTGGTTTGGAACTAACGATCTACATTCGCGCTCAACGCTATACAATTGCAACGTAGTATTTGATACAGCAGCAACAGCTTTTAATCCAACAGAAATTCTATCATAAGAAACTCCAGGAATAAAAGGCAATTCTACCAATTGATTATTCGTTAGCAATTGCGTTACATTTACTCCATTTATTATTCCGTTTTCTAATGTTTGTGTTTTTACAACTGTTTCCCCTAAATACGCCTTAATTTCAATAGCACCTAGCAAGTTTGTATTTATAGTTCCACCTTGAATTTTAAACTTTATTGTTGCATTATCTTCTGGTTTTGAAGGTTCATTAAAATAAATAAACTGCTTTACAGAACCAGTAAAAAGAAGTGTTCCTGTTTTTATTTCGGAATAATTTGTTGTTATATTATCAATAGCGCGTTGTGGATTTTTAACTCCTGCTCCATTTAAATTAGTTGTATTTAGTGCCAAACCGTTCAATTCGTAAGAAGTAACAAAAGCATCCATGCAAGGATTATTGCTATCTACATAACACATACTGTATACCTTAGCTGTATCAATATTTGAAAAGAAACCAGCAGCTGATTCTGTTATGGTAGTAATACCGATTGATTGATAATTACTTTGTGGAGTAACTGCTAAATACGTTCTTCCCAAACGATCGATTACCACACGTACATCATTACTTATTGGATTAGATCCTATCGTTTTACTACTCTTTTCTAATATTTTAGCACCTGCTGCATTTTTTACTATAATTTCAAAACTACGATTTCCCAAAAACGAAGCAGTAAACATACCTTGAATTGTATTTCCCATACTTCCACTCAAAAAACCATTGATATTTGCATGGTCAAATTCAAATCGGATATAAGATGTTTTTCCTGCTGGCACTTCTTGCCCATAACTCATTTCTACATAACCTTTATAAGATGCAATTCCTCCAGCTATACCCGGATGTGACCTTAATGTAGCATAACTATCAATATTTCCGTCCAAAATTACATCTACATCATCTGCATTTCGCGCATCTACAATTGTTATAGCACAAACCGATTCTATAAAAGGTGTGGTTGTACGAGGTGGACTACAAATATTTCCTACTCGCTGCACTTCGTAAATTTTTACAGAAGGAGAAACAACATTTGAACTTAAAAGTGATTTAACAACAACATCTACCTGATCAAATACCTTGGTTGTTTTATAGATAAATGTTTTAGCATCTGAAGTTTTTAAAAGAGTTAGTGCATTTGCATAACTATTTAACCCTTGTTTTAAGGTAAACGATTCTTGCTGTATACCTGCCAAATAGGTAATAATTTCGTATCTACTAAAAAAATCATTTTCTGAAATATTTTCTGGATTTACAGCCATTTTGATACGAAGCTCACTTTTTTGTTCTGAATGAGATGAAAAAAAGATATTTTGACGGATGGATGTATTTTTAGAAAATTCTGAGTTTTTTATTTCAGAAAAGAATGAACTATACGGACTTATTGCATAATAAGGATTATTTACACTCACAAATAAACTTGATGCTAATCCATCTGTTGAAAAGGCTGTAAACTGCGGTGCATAACATACATTTGTTCCTATTTCTTGACACATTGTATACACTTTCAACAAACGATAAATATCGCCAATTACCGTTCCTCTATTGCTAATTTGAATACTTCTATACGCTGTGGCAGGTTTTACATCTAAATAATATCGTCCTTTATCATCCTGAACAACTCGAACACTTCCTAAACCTACACCTTGAGCATTGGCAAAACCATTATTGCTACTTCGTTTAAATACTTCAACATTATTACTATCAAATGCAGCAACATCTATTATATGAGATGAAAGCAATGCACTTGAAAAAGAAGCATATTTATCGCCACCCAACAAGGTTTTTAGAATATCTTCTTCTAACGAAATACGGATGTATGAACTTCGATTGGCTGCTACATTTTGAGGATAACTTAATCTAATTTTACCACTATTGACATCGGTGGAACCACTTGCTAATAAGCTAGCAAAACTTTCATTATTACCATTGGTAGCATTGTGAGGAAAATCGGCATTGGTAAAACTTATTACATTAGTTGCACATACACTATTTTCTAACGGCTGAGGTGTGCTATCTGGAATTATTACATTTGGATTACTACAGCCCGCAGCATTGTCATATCTACGTATATCATAAATATTAATTCCTTTATCTAACAAAGATACACTAACCGCCTTTTCTGTTTTAATTTCTACTTTATCATATGCAACGCCAGGTGCAAAAGTTAGATTCATTGTTTGATTTGAACCCAAAAGCCCGAGTAAATCAGTTCCATTTAATAAACCACCAGATAATTTACGCGAATAAACTAAACTAGATCCTTGGTAAGCATTAACTATTAATTCGCCTAATAGACTAACATTTAAAACAGATCCAGGAGCTCCTACTTTTATCGTAAAATTACTAGTTGGAGAAGATAAACTTGAAAAATAAAAATACTGAGATATTGTTGCTCCTAAACTCAAATTTAGAGATCCTTTGTCTTTCAATACAGAAAATGTTGCAACATCATCATCTATTGCGTTATTTAAATTTTGATTATTAACTGTTGCAACATCAAGCGTTAGCCCTCCTCCTCCATCAAAAGAAGTAGCTATAGGCAAACCACAATTATTACTTATATTTTCTTCATAGGTAAAAACATTGTATACATCAATATTCTTAACAACATCTCCTCCAATTAAACTACTATTAATAAATGTTTTTATATATACACGATTATACTCTTTAGTAGGTGTAAGTGCTATATATGTATATCCATTCTTATCCTTTACAACTTTTACGATACCTGAATCAGGTACTAATTTATTTTTACTTTCTGCTTTTAATACCGATGTACTTCCATTTCTAGCCTCAATAGTAAATTCTAAATTCCCAACAAGAATTGCTCCTACTACATTTGATAAAAGATCTCCTAAAGATCCACCTAATAAAGCACTTAATATTTTATCATCAGCATCCATTCGAATATAGGATGTCTGATTTACTTTTAGCTTTGTGGTAAATTCTATTTCTAATTCACTACCATAACTTCCAATTGATAGTAATCCTCCAGCACTAGCTGTCAAACGAGCATAATCCTGATTATTTCCGTTAATAGCATTATTTTTATTTTCAACACTAGATTTATAACATTTGTCTAAATTCAAGAAACCACAACCATACGTAATGTTGTCCGTTGATGAACTTCTTATTATAGTAGCATACTTTTTGGTTTGTGCAAAAACCTGAGTAAAACCCAATAAAAACACTATTACACAAACTGTAATTGATAAAAATTTCAGTAAAAAGTGTTTTTTATTTTTAGGCATGTATAAAACTTTTATTTTGTATTTGTACCAATTTTTAGGCAATATTATAGCTGTTCGGTAAAATGTAATCTCTCTACCAAATTTGTTTTTTTAACAAGTAATATATTCTAGTGTTTTATTATTGGTTAGTCATTATATCTATTTATGAAAGTATAAAAATTTATTACGGATATAATTTATTGTGTTTATTTCCAATTCAATTCAAAAAACAAATAATGTCATTTTTTGTCATTGTAATTAAATTTAATTCAAAATAACTATTTTCAATTTATTACACTTTTTTTTCAAAAAAATAGATTAGATTATTTTTAATTTAATTATTTAACACATATAAACTTTATATTACCAAAAATATAAAAAACTTTAACACACAAACTATCGATTGATATTTTTATTAAATAAATTTATTTACATCTATTTTTTAATCACATTTACATAAAATACAATTAAATTTAACATTTTAAACATTGATATCATTATCAAAAACAAAGCTGTTTAACTAAAGAATAATCAAACAAAACAGAACAAAAACGATACTTAATAAACAAAAAACAATAAAAAATTAACAATTCGCATTATTATTCAAAAACCACAAGAATCCTTATTTTTGAATATTCAATATTTTAAAACACAAATACTTTAACTATTCTGTAAGAATAATTACACTTAAAGCACATTTATTCACAATAAAAAACATAATTTAACTTTTAAAAATACAGCAATTGAAAAACAAATACTTTTATACTTAGCATAAAAAATAAACTTATTAATACAGTAATTATCATAGATTTTATTTCTATAATTAATATCTTTGGTGAATTATAAAATTTTTAATAAAAAATGGATGCTAAAAACTTTTTAATTTATGGCATTAGTAAAGGACTTGGTAGAGCAATTGCACTAAATATACCCACACCAAATGATTACGTTTTTGGAATATCGAGAACAAAACCTGATTATTTAGATGATTCAATAAAAAATATACATTGGATTTCTGCTGATTTATCAAATCCTATTCAAGCTACAAACACAATAAAACAACATATTAACCATCAACCAATTGATTGCCTGATTTACAACGTAGGTATTTGGGAAAACAATGCCTTTTCTGAGCATTATAATTTTGAAACAAATTCTCCTGAAGAAATAGAAGCTATTGTAAATACAAATATTACTTCGTGTATTTTAGCTATTCAATCTTTTTTAGACAATTTAAAAAGCTCAAAAAATGCCAAAATAATTTTGATTGGGTCTACTTGGGGATTAGATAATCACAAAGGAATGGAAGTAACTTTTTCTGCAACAAAATTTGCTTTAAGAGGTATTGTACATGCGCTTCGCGAAAATCTAAGGCAATATAATATCAGTATATCTATCTTAAATTTAGGTTATTTAGCAACAGAATTTGAAAGTGATGTACCTACCGAGGAAGTAATAAAACAAACAAATGCAAGTTTAATACCGCTACAAGATGTTTTAGCAGCTATTCGGTTTATACTTTGCACCTCAGCCGCTAGTTGCGTAAAAGAAATTACCATGCCCGCTATGAAAGACAATAATATTTAAGCATTTTGGCATAGCAATATAAAAACAAGGTTCAATAAAAAAATCCTTCAATAGTTGTACAACTATTGAAGGATTTTTTTATTGAATACTTTTCAAAAACTAATTCTATTGCATTAGTAACGTTCCGAATGGTAAAATTGATTTTCTAAAGGTTAGATTTGTATACAATTCTTTTGCAAAAACAATGTTTTGTAAATTAATTGTGTGCAACAGTTTTCGTTCACCACCTTCTGCCGGATTTGTCCATCGTGTAGTAATTACAATATTTCCAACTGTAGCTGTCCATTTCTCAACCATTTTATTTGGTGTAATACTTCCTGGAATATCACCATCATTATCACAAACTTCCATTAAATTAATTCCTGCTCTTGCATATTGTTTAAATACCAAAGTTCGTGTTTCTGATAATGGTATAATTTTTTCGCCATCTGTTGTAGGTAAATCCTCAATAGATAAATTCAACAACATTGCCTCTTTATCTGAAAGCGAAATAAAATTAGCTTTACAGCTATTTATAGCTTTATATGTTCCGTCATTATTCAAAAAAGTAAAACCTAAAGTATTAGCGCTATAATTATTTGTTCCGTAATTCATACGATCATATTTAATATTAGTATTTCCTTCTTGAAAACTAACATTAAACAACATAAAATTGTACTGATATGTTAAACTCACACTGTGGTTAGCGTTTACTTCTGTATTATCTGTATTCTTAATTGCTACTGTACGTTGAGTTCTTAATGTTGCTCCTGGCGAAGCAAAAATTTCTTGAGTTACTGTAGGAAATGCTGGCGCTGGAAAATTACAAATAGAACTAGCCGTTACCTTATCAGAATATTTTCTATACATTAATCGAGTGCTTGTACCATCAATTTCTACATCAACCGTTTGCACTGTTTCATCACGCATAATATCATCCATATTCGCAATTAAGATTAATGCTTCTGTATTCTGAATTTTGTGAAAAACCTTAGCTCCTTCGCCTGTAGACGAACAACGATCTACCGTTGTAGTTTTAGAAAAGTCAATTTCATTATAGGTAAGCTTGCCATCGTTGCAAGAACTCATAGTAAATAACAAAACAGCTGCCGCTATTGTATAAACTCTTTTCATAAAAAAATATTTATCAAGTGTACAAAAATACTTTTTTTATTGTAATTAGTAGCATTTATCAACAGATATAGGTTATTTAATTATCTTTGAAAGAGTTAAATATAACTTAAAAACAATATTCTAAATATGAGCCAATCAGCCATAAAAACGAATTACTCAGCATTATACATTTTAGTAACCGTATTTTTCTTTTGGGGATTTTTTGCAGCAGGCAACAGTATTTTTATTCCTTTTTGTAAAGCATTTTTCGATTTAGATCAATTTCAATCTCAATTAATCGATTTTTCTTTTTACACTGCTTATTATTTAGGAGCGCTGCTTCTCTTTATTATTAGTTCTTGGAAGCGAAAAGACATTGTTGAAGGATGGGGATATAAACGTTCTATTGTTTACGGATTGTTATTTTCTGCATTTGGGGCAGCTGCCATGATTGTTGCGGTACAAGTTAGCGTATATGTTGCCTTATTGGTTGGATTGTTTATTGTTGCCTTAGGGTTTTCGCTACAACAAATTGCTGCCAATCCGTTTGCTATTTCACTTGGTGATCCAAAAACAGGAACAAGTAGAGTGAGTTTAGGAGGAGGTATCAATTCGCTTGGAGCAACAATTGGTCCGTTATTAATGGCTTATGCTCTTTACGGAAGTACAAAAACATTAACAGACGATCAAATTCAGCATTTGAGTTTAGATAAAATGACTGTTTTATATTGTGCCGTTGGAGGATTATTTTTATTGGCCGCTGCAATGTTTTTCTTCTCTAAAAAAATTCCTGATGGAAGATCGATAGAAGAAATAAAGCCAGCCAAAAAAGCAATCGGTATGTTGGTAACAATGACAATTTTGTTGATGATTGTATTTATTCCTGTTTTTAATTCATACAGAAGCACCGAATATTTGAACATTGTAAATCAGCAAAAAGAACAACAAGAGCTTTTAATTGCTTTAGATCAAGAAATTGATCCAACAAACAAATCAATTATTGAAATAAAAATAAGTACACTAAACAAAACGATTCACGAACAACTAACTCCAATAGAAAATAAGCGAATAACGCTTTTAGGTATAGCATTAATCGTTATTATTGGATGTATTAGCTATGCTTTTATAAGCAGTAAAAGAAATAAAAAAGATTGGGGCGCAATGCAATACCCACAGTTGTTACTAGGCATGCTAGCTATCTTTGCCTACGTTGGTGTTGAAGTTGGAATTGGAAGCAACTTGGGAGAACTTTTAAAGCTAGAAGAATTTGGCGCTTTACAATCGGTAGAAATTGCACCATATCTTTCAATGTATTGGGGAAGCTTAATGATTGGTCGTTGGGCTGGTGCTGTAAGTGTATTTCAGCTAAGCAAAACAAAGGAAATTTTAGCCTTAATCATCGTTCCGTTTTTTGCATACGGAATTATTATGGGAGCCAATTATTTTGCGGGCAACGAAATAGATCACCTATTCTATTATAGTATTTGTATTGCTCTTCAGATTGTATTTTCATTTTGGAGTAAAAACAAATCGGCAAGAACAATGATTCTTTTTAGTTTATTTGGTTTTCTAGCTATGCTTGTTGGTTTATTTTCTACCGGAATGATTGCAATATATGCTTTTTTGGCAGGCGGATTAGCTTGTAGCGTATTATGGCCAGCAATTTTCAATATGGCTATTATTGGACTTGGAAAATATACTGCACAAGGATCTTCTTTTTTAATTATGATGATTTTGGGCGGAGGAATCCTCCCTCCTATTCAAGGTAAATTGGCAGATATTATAGGTATTCATCAATCCTATATTTTAAACCTTATTTGCTTTGGTTATTTACTTGCTTTTGGACTAATTGTAAAACAAGTTTTGAAAAAGCAAAACATTGCTATTGATGACCTAAACGATTAATAAGTCAATTACATATTCATATCGTACAAAAAAAGAATATTTAACTTCAACAACCTTTGGCTTTATATTTTTTGTTTTTAGTACATTTGTCACACGGCCACAAATAATGAATTAAAATTAATTAACTGTAAGCACCCAATACATGCTTACATCAAGTATTTTTTAACAAAATGAAACAAGTATATTTAGACAATGCTGCCACAACTTCAGTGCGCCCGGAGGTGATTGAAGAAATGGTTAGAGTTTTAAGAGAAGATTACGGCAATCCTTCTTCAACTTATGCAATTGGTAGGCATGCAAAAGCATTAATTGAAAGCGCAAGAAAAAATATTGCAAAACAATTTAATGTAAGCTCTTCAGAAATTATTTTCACTTCTTGTGGTACTGAAGCAAACAACTGGATTTTACTTTCTGCTGTTCGCGATTTAGGCATTAAACGCATCATTACTACTCCATTAGAACACCATGCTGTTTTAAATACAGTAAAACATCTACAAGCAGCTTATGGAATAGAAGTAGAATTTTTAAATATTTTACCAAACAGTGAAATTGATTATAAGCAATTAGAAAACTTATTAAAAGACGGCACATCTACATTAGTAAGTTTAATGCATGTAAACAATGAAGTAGGTACTGAATTAAACTTAAAAAAAGTAGCTGATTTGTGTACTGAAAACAATGCTTTATTTCATTGTGATACTGTACAATCAATCGGTAAAACACGAATTGATTTAAGCACGCTTCCTATTGATTTTATTGTTGCTAGTGCACATAAATTTCACGGACCTAAAGGAATTGGATTTGCATTTATTCGCAAGAAAAATGTATTAAAACCAGTAATTTTTGGAGGAGAACAAGAAAAAGGATTAAGAGCTGGTACAGAAGGTGTACATCAGGTTGCAGGTATGGCAAAAGCTTTAGAAATGGCTTATGAGCTATTGGAGGAAGAAAGTGCCCATATTGCTAACATTAAAGAATATTGCAAAAATAGTTTAATTGAAATTTTCCCTGAAGTAAAATTCAATGGAAACGAAGTAGGTTTTTATAATATTTTAAATGTATTATTGCCACTTACTCCAGAAAAGGCAGCAATGATGTTGTTTCAACTAGACATGAAAGGAATTGCAGTATCTAGAGGAAGTGCATGCCAATCTGGAAGTCAAAAACCTTCGCATGTGTTAGCACAATTCTTAAAAGAAGAAGACTTAAAAAAACCTAGTTTAAGAGTTTCTTTTAGTCACGAAAACACAAAAGAAGATATCGATCAATTAATTGCGGTATTAAAAGAAATATAAAAGAAATAATTCTTATAGTGGTTGGAAGAAATTCTGACCACTATTTTTTTAAAATATCATCCAAAATAAATGCTTTAAAAATATTTAATTCATTTACACTAAATTATTATACAGGCTTTTTAATCAGAAATAATTTATCTCATTATTATAACTTTTTTCTTTTAAACCTAATAATCAATCAAATATATATCTTAAATTTATTTTTAAAACCAATAATATATTATTTTACAAAATAAAAAACACAACTCGTAAAAATAAAATCAATATATTTTGCTGATTATCAATTATTTTTAACTACATTTGCATAATAATTTGTATAAAAGGTTTCTGTTGCCTTCTCTGGAAAAGATAAAACTATTTTACCTCTCTCAGTTTTTGCTTTTTCAGATGCCAATTTAAAAATTTATATATCAATGAAAATTGGCAATTTAATTTACTTCAAGTATTCTTTCTAAGCGTTTAGATTCAGAAAATAATTTACAAAGAACTTTTTATTGGCAGTTTATTTTTTGATTTATTATTGAAATCAAAATTTTTTATGCTCCTATTTCTAAAGAATGAAATTTAAAAATTTAAATATAATATCGCCCATTATTGAAGCTATTGATTTAGCAGGATATAAAGAGGCAACTGAAATTCAGCAAAAAGCAATACCTATTGTATTAAAAGAAAAAGATTTAATAGGTTGTGCACAAACTGGAACAGGAAAAACAGCATCGTTTGCAATACCTTTACTTCAATTGTTAGCACAGCGTCCAATAGAAAAAAAAGGAATTCGCGCATTGATATTAGCACCTACAAGAGAATTGGCTATACAGATAGATACTAATTTTAAAACTTATAGTCAAAAATTACCCTTAAAACATTTAGCTATTTTTGGTGGTGTTTCTCAAGAAGCACAAATAAAATCGCTGAAAAAAAATATAGATATTTTAATCGCTACACCTGGCAGACTATTAGATTTAATAGCAAGTAAACATATAAGTTTATCTACTATTCAGATATTAGTACTTGACGAAGCAGACCGAATGCTTGATATGGGGTTTGTAAAAGATGTAAAAAATATAGTAGCAAAACTTCCTTCTGACAGACAAACTTTATTTTTCTCGGCAACAATGCCTCCAGAAATTAGAAAGTTAGCACAAAGCATGGTTAAAAATCCAGTAGAAATAAATGTTGCACCTATTTCATCTACTGCGCAAACAATAAAACAATCTGTTTATTTTGTAGAAAAAGACGAAAAACTAAATCTTTTGCTTACTATTTTAAACGATACAGATATTCAACGATTTTTAGTGTTTACACGCACCAAATACGGAGCAGATAAATTAGCTAAAAAATTACATAAAACAGGAATTCACGCAGCAGCAATACACGGCAATAAATCGCAAAACGCACGTCAAAAAGCATTAAACGATTTTAAAAATAACACTATAAAAGTATTAATTGCAACAGATATTGCAGCAAGAGGAATTGACATAGACGAATTGTCGCACGTAATTAATTATGAATTGCCCAATATACCAGAAACATACGTTCATCGAATTGGTAGAACGGGTCGTGCGGGTATGCAAGGAACGGCTATTTCATTTTGCGAAAAAGAAGAAAGAAAAGACCTTAAAAATATTCAAAAATTAATAGGTGCAGATATTATCAATCTTCATCCGTAAAATACTTTATCAGACTTTAACTAAATAGAAAATTAAAAATATATGGCAGATTCGTTTTCAAAAAAAGAGAACAATAAAAAGAAGCAGAAAAAACAGCAAGATAAATTATCTCGAAGAGAAGATAGAAAAACAAACAATAATAAAGGAAAAAGCCTTGACGATATGCTTGTTTATGTAGATGTTAACGGTAATTTTACTTCGATACCTCCGCACCTTCAAAATAAAGAAGAAGATTTAGCAAATGCTAAAAAAGCAAAAAAGGCACAAGAGGATTCGCTTGCAACAGATTTTTCGGGCATTGTGTCTTATGTACATGAAAAAGGGTATGGCTTTATTACAGAAGCAGAAACAAATGAAAACATATTTTTTCATTATGGACAATTAAGTGAACCTGTAAATAAAAACGATTCAGTTAATTACAAGAAAGAAAGAACGCCAAGAGGATATCAGGCTATAGATATCAAAAAAATAAAATAATAACAATTTAAATACAAAGAGATGCAAGAAGGTATCGTAAAATTTTTTAATGAATCTAAAGGTTTTGGATTTATTTTTCAAGAAAGTAATAATTCAGATATTTTTGTTCACAGCAGTGGATTATTAGATAATATCAGAGAAAACGACAAAGTTACTTTTGATGTAGAAAAAGGTAAAAAAGGATTAATGGCTGTTAATGTAAAAAGAAAATAGTCATCTACTTTATTACAAAAAGGTGTGTATTAAAAATACACACCTTTTTTGTTTTAATATATTGACATTTTTTTAGATATTCTGCTCTATTTACCTAAAAATATTCCACAATCATTTCTATTGATCTTTAACTTCCTTAAAAAGTACTGTTGCATTATGACCTCCAAAACCAAAAGCATTACTCATGGCAACTTTTACAGTTTTTGAAATAGATTTATTTACCACAATATTTATATCTGCTGGTATTGCTTTATCTAAATTTTCTACATTAGTTGTAGCTGGTATTATATTATCATTAATACTTTTTATAGCAATAATTGCTTCCATTGCTCCAGCCGCGCCAAGTAAATGTCCTGTCATTGATTTTGTTGAGCTAACGTGTAAGTTATGGTTATTTCCGAATACTTTTTGTACTGCATTTAATTCGGCAATATCACCTACAGGCGTAGATGTTGCATGAAGATTCAAATAATCAATATCATTAGGTGTTAATCCTGCTTCCTCAATAGCCAATTGCATAGCCTTTGCTGCTCCAATTCCTTCTGGATGTGGCGATGTCATATGATATGCATCTGCCGTCATAGATGCTCCAACAACTTCGGCATATATTTTAGCTCCTCTTGCTTTTGCATGCTCATATTCTTCAAGAATTAATGCTGCTCCACCTTCTCCCATAACAAATCCATCGCGATTTTTATCAAATGGGCGACTAGCAGTTTGCGGATCATCATTACGAGTACTCATTGCTTTCATTGATGAAAATCCTCCAAAAGATGCTGGCGTAATCCCTGCTTCTGAACCTCCTGTGACAAATACTTTAGCTTTGCCTAATTTGATATAATTAAACGCATCCATGATGGCAGTATTTCCAGTAGCGCAAGCCGACACAGGTGTATAATTGATTCCTTGTAAACCATATTTCATAGAAATCATTCCAGAAGCCATATTGATTAACAACTTTGGAATAAAAAATGGATTAAAACGTGGCTCATAATTGCCTTTTACGTAATTTTCAACTTCTGTTTCAAAGGTTTGCATTCCTCCTTGTCCTACTCCCCAAATAACCCCCACATCAAATGGATCAATTGTACTAAAATCTATTTGTGCATCCTTAATTGCTTCTGCAACACTGTATAAAGCATATTGAGTAAATAAATCTGTTCGTTTTATTTCATTTCGATCTAAATGTATTGTTGGATCAAAATCTTGTACTTCACAGGCTACTTGCGAACGAAATTTTGAAGCATTAAAACGAGAAATAGTTGTTCCTGCATTTTTTCCTGCTACAATATTGTTCCAAAAAGTATTTACATCATTACCTAAAGGATTTATTGTTCCTAATCCTGTAACTACTACTCTTTTCATTTTATAAATTCGAGTTTTAAATCATTTTAAAAATTTGCGCAAAAATCTTACTAAATTTTGAGCTTTACTAATATTTTAAATATTAATAGCGGGCTGACCATAAGCCAGCATATACGCTTCTTTTAGCACTTCTGAATAGGTTGGATGTGCATAAGAAATGCTAAACATATCTTTTGCAGTAACTTCATATTCTAGGGCAACAACTGCTTGTGCAATTAAATCTGCGGCACGTGGACCAATAATATGAACACCCAAAATTTCGCCATACTTAGGTTCTACTAAAACTTTGGCAAAACCATCTGTATCCATAGAAGCGCGAGAGCGAGCACTTGCTGAAAATGGAAATTTTCCAATTTTATATTCTATATTGTTTTTTTGAAGTTGTTGTTCTGTTGCTCCGACTGATGCAACTTCTGGCCATGTATAAACCACACTTGGAATATGTTGTTTGTTTATATGAGGTTTTTGTCCGTTAATTGTTTCTACAACAAATACAGCCTCTTCTTCAGCTTTGTGCGCTAACATTGCCCCGCCAACTACATCACCAATTGCATAAATATGAGAAATACTTGTTTGACATTTTTCATTTATTTTTATAAAACCACGAGCATCTACTTCTACATTTGTTTTTTCTAAACCTAAATCTTCTGTATAAGCTTTTCTACCAACCGCCATTAAAGCATAATCAGTAATCAATTCATGGCTATTACCCAACTTATCTTTATATGCTACTTTTGCACTTAAACCTAAGTTTTCTACCTGATAAACAGATTGTTGCAATTGAATATCTATTCCGTCTTTTTTAAGAATTTTATAAAGTGATTTTCCTAACTCTGTATCCATTGTTGCAATCAGATTATCTGCATATTCCAAAATTGTTACTTTTGAACCCAATCGATTAAAGATAGATGCCATTTCTACTCCAATAACTCCGCCACCTATAATTGCAATAGATTTTGGCAATTCTTTCAAAGCAAGTGCTTCGGTAGAAGTAATGATTCTTTTTTTATCGATTTGAATTCCAGGTAAACTAGCTGGCTTAGAACCTGTTGCTATTATAAAATTTGTAGCACTTATAACTTGCTCGTCTTCATTATTTATAACTTTGATTTGATTATTATTTTGAAACTGAGCTGTTCCTGTTACAACGGTAATATTGTTTTTATGCATCAAGAAATTTAACCCATCGTTGTTTTTACTCACCACTTCGGCTTTTCTGTTAAACATTTGTTCAAAATTTAATTTAATTTGATCAATTTCAATACCGTGTTTTTTAAACTTTTTCTGTGCTTCTTCAAAATGATGACTACTGTCTAATAATGCTTTAGTTGGGATACATCCTACGTTTGTACAAGTACCTCCCAACACATTATATTTTTCTATTAAAACTGTTTTATAACCTAATTGTGCACTTCTAATGGCAGCTACATAACCTCCAGGTCCTGAACCTATAATAGCAATATCATAATTTTTCATATTTCCTTTTGTATTTAATCTTATACTTTTTCAATAACCATTGCCGTAGCTCCACCACCTCCATTACAAATTGCAGCCACGCCATACTTTCCATTTTCTTGCTGTAGAATATGTACTAAACTTACCAAAATACGTGCGCCAGAAGCACCTATCGGATGTCCCATTGCAACGGCACCTCCATAAACATTTATTTTTTCTAATGGAATATGAAGTAATTCTTTAATAGATAACGGCACAGAAGCATATGCTTCATTGATCTCAAAAAAATCGACTTGTTCTATTTTTACATTTGCTTGTTTTAATGCTTTTGGAATAGCTAAAGCCGGAGCTGTAGTAAACCATTCTGGAGACTGAGCTGCATCTGCATATCCAATAATTTTTGCCAACGGTTTTAAGTTAAATTTTTCTATCGCCTCTTTAGATGCTAATAATAAGGCTGCTGCACCATCATTTATATTGCTTGAGTTTGCTGCAGTAAGTTTTCCGTTTTTTTCAAATACAGGGCTCAATGCTCCTATTTTTTCAGGAATTACTTTGTAAATATCTTCGTCAAAATTAATTGTTAATCTTTCTTTTGCTTTAGTAATTGAAACAGGAATTAATTCTGATTGAAATTTATTATTTTCTGTTGCTTTTTGTGCTTTTATATACGATTCTAAAGCGTAGGCATCTAACTCTTCTCTTGTAAAGTTAAAATGACGAACACCAATTTCTGCAGCATTTCCCATATGAAAATCATTATAAACATCCCACAAACCATCTATTATCATTCCATCAATTAGTTCTGAATGCCCTAATTTTCCTCCTTTTCTGAATTTTACATAATGCGGCACATTGCTCATGCTTTCCATTCCTCCAGTTACAACAACATCATCAATACCCAATTGAATTTGCTGAGCTCCTAAAACAGTGGCTTTCAATCCTGCGGCACAAACTTTATTGATGGTTGTTGCGTCTTTATCATCTGGAATATTAGCAAAACGAGCTGCCTGACGAGCCGGTGATTGACCAACGCCTGCATTTAAAACATTTCCTAAATAAATACTATCAACATGGTTGACATCTAACTTAGTGTTTTCTAGAACTGCTTTAATAGAAATTGCACCCAATTCTGTTGCACTTAACTGAGATAAATTACCTAGAAGCCCGCCAATAGGTGTTCTTTTTGCTGCTACAATATATACATCTTTCATAATGTTTATTTTTTTATACCGATCGGTATATTATATGGTAAATTTTTTTTAAATAATAATTTCTTCTTTTATAATTTTTAAACAACGATCAATTGCAAAATCTAGATTTTCTTTATTTTCTAATATTCGTGATAACAAAATTCCTCCTTCAATTAAGATTAAAAACTCCATAGAATAATGATTTTCATTAATAGTTGATCGGAAAAAACCCTCTTCTTTTCCGCTTTTGATTACTTTTTTAAATGTTGATTGCCATCCTATAAAATATTGTTGCACTGTTTTTTTTAGAAATAATAAATGATCATCGGCCTCGGTAGCGGCATTTAGCATTGGACAACCTCCTACTTTATTTACATCTTCAAAACTTTTTCTATAAAATTCTACCATAGCTACCAATTTTTCTACCGGATTATTGGCTGATTTTATCGCCTCATTCAGTCCTTTGCTACGAATACTTACATTGTATTTAAAAGCTTCAATTACAACTTCATCTTTATCTTTAAAATTGCCATACACACTACCTTTGCTCAAACCTGTTGCGTTAGTAATATCTGACAAGGAAGTAACCGAATAACCTTTTGTGTTAAACATTGCTGCCGTTTTTTCGATAATTTGTTGTTTTGTTTTTTCTGCTTTATTCATCTTGCTTAAAAATTGTAGAACAAATGTAATTAAAAAATAATACCGAATGGTATATTTTTTGAAAACTTTATTATATAAAAAAGGACATCAGAGTGATGTCCTTTTTACTAACAACTAACTATTTAGCAGATTA
This sequence comes from Flavobacterium sp., assembly GCA_030151255.1. GTDB lineage: Bacteria > Bacteroidota > Bacteroidia > Flavobacteriales > Flavobacteriaceae > Flavobacterium. The sequence goes on from JASLED010000075.1 coordinate 31,985, forward strand.
ACTCTACTTTTCCGCTTACTACATCGTAATAAGCACCAACAACTCCTATTTTTTCTTCTTCTATTAACTTTGTTAATGAAGGGCTAACTTTTTGTAATTGTTGCACGATTGAACGCACATTTTCCATCGTTACCAATTCTACCAATTCTGCTTGTGTTAGCGCTTCATGTGCATGTTTTTCTTTCACAAAATTAACAACTGGATGTATTCTTTCTAAAATAGTGTCTAATTTACCTAAAGTTGTGTGATTACAAGCTCCGGTTACCGCACCACATCTACTATGTCCAAGCACCATAATCAGTTTGCTTCCAACTACATTACAAGCATATTCCATACTTCCAATTACTTCATCTGTAAGAACATTTCCTGCGATTCGCAAACTAAAAATATCGCCAATTCCTTGATCTAATACATGTTCTAGCGGTGCTCTACTATCCATACAACTCAAAATTACTGCATGTGGATGTTGACCATCTTTGGTTTCTTGTAATTGATGTAAAAAATTTCTGTTGAATTTTAAATTATTTACAAAGCGATTATTTCCTTCTAATAATAACTCTAAGCTTTGTGCTACTGTGGTATTTTCTAATATTTCTTTTGTAAATGAATTCATGATTATATAGTTTTTCTATGTGATAAAATGATGTTTTGTTGATTTCCTGATACCTGAACAGATTTATGAAAACCTGTTGTTGTGATTAAAATGTTTTTTTCTTTTGCCTTTTCGTTAATAAAACGTTCTATTAATTCTAATACATCTACATGGATATATCCCATGCGTTTGGCATCGATAGCTAAATGACAATTATCTGGCAATTGATACAATCTATTTTTGATAGCGGTTTTATTTAAAAACGAAACTTCTTCGGCAAGTGTTAGTGTATAAACTAACCTTTCATTGGTTACAGCTCTATTTAAAGAAAATGCCTTACGTACATTTCCAATCAATAAAAATAAAATACTTACTCCTATTCCAATCATTACTCCAATCAATAAATCTGTAACAACAACCATTATAAATGTAATTGCAAAAGGAATAAATTGTGTGTATCCTTTATGCCAGAAATGCATTAGAATGGTAGGTTTTGCCAAATTATAACCAACTAAAATTAGTACTGCGGCTAATGATGCTAGAGGAATCATGTTTAAAACGAATGGCAAAGAAATAACAGCCAATAATAAAAATACTCCATGGATAATAGCTGAGGCTTTATACAAACCGCCTGCATTTACATTGGCTGAAGAACGGACAACTACCGAAGTCATTGGTAAACCTCCTAATAAACTACTCAGTAAATTGCCAATACCTTGAACTTTTAATTCTCTATTTGTATCTGTATGTCGTTTTAACGGATCTAAACGATCTGTAGCCTCAATACAAAGTAGCGTTTCTATTGATGCCACAATAGCTATTGTTCCTCCGATAATCCAAACCGTAGGATTTGTAAATCCTGACCAATCTGGAAAAACAAAAATAGATGCGATATCTGACAAGTTTTCAAATCTTGGAATTGATACTAATTTTGAAGAATGAATAGCAAATGAACTACCTGTTGATAACCAAAATTGATTTAACAAAATACCTACCACAACAACAATTAAAGCTGCAGGAAGAAAAGATACTTTTTTGGTCCATTTCATTTTATTCCACATCAATAAAATGGCCAGTGAAATTATTGTTATTATTACTGTTCCAAGATCAATTGAAGCAAAAGAAACAATCTCTCCTAACGAATTTACGCCGAATACCAAAGGCAATTGCTTAATTAAAATTACAAGCCCAATACCTGCCAACATTCCTTCGATAACACTAGAAGGAAAATAATTGGCAATTGTACCTGATTTTAAAAATCCTAACACAAGTTGTATTACACCAGCAATAACACCTGCCGTTAATAATAATTGAAAAGAGCCTAACTCTGTAATAGCACCTAAAATAATAGCCGCTAAACCTGCTGCCGGACCACTTACACTTATATTAGAATTACTCAATAATCCAACAGCAATTCCTCCAATAACACCAGAAATAATACCTGCAATTGGCGGTGTGCCAGAAGCCAAAGCAATTCCTAAACACAAAGGAAGCGCTACTAAAAAGACCACAAGGCCTGGAGCAACACTCTTTTTGAGTATTGCTAAATTTATCTTATTTGTCATTAAAAACACTTATAGTTTTCTTTCAAAAACAAGCCTCAACTATTTATAAATAAAAAAACTAATTATTTAATTACTTATAAAAAAAGCAATTAAAACCTTGTGTTGTACCATTATATAAAATAGTCAACCTGCAAAATGAAAGAATAAAAATTAATTAAATTGATATGTCCTTCATCAAAAAAGACGACAAAAGACTAATTAAAACTAAGTATAAAAAGATATATAGAACCTTGAATTTGAAGCATATAAAAACCATATACAATAAAAATTGCACATTACATTTTTGTTCAAACACAAATAAAAAATCTTTTTAAATTTTAAGCTAAGTGCTCTGGAGGAGGTAATAATATATCTAATTCTTGTGTTTCGTACACAAGTTTCATAGAAGAAAAATTGGTTTCTGTTTCTTCATTAGATTGAAGCAGACTTAAATCATTAAAGAGAGAAAAATAACTCATATGTCCTTTTTCTTCCTCTTCTGCAAAAACGGGTTTTTTATTTTCTTCTGAAATAGTTATCATAGGTAATTCCAAATCAATACCTGCCAACACCGCAATTGTTGGTGTAGCAAGAAAATTAACGAAGAAGAATAATACAATTAGTGATAAATATTTCATATCACAAAAATATTTTTTTCTGTAAAATAAAAGACATTATAAGTGTTAATTTTAGCATAAAACAGTAGCTAAACTTCTATAATAAAAAAAGACCAACGAATATCTCACTCATTAGCCTTTATTAAAAATATTATTTTATTCCGATTATCAATAATCTTACAATTAAATAATTAACCTATAATTCACTTCGTTTATTGATTTTCAAGGTTTCATAAATCACTTTCAAATGATATTTTACGGTATTTTCAGATATAAACAATTCATTTCCAATTTCTTTATTTGTTTTTCTTGCTTTTACCAAAGCAATTATTTCACGTTGTCTTTCCGTTAAATTATATTCGTTTAAATCAGTTTTTAAGTGAGTTAACTTATTAATTTCATCGATAGCATTATCTAAATTAGATTGTATTTTACAATTTTTAAGTTCAGTTTCTAATCGTTTTTTTCTGTTTTTCTTATAAAAAACAAACATAATTAAACCAAAGCAAAGAAGAATAATGATAGCTATATTAAAGACAAATAAAATTTTGTTTGCTTGTTTATCGGCATTTTCTTTATACTGAATTACTAATTCTTTTTCTAACATTTGAAGTCTACCGCTACGACTTACATAATCGTAATTAGTCATCAATTCAATTAAAACTAACTTTGTTTCTAAGGCATTTTTTACATCGCCAATATCTGTATAAAAAATAGACAGATCGTTATACATTGCAATTACATAAACCTCAACATCATACTTTCTAGCATAATAAAGTCCTTTTTCGAAATTACTTATCGCTTTATCGTATTCTTTTGTTTCTTTATGTAAATATATTTTTTTGCGATAAATTAAAGGAAGATGTTTGGGAGCGTATTTTAACAATATATCTTTTGCTTCTTCTAGGTACTCATTTGCTTTATCATATTCTTTTGCGCGAATACACATTGTTGCTAAAATGGACACATAAAAGGCTTCTGTTTCCTTAGTCAAATGCTCAAAATCACTTCTTTTAATCTGTTTTAAAAATTCTTCTACTTTATCAAACTCTAACAAATCAAAATGAATAAAAAGTCGTTCTATACGAACTTGCTTTTCAATAATTTCTTTTTTTTCGGTTTGCAAACCCGCCTCAAGCGCAAGATTTAGATTATTTAATGCTGTTGAATAATTGAATAAACCTTTATAAATAAGGTATTTTTGAAAATAGGCATCATACAAATCAAGAGAAGTTGATTTTGGATTTGAAATAATTCCTTCCAATTTAAGAATCGAAGATTCGTATTCTTGATTTTTATTTAGAGTTTCTATTTTTTGATTAACTTCTTTAATGGAATCTACATTTGAAAAGTTTTTCAAAAAACACAACGAAAAAACTAGAATTAAAATATAACGCGACAAAATTTAAATAGCTTATTTAATAATTTTTAACATTTATTTGAATTTTGTAAAAACACCTAATTAACAGAATGTTTTCACAAGCAACAAATATCTTAAATATAATGTATATATAAATGTTAAATTAAGTAACATTAAAAATAAGTCCATCTTAATTTTACTCAAGTAACTAAAAATCAAATTAATAAAAACTACCCACTTGTCTACCCAAAATTTATAATTGTTTTTTTATAACAAAACTACTCGTTTACTACCTGCAAAAAAATTGGAAATTTTTAATAATAAATAGATTTTTGCATTACCAAATTTAAAAGTAAAAACCCTTACCTAAAAACTACAGTTGATTTTAGAATCAGTCATTTTAGAACGATTCCTCTTGTTCTCTTACTAAACGACCAAAAAATAAATGAAACACTTGATTCATTTTCAACTGTAGTATATATAACGTTTACACAAAAAAGAATACAATTAAGATATACTTTAAAAAGTTAATTCCTTTTTTTAAATATTAATTTTATGTACAAACAAAGCCTATGATACATACTATAGGCTTTGTTTTTTATATATTCTCTTCTTTATATTAAATATTTTATTTTTATTTAAAATTATTTTAATAACTGTTTTATTTTGTGGTACATATACTGCGCAATTAATGGCTCAAGAAACAACTATTAAATCTATTCAAAATAGAACTATAGTATATGAAATCAATAAATCTACAACTGATGAAGATTTAATGGTAATTATGAATGAGGTAAATAATTCTGAAGTTGCTACTTTAAAAATTACTAATGTAAAAAGAAATATTAATGGAGATATTATTAATATCAATGTAAATTTTTCAAACAATACGAGCAGTTCTCAATCCACTAAAAAAAATTCAGAAGGAATATCCCCCTTGGCTATACAAATTCACGAAAACACAGATAAAAACATTCTTTCCGATTACGATTCAAATGCAATTATAACGCAGAAAAAAAGCTTAAATAAAGAAAAAAATGAAGACGAAATGATGGAGATGATAAAAATGTTACAGAGTAATATAAAAGACCAACAAGATTTAATTATACAACTTTTTGATCGTGGAGAAAAGATTAAAAC
>JASLED010000083.1 GCA_030151255.1 Flavobacterium sp.
AAATGCATTTAAATCTTCAACTATTCGAGCGCTAATGGCTCATACAGCAGATGAGTCAGGTGTATCACCTGGTCCGGACCATATTTTTGGTTGGGGCTTGATTAATGCAAAATCAGGCGTTAGAGTTTTAGAAGGAAGCTTAGAAAACGAAGCTTATCTGTATGAAGGAAATTTAACTCAAGGTACTACATTTGAATATGATTATACTGTTTCTGATTCGGGCATTGATTTAATAGCAACTTTAGCATGGACAGATCCAGAGGGGAGTACTCGCCGTGCAACTGATGAGGCATATGCAAAAGATAATCCTTCTTTAGTAAATGATTTGGACTTGCGTATTTATAAAGATGGAGTTGAATTTTTTCCATGGCGATTAAAGAAAGATTTCTCAAATCCTATAGCTGAAAAAGGAGATAATAATGTAGATAATATAGAAAAGATCGAGATTCCATCTGCGGAAACAGGAGTTTACACAGTTAAAGTTTCTCATAAAGGGACTTTAAAAGGAGGTTCACAAGAATATTCCTTAATAGTAAGTAGAGGTGATTTTGATAATTTATCAACAGAAGATTTTGATATACAAGATTTTAATTTTGAAATTTGGCCTAATCCAACAGACAAACAAGTAAATATTACTATTCCAACAGAAGTAAATACAACTGGAATGACAATAGAATTGTATGATATTAATGGAAGATTAATTCGAATGATGAATACAATTACAACGAATAACATTTCTTTTGACCTTGAAGGTTTATCAAAAGGTGTTTATTTATTAAAGTTGAAAGGTGAAGGTTTTGAAAAAATAGAGCGTATAATCAAAAAATAATTATTATTAAAACTGCTCTTAGTTGTAAGTCACAATATTATAGTAAAGAATGTTCTTTTGTATAATATTGTGGCTTTTTGTTTTAATTTGTTATTTAAATTTTTTTAAGATGAGTATTTTGTTTAAGTACAAGAAAATAAGCATTTTTTTATTGTCTTTTATTGCTTTGTTTTTTTGTTTTTTTCTTCTAATACAACAATATAAAAAACCAGTTCAAACTAACAATGATAATATAGAACTGGTTTCTAAATTAGATTCAATTATAAAAACCGATGCTAATCAGGTAGATTTGTTGTTAAATAACTTACTGTCAAAAAGTGATGCTTTAACTAGTAAAGAAGATTTGACATATTTATATGTATATAAAATACAACAACTTTTAATTAATAATAAGATAGATAGTATTCCTTTTTATATAAACAAAGTAGTTGGTTATTCGAATGATTTTGCAAATAATGATTTGACAACCAAAGTAAATACAAGTTTGGCAAAATATTATAGTTTAATCAATGATTCTCCTACAAGTTTAAAACATGCCTTAAAAGCATTGACAACGGTAGATAATTTAGAAGTAGAAATTGATTTAAATAATATTATAGGAATAATTTATTTTGAATTAAATGATTTTGAAAAATCAATTGAATATTTTGAAAACTCTCATTTAATAGCATTAAAATTAAATGATGAAAAAAGATTAGCAGTTGCTAAAGGAAATATAGGAGGTGTATATTTATTAAAATCTGATTTTAATGAAGCTTCAATTTTTTTACAAAAATCAAGACAATATTTCGAAAAGAATAAAGATACAGTAAATCTTGTAAAGATTAATACAACCATAAGTAAGCTTGCATTAAAAGAAAAGAACTTAAAAGATGCCAAATATTTTTTAGATGAAGCCGAAAGATTATCAAAAAAAATGGACAATGATGTGCTTAAAGCATTAGTAGATCAGCATTATGGAAATTTTTATCTTGATACAAAGGAATTTGTTAAGGCAGAGAAGGTGTATAAAGAAGCATATATTTTATCAAAACAGAATAATATACAGAGAAGTCAATTAAGTGCATTAAGTGGTTTAAGAGATGTAAATTCAGCATTAAATAATTTTAAAAAAAGTGCAGAAATTCAAAATTTATATTATCAATTAAGAGATAGTATTTACGGTGTATCTACTCGAAAAAAGATTGATGAGGTAGTTTGGTTAGATAAATTGGAAGAAAAGCATAGCGAGAACAAAAATTTGCAACATCAATTTCAGCTTGAAAAACAAAAGAAGACAATACTTATTGTTTTATATTCTACTATCATTATTTCAATATTAATTTTCATGTGGTTTTTATATTCAAATTATAAGAAAAATCTACATATATCAAAATTGTCAAATGATCAACTTAAAAGTAAAGTTGTTTTGGAGCAAAAACTCAAGGAAAACCAAGAAAATTTATATAAACAAGAAATAGAAAAGAAAAACCAAGAACTGATTGCGTTAAACCTTTTAATATTATCTAAAAATAAAATTTTTAATGAGATAGAAAGTATCGTAGAAAATAATAATGAAGAAAAAATAGTTTATGAACTAAAAAATAAAGTAAAGTCAAATCGCATTCAAGAAAAAGATTGGAATAAGTTTAGAGATATATTTGAAAAAATGCATCCAAGTTTTTATATAACAATAGCTGAAAACTTTCCACAACTTTCAAAAACAGAAATCAGGATATGTAGTTATATTAAAATTGAATTACCTAAATCTGAAATTTGTACCATAATGAATATCACTCATAATAGTTTGATTACTTCCAGATACAGAATAAGAAAAAAATTAAATCTAAATTCAGATGATGATTTAGATGAAATTATAAAAAGCTGGTAATTGAGTGAGTTGAATATAAAAAACAAGTTTGTTATTAAGTTTTAATTGTTTTAAAAATTTAATTTATTGAAATATAGTGTTTTAGTTTTTTTTTGTCTATTGATTGTCTATTGTTAAAATTTATAAAATAACTTAAAATAATGTTATTTTGCTACCCAATAAAAGCTTATGAAAATAGCTTTCTTTAAGTGTACAACCAATAAACAACAATAAAATGAAATTTACTTTACGACTCATGGTAGGCGCAATAGTATTATGTTTTGGAGCTTGGCTCTATGCGAATAATGCGATTGAAAAAGTCTATAAGCAATTGTTAGAAAAAAGTGATACTGTTGCATTTTCTTCTGATTCTTTGAGTGGAGGGTTAGATCCTTTATACTTAACAAATAGTATTTTTAACGATGATTTTGAAACAACTAAAAGTTGGACATATATAAATTCAGATGTGAATAAATGGTATACTGGTTCGGCAGTGAATAACGGTGGAACTAAATCTTTATATATTTCTGATGATAATGGTGTAACTAATAATTATAGTGCATCGCTAAATAATGAAGACGTTAGCTTAGTAATAAGCCCTTCGTTCGATATTCCGTTAGGAGCAAAAGATTATATAGTTAGTTTTGATTATAGATGTAATGGTGAAGGAAGTGTTATTGGTATTAGAGACGCTTTAAGCGTTTGGTTAATCCCAGATTCTTTTTCACCACCAAAAAATTTGAGAATTAATAATACTTCAGGAGGTTTACTTATTAAAGAAGATTTATATAATCAGAAATTTTTCAAAAAAGAGATTGTAAAAGTAGATTTAAGTAAGTTTTCTGGTACAAAAATGAAAATCGTTTTTCAATGGCACAGTAATATGTGGACTTTTAATCAACCACCAGCTGCTATTGATAATGTTAATATTTTTAAGGACACTTGTCCAGCACCTTCTGGTTTAACTGTTTCAGGTATTAAACTGGATGAAGCTAGTGTTAAATGGATTGCTCCAAATACTTCTAATAATAATTTTGAACTTTTTTTAGGAATAGATACAAATTATCCTGTAGGACAGACTGGAGTAGTACCAATAAATGGAGCTACTACTCATACTTTTTTAAATTTAACTCCAAGTACATATTATTATGTTTGGTACAGAACAGTTTGTTCTGATATTGATAAGAGTTATTGGGTTGGTCCATTTAAGTTTATGACACAATGTGGTGTTTTTCCTACTCCTTTTTACGAAACGTTTGATACTACATCATTAAGTATTGAGTGTTGGGAATTTAAAAGTGCAGATCCAAAAGATACTGCTGTTTTTGAGCTTTCAACAAACTATAAAATGGAAGGTGATAGAGGTTTGTATATTAGAGGATTAAATGCTAGTGAAAATCATGATCAGTATGCAATTTCACCTAAGTTTAATTTAAATGGGGGAGTTTATAAATTAACTTATTATTATAAAACGTCACCTTCGGGAAATAATGAATTTGAAATAGTTTTATCCAAAAATGGAACTAATCCAAGTGATTTTACTACTGTTCTGTTACCTAAAAAGATTTATCAAAAAAGTAGTTATGTTAAAGAAACAGTGTTTTTTAGCGGAATTACTGGAGACGTGAATTTAGCATGGCATATTAAAACATTAGGAAATGTTACTTTTTCTTTAGAGAATGTGAAATTAGAAAGTGTGATTTGTACAGAGCCTTTAAATTTAGAGGTTACTTCTATCAATACTAATACGGCTAGTTTTAAATGGGATGACAAAATTGCTACTGAATGGGAATATGCTATTGTACCTGCAACAAGTGGAGAACCAACAATTGCTGGAATTAAAGTTCTGCAGCCTACTGCAGTTGCAACGTTAGATGTATTAGGACAGGTTTTAACTTCCGATACAGATTATGATTTTTATGTAAGAGCAAAATGTACTGATGGAACATTTGGTCCATGGTCTGGTCCGTTATATTTTAAAACAGCTTGCGATCCAATGACTGTTCCTTATAAAGAAGGGTTTGATACTCAGGAAAATAATTTAGCTTGTTGGACTATTTTAGACATCAATAAAGATGGTACTCAATATGGAAATAAATGGAGTCAATCTCAATGGACTGTTCATCAAGGTGATAGATGTATGTATTATTCAGGTAGTTCACCTGTAAATGATGATTGGTTGATATCTCCAGGATTTTCACTGAATGGAGGTTTATATGCGGTTACATTTTATTATCAATTAGATCAGAATACAACAGCTAATGTTGAGGTGAAGTTATCTACAACTGGAATTTCTCCTTCGGCTTTTACCAAAACTATTGGAACAACATTGCCTTATAAAGGTGCTTTTTATACTAAAAAAGTAGTTTATGTTGAAGATGTTGTTGGAGTTGCTCATATTGGTTTTCATGTTACAGGTATTAAAGGTGCGGTGCAGATTGATACATTTAGTATTGAGCAGGTAACTTGTAGAAGTGTAGAAGATATAGAAGCTACAAAAATTGGAGCTACAACTGTAGATATAAAATGGAAAGATGATACAAATACTCGTTGGGAGTATTACGTAATGGTTGATGATGGTTCTAATTCTACTCCGACAGGTGCAGGATCTTTATCTACTTCAAATAACGTAACCTTAACAAGGGTAAATGGAACAAATGTGTTATTTCAACCTAATTCAGAATATAAAGTCTTTGTAAGATCAAACTGTGGAACAGGTAAGTATAGTGAATGGGTTGGACCATTAAAGTTTAGAACAGGTTGTGAAATAATGCCAATTCCATATCAAGAGGGATTTAACTCAGATTCACTTACACAATATTGTTGGAAAATTGTTGATGGCAATAATGATAAACCATGGTATGGTGGATTTGGTGAGTGGTTTACAACTGATGCTCAGGCTTATGAAGGAAATAAATCAATGTATTTTACTAACATGGATTCTACAAATGATGATTGGTTAATGTCACCTATATTTAAGTTTGATAAAACTAAAATGTATCGCATAACTTATATGTATCGTACAGAACCTGGAGTGAAGGCTGAATTCGAATTTAGAATGTCAAACTCTGGTAGAGAAAAAACAGATTACAAGAAAATATTGTTAGCAAATAACGTATATGATAATGTTCCTTGGAAAAAACATAAGTTTATAATTTCTAATGTTGATGATGAGGTAAGTTTCGCGTTTTATGTTTCTAATTTTAAAAATTGGGGATCTCGAGTTTATATTGATGATTTCAGAATAGAAGAAATTACAACTTGTCCTGAGCCATTAACGCAAGGGGCTAAAAATGTAACAGGTACGTCTGCGGATATTTTTTGGGATAATGATTTCGGAAATACAGATTGGGAATATTTTGTTCGTAAAAAAGCCTTTTTAATAGCTCCTCCATTAGGTGTAGGAACTGCAACTAAAACGAATAATGTTAATGTAACTAAAGACAATTTTGGAGGTAATTTAGTGGGGAATACATGGTATGAATTTTATGTTCGTTCTATTTGCGGTGACGGATCTAAAACAGAATGGACAGGACCATATTATTTCAGAACGGATTGTACTTATTTTGAATTACCTTATTGGGAAGGATTTAATGGCGATGATAATTCACTTCGTTGTTGGTCTAAAGTAAATGTGAATGGAGCTACAAGCGCTTGGAAACAAGGTACTTCTAATTTATATGAAGGTTCTCATTCTATGAATTATACACAAACGGGTATAGCTGCGTCAAATGATTGGTTTATATCTCCTTTGTTTAAAAACCTAGATCCTACAAAAACGTACCGTGTAAAATTTAATTATAAAGGTACGGGTACAGGTACTAATGAAATGACAATTTTAGCCTCTAATAAAGGAACTGCTTTAACTGATTTTACTCAAGTAATTGCTCCTAAAGCAAGCTATACTACATCAGTATTTAAGGATGGAATTTATTATTTTACAGGTATTTCTGGAAATATGTATTTAGCATTTCAAGTTGTTGGTGATGGAGCGAAAAATATTACAATTGATAACTTATTTATTGATGAAGTAATCACTTGTGGTCAGCCATTGAATTTAGGTGTTAAGAACATTCAAGCAACTAATGTAGATTTGTTTTGGCAAGATGCATTCAGCGCAACTGAATGGGAATATTATATTCAAGAAACCAAACAGATTCCTCCAACTTCAAATGATACTGGTGTTTCTACATTGTCAAATGATTTTACTGCTACAAAAGATATAAATGGAAATAATTTAAAACAGAATACAGATTACGTTTATTATGTACGAACAGTTTGTGGAAACGACAAATTTAGTGATTGGAGCGGACCAATTCCTTTTACCACTTCTTGCGGTATTTACACTGTTCCATTTGTTGAAGGGTTTAATAGCAATACTAAAGGATTGCGTTGTTGGTCAATTGTAAATGGGCAAAATGCTACTGGAACTGCAAAATGGGCTACAAATACACTTTGGGCAAAAGAAGGAGATCAATTAATTCAATATTCTCAAACGGGTACAAATACTCAAGCAGATGCTTATTTAATTTCTCCAACTATTCAGTTTGCGACAGGAACAAATTACGTTTTAAAATATTATTATAAATCGAATTTAGTCAACGTAAATGAATTTGAAGTGTTATTATCTCAAAACGGTACAGCTTTAACAGATTTTACAACTACTTTAGTAAGTAAAAAAGCTTATACAAATGATAATTACATTCAAGAAACAGTATTTATTTCAGGAATATCTGGAAATATAAATTTAGCTTGGCGTACATTAACTAAAGGACCAATGACTTTAGGTATTGATTATGTTACAATTGAGAAAGCAGGATCATGCCCTGAACCAACAAATGTAAAAGTTAAAAATTATACTACAAATACAATCGATGTTGAATGGACACAAACGGGAGGTATTACTCAATGGGAAGTATTTGTTGTAGAATATGGTATGCCTATTCCAACTGGCGCAACAGGAGTAACTGTAACAGGTACACCACAATATACAGCAACAGGATTAACTAGCGGTAAGGCTTATCATATATATGTACGTGCTAAATGTACAGGTGCAGGAGAAATGAGTAATTGGTCAACTCCTGTAAACGGACCAACAGAAGTTTCTACCAATGGTGATTGTGCTGGTGCTATGCCAATTCCTGTAAATACAGGTAGCGATTGTATTCAAAAAGTTGGTGTGTCAACATCTAAGGCACCTGATGCAGTTGTTAGTTCAAAACCAAGATGTATGAGTTATTTACATACAAATGAAATGTGGTTTGAGTTTACGGCTTTATCTTCAACACATTTAATAGCATTTGATAATGTCATAAATGTTGATAAGTTAGAATCTCCTGCTATTGCATTTGCAGTTTATTCAGGTCCTTGTACAAATATGCAATTAGTTGAATGTTTTGATTTTGATAGTAGCTATGGTAGACCATCAAAAGATGATACAGCCTCTACAGTTAGTGGATTAATACCAGGTAATAAGTATTATTTAAGAGTCGTATTACCTAAAGGTAATTTCTTATTTAATATATGTATCACAACAAGTGAGTATAATTATGTATCAGTTAGTAAAAATGGTGGACTGTATACAACTGAAGAATTGGTTAAAGATGTATTAATTCAATCTGATTGTGATTTAGTAAGTAATGTTATTTACAAGTCAGGTCCTAATTTAGGAGGAAATTCTTTAGGATATTTTAATAAGAATGGTTCAACCTTCCCATTTGAAGAAGGAATTGTTTTAGCTACCCATGATATTGCTTCAACACCTGGTCCATATTATGATCATGGAGATGCAGGAGGACCTTCAGGAGTAAGAGGAATGATTCCTGCTTGGGAAGGAGATGAAGATTTAAATGCTGTAATTGAAAGTACTGGAGGAAGTGCTTATGGAGGTACAAAATCAGTTTCTACATTAGAATTTGATTTTATTCCGATCACTAATACAGTTAAGTTCGAGTATTTGATGGCTTCAATGAGTTATTTACATAATTGTACGGTAGTTTGTTGGGGAGCAGGAGCTTTATTTACGGCTTGGTTAACAGAATTAGAAACCGGACAAGGACAGAATTTAGCTTTGGTACCTGGTACAAATGAACCAATTACACTTTCTACTGTTCGTGATACACAAAAATCTGGAGCAATGTGCGAAAGCGTACATCCAGAATATTTTGGACAATATTATGGAAATGGACAAGATGATCCTTTATTAGCACCTGTAAATTATGCAGGGCTTACAAAACCAATGAGTTCAGAAGCTGTTAAAGTAAAACCCGGGGCTAAATACAGAATTAAATTAGCAATGGCTGATTTTTGTAATACAAATCACGTATCGGCCGTATTCTTTAATGCAAAAAGCTTTGATTTAGGTACATTAGATCTTGGGCCAGATTTAACAATTGAAGATAATACTGCAGTATGTGAAGCTGAATCTAAAATAATTAAGTCAGGATTATTAACAGAAAATGTAGATATTTCTTGGTTGAAAGATGGACAAATAATTCCAGGTGAAAAAACTCCTAATTTGGAAGTTACTGAAGAAGGTAAATATAAAGTTGTAGCAAATTATACAGCTATTAATTGTGAAGTTATTGGGGAAGTTTTGGTAGAAATGTTTGTTCCATTGAAGGAAATTATTAAACCATCTAAACCAATTAGCTATTGTAGATTCAATTTGAATAAAATTGTAGTTGATTTAACTCAGACTGAAGCTGTAATGTTTGCTGGAATAGATAGAACTAGATATGAGGTAACGTATTATAATACTTATGAAGATGCAGTTGCGGCTAATAATGCAATTGTAAATAGTAATGCTCATACAATTGTTTCTAGTAATGAAAAGCAAACGCACTATATTTTTATTCAAGATACAATTACAGGTTGTTCAGATATATTTACAGTAGATATTATTGCTGAAGAAGGTGGAAAACCAAGTAAGCCCAAAGATGTAAAAGTTTGTGCAACTTATGTACTTCCAGAATTAGCAAATAATTTAGCTTATTATACAGGAGCAGGTGCAACAGGTAAACAGTTTTTTGCAGGACAAGAGATAACAACTCCTGGTGTACATACATTGTATGTTTTACAAAATAATGGAAATGGTTGTTATGAAGAAACTTCGTTTACAATTTCTATTACAGAACAAGTTGTAGCTGATGTATTAGAAGATAAAGTTTATGATTGTGATGTTCATATCTTAGAAAAATTATCTAATGGAAATAAATATTTTACAGAATCTGGAGGAAATGGATTTCAGTTAGCAGAAGGCCAGATGATTTTAGATAATCAAACGATTTATATTTACAAAGAAAGTGAAGATAAGTTATGCTACGATGAAAGTAGTTTTACAATTACTTATGAAGATTGTCCTATTCCAAAAGGAATTTCACCAAACGGAGATGGTTATAATGATACTTTTGATCTATCAAGTAATGGAGTTTCAAGTATAAAAATTTATAACAGATTAGGGTCATTGGTATATGATTACGAAGGAGAGTATACAAATCAATGGCACGGACAAGATAAAAAGAACAAACAATTACCTTCAGGTACTTATTATTATGTACTTGTAGCAAGAAGCGGATTAAAAACTGGATGGATTCAGGTTAATTATTAATCTAGGTGATTTTTAAAATTAAATATTTAAACCAAATAAAGCTTATGAGTAAATAGAAATAAAAGTTTAAAGTGATTTAGTTTCAAGAAGAGGGAATATCTGTACAGATACATCCCTCTTTTTTAATGTATTTAATTGTTTGTATATTAATTACTTATATTGATATTTAGATTTTTTTCTAAAAAAAGGATGTATAAAGTTTGGAATTGATTGAAAAGGTACTACTTTTGCATCCGCATTACAGCAGTAAACGTTCATAGAAAGCAGAGAGAAACTTATAAAAAAGATTCAGAAATATTTTTAAAAAATAAATTTGGATGAT
>JASLED010000090.1 GCA_030151255.1 Flavobacterium sp.
TTTTAGTTTTATTGTCGGCTGCTCTTCCTGCAACATAAACATCATTTCCTTTTACAAAGATACTTTCTGCTTCAGAAGATATTCCTCCTGGAATAGTTAATTCATAACCTATACTGTTTTTCCAATATTTTCCCATGCTATAAGAGCCATTTCGTATAACACCTGCTACATAAATATCATTTTCCACGGCAAAAACAGAATTAGCCGTAACAGTTCCGTCGTAACCTGGATCGAGTTGCTTGATTTCTGAATTATGCCAATAATAACCTCTGCTTTGCTTTCTTTGATAAATTGACCCTGTTAAATAAATATCATATTTAGGTACGTAAGGATTCACCTTAACTTTTACAATATCACTATCAATATATCCTTCTTTTTTAGCGATAATTGTAAAATCACCTGGCTCTTCAAATAGATGTGAAGTTCCGGTTATTTTGTTATTATCAACAAAAATTTCTGCATTTTTTATCTCTTCATCATCAGCATATACTGTGAAAACAATAGTTTCGCCATCAATGATTTCATTTGGGGTAGCTTTAAGAATAAGTTTTGTTTCTGTCTCTGGTTTATCAGGATTAGGATTAGGATTTGGTTTTATTACTTCGTTGTCAGAAGAACAAGCCGTTATTAATACAATTACTAATAACAATGTTGACTTTATTAAAATTAACTTTTTACGCATAATTAATATATTTATAAGTTCAAAAATAACAATAAATACTTGATTTATTGTTATTTAAAATTAATAATAAAGCATTTATTACGATTATTGGTGTTTTATGTCTATTTTAAATTGTGATTTCATTAACATTATTGCTTGTTATTATATTTTATTTATTAAAAATTTCATTTTATTTATAAATAAAAAATATTATGGTAATTTTTAATACAGATAGTTTTTAATTTTTGTATTTATTATAAAATAATATTAAGTTTGATTAGTTTGGTGTTTCATAAAATAACTTCAAAAAAACTATCATGAAATGGTGTAATCTAATTTATCTACTTCTGTTTTTTAATCTATGTACTATTTCATGGGCACAGCTTCCTCCTTATCAACATAGTAATATCGATTTTCCTTATACCCGATGGCTATATACGCGTGCAGATAATCTATATGGAATGAGGAACGTCTTTGCTAATTATATTGTATTACCTCCTTCAAAAAAAGTGAATTTTTATGAGAGAGAAGAAATTCCTTTTTTTTCAGTTTTTAATTATTCAGATAAGGGTCAGTTTGAGTTAGAAAAAAACCTTCAAATCTTTAATTATCGTAACTACAATAGTTTTAAAGCCCCGAAAGGAGTAAAAAAAATCACTTATCATTTGTATAATAACTTAATAGATTCGGCGAATTATGTACAACATGAGTTTTTTTTTAATAAAAAAACTGGTTTTCTAGAGAGAGAAGTTAAATCTGGGCAAGAAATGTATAGTGCTATTAATTGGAATGTTGTAGAAAGGGAAGAATATCTATACAGGTACAAGAAAGAAGAAGGAAATTTTGTTGTTGAGAAGCTATTGCAAATGACTGATAGCCTTACTTCTTTAGCAAAATATACTTATACAAAAGAAAAAAAAATGTTAGTGAAAGTAGAATTTTTATCCAAAGAAAATGATTGGAATTCACTAAGAGGTAAATTGTTGAAAGTGCCAATTAAAAACAAAGTAGAATATTTTTATGGTAAAGAAAATACAATTTCTGAGATATGGTTAAATGGTATAATTTTAAAACAAAATGTACCTGTTTATAAAAGTACAATCAATACTCAAATTCCAAATATATGGCTAAATAAAAAGTATTGGATGAGTTTTTTAGAATTAAATGAAGATGAAAGTAAAACAGTTCTTTTTGCGAGTAATATAGATCCAAACACAAAGCTAGACTTTTCTATATTAGAAATGAATAGTGTTGTATCTACAGATGAAGGAGAAGAAAAATTAAATATAATTATTCAATCAGACAAATCAAATAATGCATTTAAAAATAACTATTGGGAAAACCATTTGATAAAACAAAAAAATATTGAGAGAAAAGATTTTTTTGTTTCTAGTTATCTATTGCTCACAAATGAAAAACATAAAATTAGTAATGCTTATTTTTCCAGTAAATATATGACGAGGCATATGTCATTTGACTTTAATGGTCCACCGCGTATTCATGGGGAACCGGAAACAGTATCAAGGTTGATTTTTATTTTAAAAAATAAAAATCATAATTCGTACCTAGTAAAAAAAGTTGATAAGGAAAATCCATATCAAATTGATTTGTTTAGATATATGAACGATGGAAAAAAAAATATTGATTCACTTCGATATAATAAGTCACCTAATTTTAAAAATGAATCATTCACGTTAAAATTGAAATCAAAGCACGGACTCAATGAAGTTTATCTTATAAAAGAAAAAAAAGTTTATCCATTAATAACAATCAATTAAAACTTTAGTATGGCATTTAATTATTTTAAAAGATGAGTTATGAAAGAAACAGACATATTTAACAATAAGCTACGCTATTATGGCGAAGATATTCATGTTATCAGACAACAAAACGAAACGTTTGATCTTTCACAGTTTTTCAATTTTTTATTATCACACTACTATTAGGAAAATATTAGTAATTAAAACCCGTTGGGTGAAATGAATTGAGAAAAAAAAGAGGAATATTATTACGATAGATATTGGTCAAGATACTGAAATTCAGTATCTTGATGTCGCCAAACAAACCAATATCTATGTCAAATATACGAAATAACTATTTAAAAA
>JASLED010000015.1 GCA_030151255.1 Flavobacterium sp.
AGCAAAAATTCAACAAAACTCTATTAAATAACTATACTTATTTTTTGTATTTTTAACTGAAATATAAAACATGTTTTTGACTTGATTTTAGGTGGTCACTTTCCACCGGAATAACATGGTCACTTTCTCCGGAATCTACACCTTATAAAATGACAACCTAAAACAGATTGGGGGTTAAAATAAAGAGCGGGGTTATCCCCCTAGGCTTTAATTAGATTAGTAAATTATTAATCTGTGATTAGCAAATTAATAATTAGATAATTTTATTTATTTTTGAGTAATATTTTTTTTCAGATTAATGTATACCTTAGAAAGATAATTAAAGTAAAAGTATCAGCTTTTAAAGAATAACTAACTTAAATTACAACCTTTCAATCAGTATGAGTTAATTAGGCTATTTTTCACTTATATAAGTATGGTAAAACTCAGACTAAAAATAGTGCTAATTTATCATTCCGTACATTTTCCGTACAAATTAAGATATTAAAAAACCCTAACAACCTGATTTTAAGGTGTTAGGGTTTTTATTCCGTGGAGTCGCCGAGAATCGAACTCGGGTCCAAACAAGCAATCTGAAAGCTTTCTACACGCTTAGTTTCTTATTTAATTTTCGATTGCAAGCTTGGCAAAAAACAGCCACTTACAACTTAGCTTCTAAAATTTCGAATCATTTACGAAGCACTCCTGATTCTAGGTTTATTTTTCAGTTCCCCTTAATCAATCGCCACAAACCAAGGCTCTTGAGGAGAATTTAGCTTTCTCACCTAGTGAGAACTAAAGGCAATCTTACTATAATTCAGATTAAGCAGCTAAAGCGTAGTTATTTTCGCCGTTTAAAAAGTCTGTTGGATGATATTTACGAGCTATCTCAACAACGCTCGGCGTGCTTACTAACTAATTCCACTTGCTGTCAAAACCGATCGACCCCAAATTGTCATTACGTCTGTAATAAGGCTACAAAAGTAATTTTTATTAAACTTTATTCCAAGTATTTTTATTACAAAAGAAGAAGTTTTTTGCCTCAACAGCTAAAAAAAATTATATTTGCAATAACCTCAAACTAATTCAAAAAACTAAATTTACTTTACATTATGAAAATTGGACTAATAAAGGAAAGAAAATCTCCTCCTGATAGAAGAGTTGTTCTTACTCCTGACCATGTTATAAAAGCTTTAAAAAAATACGATAACTTAGAAGTAATTGTTGAGCCATCCGACATCAGAATTTTTGCTGATCAATTATATACTGATAAAAATATAACAGTAAGCCAAAACATTAACGATGCAGAAGTGCTTATAGGAGTTAAAGAAGTACCTATTGATAATCTAATTCCAAATAAAACTTATTTTTTCTTTTCTCATACAATCAAAGAACAAGAATATAATAGAAAATTGTTGCAAGCTTGTTTAGCAAAAAATATCCGTTTAATTGATCATGAAACTTTAGTAGATCAAAACGGAAAGAGGTTAATTGGATTTGGTCGATACGCAGGAATAGTTGGAGCTTATAATACAATGAGAGCTTTTGGATTGAAATATGACTTATTTACTCTTCCTAAAGCAGAAACTATGTTGCATAAAGAAGATTTAATTCAAAAATTAAAAAAACAATTCTTCCCTCCTATAAAAATTGTAGTTACAGGAAACGGAAAAGTTGCCAAAGGAATTATGGAAATTTTAGAAGGAATGAAAGTAAAAAAAGTTTCTATCGATCATTTCTTGACTCAAAAATACGATTTGCCTGTTTATACACAAATTGAAGTTATGGATTATTACCAAAGAATTGATGGTAATGAAGCTACCAAAGCAGATTTTTATGCTCATCCAGAGGAATATACTTCTAATTTCGAACGTTTTTCTAAAGTAGCAGATGTATTAATTACAGGGCATTTTCACAAACATGGTTCACCAAAAATTTTAACTCAAGAAATGTTATTGGCAAATGACAATAGCATAAAAGTAGTTGGAGATGTTTCTTGCGATGTAGATCACGGCCCAATTGATTGTACTTTGCGTACTTCAACTATTGCAGATCCTTTATACGGATATTATCCTAAGGAAAATAGAGAAGTTGAATTTGATCATCCTGCTGCAATTACAGTAATGTCTATAGACAACCTACCATGCGAACTACCCAAAGATGCAAGCGAAGGATTTGGAGATATATTTTTAGAAAACGTACTTCCGGCCTTATTTAATAATGATGCAGACGGAATACTAGAACGTGCAACTATTACTAACAATGGTAAACTAACACATAAGTTCTCCTATTTGCAAAGTTATGTAGACAATAAATAAAAAAATAAAAGTGGTTAAATACGTATTTAACCACTTTTATTTTTTAGAGTTGTAAAAGCCGATACCTTAAAAAACTACAATCTACATACTTAATAAATTACTTTTTCCCTTCTATTAAAAGCTGAGTAAGTAGGTTCATTTTTTGTTGATAATCTTTATTTATTTCATTATCTACATATAAATCTAAGCTGCTTATAGGAAGTGAGTAAGGCAAAGACCAAGCACGAAGTGCCTTAGCAATATGATCTAGTGATTGAATACCTTGCATAGCCTGATTTCCACCTGCCCAACAAGTAAATCCTATTACTTTATTAGTTAAATAAGCCGGAGTATCTTTTGCTGTTAGCTCTAGCCAATCAATAGCATTTTTCATAACTCCTGTAATTCCACCATGATATAATGGAGTAAGCCAAATATGTACATCTGCTGAACGAAAAGCATTTACAAAACGGATTACATCATCAGATGGATTATTCATATCTTTTGCTTGAAAAATTGGTATTTGATAATCGGAAAGATGAACTTGTTCTACTTCTATGCCAGCTTTAGTAAATTGATCAGTGTAATACTGACCTATACGTCTTGATGTTCTAAAAGATTCTATATCTAATGAACCGTTAAAAATTAGAGCTTTCATAAAATTGTTGTTTTAGATAAGGCTAAAATACAATTTTATTTCTGGAATAATATGTAAGAAAAGTTACAAAAAAATTAGTTTGAAGCGATTTTCAAATATTGATTTGGAATTAAACCTAAAGTCATAATTGACTGATTATCTTTGTATAAAGTTAGTCTTTTGTCGGTAAAATCAAATGAAAAAGTTCCGTTTTCTATTAATGTAATAAAAGTTTCTTCCGTTTTCCTTCTTTTACTTGTATTACATTCACAAGTTTTTACTTTAATATTGGTAAAACTAATTTTATTTAAATTAGTATTTACGGCAACTTGTCCTGAAAAATAATTACATCCTGTATATCCTCTTACTGTATTTGTACCAAAATCAAACTCTAAATAAGGATGATAAACCTGCGCATCATTTCCATCTAACTCAATTAATTTCCAAGTATATTCCTGAATAGTATTTAATAATGGATTTTGAGAATGAATAGAAAAAATATATCGTTTTTCATTATTAATACTCAAAACTATTTTATCTTTTTCCGATTTCAATTTCAATTTTTGATTAGAAATTGAACTTATCAATTCTTTTTCAAAAAAATTCACAGCTTTTGTACATTGGTTACTTGTTGTAACAACTTCATCAGTGGTAATTTCTACATATTTTTTTTTATTTTTCACCCTGCTAATAGGTAATAAGAATTCATTACATCCTGTAAATCCTTTAATTTCTTGGTGATACATATCAATATGAAAAGTTACCTTTCTTTGAATAGGAAAAGTATTTTGAGTTTCTGCTAATATCCAAGTGACGTTGAGAATAGAGTCTTTTGGAATTTGACTTATTACCTGAGTAGTAAAAAAGATACAAAAATATAATAAAATAGACTTTTTCAACTGCATAGCAAATGGATTAGAGATTAAAGATACTAATAATATTAGAATTTAAATCCTACTGAAAACTGGATTACTCTATTTTTAGAAATTCCTATTCCTGAAAAATCCTCTTTGCTTTTAAAACTATCTTTTGACACATCTGTTAAACCAAGATTATATCTTGCATCTACAAATAATCCAATAGGACTTTCATAACCAACACCAAAATTTAAACCAAAATCAAGAGTATTTAAACTATCAGATGAATCTACTCCTCCAGAAGTTGATTTTACATTGAAACCAACTTGTGGACCTGCATTTAGGTTTAACCCACCTAATACATAATATTTCAGCATTACAGGAACGGTTAAGTAATCTATTTTATTTTTGAAATCTACTTTAGTTTCATCAATAACTGCCTTAATACTATTTCCTTGTGCAGAATACATCACTTCTGGTTGAATCGAAAATTTTTCGGACAAGAAAATTTCCGCAACTGCTCCTACATGAAAACCAGTTAAATTTTGGCTTTTAACATTTTCAAAACTCTTTGACTTTTCTAAATTGGCATCAGACAGATTGACTCCGGCCTTCACTCCAAATTTAAAAGTACGATCTTGTGCAATACCCGTAGTTGCAAATGCTAAAATTCCAACTAAACTTAAAACAATCTTTTTCATAAAATATATTTTTAAATTACTAATATACTGCTAATTTAAGCACATATTGTACAATAATTAAAAAAACAACCAAAAATTAAATATAATTAATATATTATCACAAAAATAAGTGTTAATTGTTTATGATTTACAATGTAATTTGATTTTTATTATTGATTTTTTATGTTTTGCCAGGCATTAGTGATGAATTAGAATTATAAAAAATAAAAAAGGTAAAAATAAAAGTTATTACACTTTACATTCTTACCTTTTAGTTGAGTTTAACGATCTTAACTTAATGCTTATTCATTAATTTTATCTTGATCAAAGAAATTTTTATTCAGTATAACAATTCCTTTTTGGAGCAATAAATTATTGGGATATGAAATTAACTCACCTTCTTTTGTGGTAAGTAATACATAAAAAGCTTTGATATCAATTATTTTGGCTTCGTTTGGAAAATCTTTATCTTGTATTCTAATAATATCTCCTACTCTAAAAGGAAAAGAAAAAAACAACAAAATTCCGGCTGTAATATTACTAAGTAACGACCATTGTGCAAACATAGCAACTCCAATTACAGTAAAAACTGAAGTTAATGTAAGCATTATATTGTCTTTTTGTACTCCCCAAACCGTAAAAATAAATACAAAAAAAAGGACTAATAGCAATAAGTTAAAATAGCGAATAACAATTTTGGTACGACCTTCTTTTAAATCTGATTTTTTTGAAAAAGATTTGATAATTATTGCAATAACTTGTTTTGCAATAAAGTAAACCAATAATGCTATTATACTTATAACAATATTAAAGAAATAAATATCCATCGTTTTATTCTTTACTAAAATTAATAAGTTCTTCCATCAATAAAGTAGTAGGCAAGCCAACAATATTGGTATATGAACCTTCTATTCTTTCAATTCCAACTAAGCCAATCCATTCTTGGATTCCGTAGGCACCTGCTTTGTCAAAAGGTTTGTAATTATCGATGTAATAATAAATCATTTCATCGGTTAATTCTTTAAAATATACTTTTGTAACTGCATTACAGATGATTTGCTTTTTGTTTGATCTTAAACAAATAGAAGTAATTACTTCATGAGCTTTATTTGATAAGCTTTTCAGCATTTCAAAGGCTTCATTTCTATCAGCAGGTTTTCCTAATGATTCGTTATTATTCCAAACAGTTGTATCGCTTGTAATTAAAATTTCGTTATCATTTAAAATTTCAAGCGAATTTGCTTTTAATTCAGCAATATAATCTGTTATTTCCTCGCGTTTATAATGCAATGGATATACTTCGTCAATGTCTGAGGTTCTGATAATATAATCCAAACCTAGATCTTTAAAAAATTGTTGACGTCTTGGCGATTTTGAGCCTAAAACTAAAGTGTAATTTTTAAGTACTTGATAAGGCATAATCAATTAATCGTATTTAGCATCAAAATGTTGAAACCATTTTTGTTGCGTTTTCATTACTTGCTCTATCACTTCTCTTACAGCACCTTCGCCTCCGTTTTTATGAGAAATATATTTTGCAATTCCTTTAATTTCTGGCGAAGCATCTTGCGGTGCTGTTGGCAAAGCCACTTTTTGCATTACATGATAATCAGGAATATCATCTCCCATATACAGTACAGTTGATGCATCTATATTATTATCTGCAATATATTTTTCATATACTTTTACCTTATCACTTACCCCTAAATGAATGTCTTTTATGCCTAAATTGTTCAATCTGATTTTTACACCATCGTTGCTTCCTCCAGAAATAATACAAACGTTATACCCATTTTCTAAAGCAGCTTTTAGAGCATAACCATCCTTTATACTCATTATTCTTAACATATTTCCTTCATTGGTAACATGAACTTTTCCATCTGTTAAAACGCCATCTACATCGAAGATAAACGTTGTAATGTCATTCATGATTTCTTTAAAGTGTTTTGACATTATTTTTCTGTATTGAATTAGTAATTATTTGATATATTTCTTTTAAATTTTCGTCATTTAGTATTTCTAAATGCTTATTTATTGTATTTTGATCTCCTCTTGAGGCTGGTCCAGTTTGTGCTTCTCGTGGCGACAGTGTCATTACTTTATTAGCAGTTTCTAATATTAATGGCTTTAAAATTTCGAAAGGAATTTGGTATTGTTTGCAAATATCTTCCCCCAAAGCAAATAAATGATTGGCAAAATTATTTACAAATACGGCTGCCAAATGTATTACTTTTCGTTGTTCGGATGATATTTTATAAACTCTTTCTGAGAAATTTAATGCTATGTTTTCAATAATAGCAAAATCTTCCAAATTATCAGCTTCTATACAAAAAGGAATTTCTGCAAAGCTTAATTCTTTTTCTTTAGAAAAAGATTGCAGCATATACATTACACCTCGCCTATTATTTTTTAAAATAGACAAAGGCATTGTACCTGAAGTATGTACAACTAATTGATTTGGAATTTTAATCTGCTCTGATACAGCTTCAATCGCATTATCGCTCACTGCAATAATAAAAATATCAGCAGGTTCTAATAAATCAATATTGTTTACCAAAGTATTTTTAGGAGCTATAGAAACCAACGAATCTATATTTCTTGCGTATATTTGTTTTATGCGTAAATCAGCACAATCTAATAAATTTAATATTAGATGATATGCTACTTTTCCAGAGCCTAAAATTGTTATTGTAGTCATAGAACGAAGATAAATATTTTAACTGTAAACAACGCGAGAATCATTCAAATAATTAAGAAAATGACCGATATTACTACCTTACATGATATAAATCAATTGGTAAATACATTTTACGATAGAGTAGCTAAAGATGATTTGATTGGACCTATTTTCAATAAAAAGCTTGAAGGAAAATGGGATTATCATTTAGAAAAAATGTATCAATTTTGGCAAACCGTTCTGTTAGAAGAGCACACTTATTCTGGCAGGCCTTTTCCACCACATGCTCAATTACCGGTAGATGCTCAACATTTTGATCGTTGGAAAACACTTTTTAACTCAACTGTTGATGAACTTTTTGTTGGACCAAAAGCAGACGAAGCAAAATGGAGAGCAGAACAAATGGCAAAAATGTTTTTGAGTAAAATACTGCATTTCAAATCTATGATATAAAAAAAACCCTAAGTTAACACTTAGGGTTTTTTTTATATTTCTAAATTTTTATCAAAAATACTTACAAATGCTTGGTTGATTGTTCCGTCTGCATTTAGTAGCAAGCTTCGCTGAATTTTGGTAATCACCCATTTATCTCTCATATCGTTAAAATTAGTGCTTCTCAACTTTATTAAATTTGGATGTTGATACTGCTCTACTAATGAAACCCAGTCTTCATGATCTCCATCAATACAAATAGATATAATTTGAAGATTTGGATTTGCTTCTAACAATTTTAATGCTTTATTATGGCTTGCATTTGTATAAGGCATTCCGTTCTTAGTCCAAACAAAAAGCAATGTTTTTTTATTTACCAAAGCGTTTAAATTAACATCATTTCCTTGTGTATTTACAAGCTTTACATCTGGCAAACGCTTAGCATTTTTAAGGTTTTGGATAGCTGATTGTATCTTTAAAATATCTTGTTGTTGAATACTGTCTGTAGATAATTTAAAATATTCTTCAAAAAAACGATCGTTATTATTCAAACTTTGATCTTCCAATAAATAAATAAGCGCTACATTATTTAATATAGTGTTTTTTAAACGTTGATTTTTAATTAACGTATCTACTGTATTTAATTTTATAAGTACTTTATCTAATCTAGAATTACTATCAAAAGCAATATCGGACTCATCGCTTATTGAGTTTAGCATAATTGACAAATATCTTGTAAACGAAGAATAACGAATCATTTTTTCGTTATTGAAATCTATTCGTTGCCTAAACGAGTAATAATCGTTGGGTAATTGACTTCTAACATCTTCGTTGGTACGAATAAAATGTGCTATTGGATAAATTTCTTTTTGACCATAAAAATGCAAATCTAATTTAGATTTTGCATACATATCAAATTCAGGATTCCAATTTATTATTGCTTTGCTTTTTAAATAATAGGTTGTTCTAGCAGCTTGTGTTGAATCAATTAAGCGCAAAAACTGATTTACGCCTAAATCATAATTTTCCAATATATTATTCTCATCCATCAAATTCTTTACAGTAAGGCTCATTAAAAAGTTGTTTTTTTCAGCACCTCGACCAGAATATATGATTGAATGATCAAAATCATTTGAATTTAAACGAAGATTTAAACTATCGTTTTTATCAAAATAGACATATTGAATTTCTGGATTCATCTTATAGATATACATTCCAGGAGTTAATGAATCAAATTTGATAGAAAAACTATTATTATCATCTAGAAATATTGTATCTAATAAGGTGTTATCCTTATAAAACAATAAAAAATTGCAAGTTGGATTTTGAATTTCTCCTGAAAAATAAGCCGTATAGTCATTTGGTTCAAACTTCTTTTGGCAAGAAAACAAAACAAACACCAGAATAAAGAAAACATAATTCGTTTTTGTATGTAAAATGCTACTATACATCTTGTTATAGGTAAATAATGTAATTAGATAATTTTAGGGACAAAAACAAATGTAACTTTTAGGATTACGCAAACATGTTAAGGTAAGGTTAAATTACGTAATTCAAAATGAAAATAAATAACGCAACAATAAAGATTTTATTGTGTTGTATATTAAAATAATTTTTGTTTGCCCTTTTTTAGCACAAACAAACTTTAAAAAACACGTCTGAAATTACAAATTCCACTTTCTTTTAAGCAAATTTTCCAATTGAGTAATTTCTTCCAAATACATTGTTTTTTTTCTTGAACCAAAATAAAGCGTATTTTCTAGCGGTTTTACTCCTTCCCAAACTTGCTTTATCTCTCCTGTGGCAATATTTTCCTTGCATAAAAAATCGGGCACTATAGCATACCCTACTCCATTGCTTAAACAACGAATGATTGAACTAATATTTGGCACAATAAAATTTGGACTAAAATCTGGATGTTGCATAAAATGAGTTACCCAAAAATTCTTTAAATGCTCCATATCTGCTGCTGTACTATACCACAATTGTTGTTTTAATAAGTTTGAAGCTTCGGTTATATCTTTGATTGCTAACAATTGTTCTAATTTTGCTGTATCCGTTTTACTTCCAGCAATTAAAATCAAGCGTTCTTTGGAAAAAGGTTTATACTCTAAATTAGGCTGATTTCCTTTTTGAGGTGTAATAATTAAATCTAACAAGCCATTATCTAAATCTTGTTGCATTTTCGGATAATCGCCAAACTTAATAATTAAATTAAAAGGCAACTGTGCAATATGTTCTTCTAATGTATATTGAAATGTTTCAAAACACATTCCTACACTAATTGTAGTTCGTTCTTCTTGTGAGCGTTTATGAAAATGTTGTTCTGCAGTTTCCATTTTATTCAATGGATCTACAATACAATTATACAATATTTTTCCCTTTTCTGTAGGAACCATTTTCCTCGGAGATCGATCAAACAGTTTATAACCAGTATAAGCTTCTAACGAATTGAGATGTAAGCTAACTCCTGGCTGAGAAATAAATAATTCCTGAGCAGCAGCAGACAATGTTCCTGTTTCATAAATTGCCTTAAAAGTTCGAACCCATTCTAAATTCCAGCGCATATCTACTTAATTTTACAATACAAAATTACAATTTTTAATAAATACATTTCACCTTAAACTATCATAATTATAATACATTGCTATTATTCAACTTATTTTTATAATACATAAATCTATTTGAAATTTGTATCATAAATAAAAATAACAAAAATGAAAAATGTATATATCATAAATGGAGGGCAAACTTTTGCTCATTCAGGCGGTTTATTCAATAATACTTTAACTTATTGGACCCAGCAAACCTTAATTGATTTAGGCTATTCTGTACGCTCAACCAATATTAATGACAAATATGTACCTGAGCAAGAAGTTGAACATTTTAAATGGGCTGATATCATTATATATCACACTCCAATATGGTGGTTTCAAGTGCCATATAAATTAAAGCAATACATTGACCAAGTTTTTACGGCTGGCCATAACAACGGAATTTATGCTAGCGATGGCCGAACAAGATCAAATCCTGATATTAATTACGGTACAGGAGGTTTAATGCAGGGCAAATATTATATGGTTACAAGTTCTTGGAATGCTCCTGAAACTGCATTTACCTTAGATGGTGAATTTTTTGATCAACATTCTCCTGATGAAGGCATATTATTTGGCTTTCACAAAATGAATCAATTTGTAGGATTGAAACGTATTGACGGATTCCATTTTCATGATTTAGAGAAAAACTGTACAGAAATAAGAATAACAACTTACAAACAAAATTATATCCAACACCTAAAAAAGGAAGCCTACAGAATCCGATGGTCAGTTTCATCCGAAACCAATGGTTAATTTACACTGGAAGTAGGTGATCAATTTGACTATTTTTTCCATTTTATCGCTAAAATAAAAATACAATCTATTCTATAAACTAAAAACGCCAGGCTTACAGCTTGGCGTTTTTAGTTTTTAATGGCACTCTGAATGCAAATCCGAGCGATCGGGTAAATCAATTCCGATATTTTTTGTTTTCAAAGTTTCATAGAAACTGATAGAGTCCATTGGATTTATTGAATTACCTTTCATTTTTTTATCTATTATCCAATATTTATTAAGTTTATCTTTTTTTCTTCCTGTAATTTCATCTACCTCTTGTGATTTAGCAATAATATATCGGTCATTGAATTCATATTCTAAGACAATTGGCGGAACTATTTCAATTCCAGAACCTATATACTCATCATCATTATGATATATAATTGTTTGTGGAGTATCCTGAATAAATCTATAATTATTTCCTAAATCTATACTATTGTCCGTACGGATAAAAACACAAGATTGAATAAAAGAAATAATAAAAAAAATGATTGTTAGTTTTTTCATTGTTATTTCGTTTTAATTTTACCTGTTCCATAAATAAAAACTCTAAATCCGTGGGAATCATTAATACCAGTTCGTTCTCTTTCAAAATAAATCAACTTATCCCTTTTACTCTCTGGTAAGAAACCACTATTTCTACGAGCCGCTGGGAAATTATGATAATCCCAATCATAATCATCATAGAATAGTTTAACAGCCCCAGATCTTGAGTCTAACAATTGCATTTGTGTGTTTCCTAAAGCGTAAGTTGCATCTCTTGAAGAACTGCTGAACCAATCAACAAAATCGAACAAATTAACGTTCCCTTTTTGCCCTTCTCTAAGTCCAATGTTTTTGACACTTAATTTTCCAAAATTCAATTTAGAAGCATCTAAATAAAGTGAGTTATCCAGAGTTATATTATTGGGTAAAGTATTAGGGTGAGCTTTTGCCCAATCAATTCCTTCACTTCGGGTTACAACTCCATCCCAATCAGGTCTATTTTTCAAACCTTCTATATGTGAAAGTAATTTATCTCGACCTCATTCTTTTAATCCTTTTGCTCCCAAATTATGACTTAATGCCTCCTTGTGGGACATACCTTGCGTGAAGTTTTCTTTATTCATTACAATAGCTTTCCCTTGTAAACCTTCATTATCTGTCCCTAAAAAATTCGCATCAGGATCATAAATAGGAGCTGCACTCATCCCCGTTGGATCAACGAACATAATAGGGTTGTTACCCACATAAGCATACGGCTCCATAGTTTGCTCTGCCAGCGGATCTACACTTATCCATATCTACTCAACTTTCAGCTCGCACGTCACGCAATCTCACAAAGAACGCTTACTTCTAATTTCAAATATAATCCTTTTTGTTCCAATTTTAACAATATTATTTTTTCAATTGAAAGAAAAAAA
>JASLED010000052.1 GCA_030151255.1 Flavobacterium sp.
TTAATTGAACAACTAAAACAAGAAGGCGTTACAGTATTGGACGAAATTGTAACGTATCCGTACGGAAAATTTGCACATATTTTAGATATGGAAGGCAATAAAATTCAATTATGGGAACCAGGTGGTTCTTTTGAAGAATAATATTTTATAAAATCTGCTTAAAAATTTTTAAGCAGATTTATAGTTTTACCAAAAATTACTTTATAACAACATGAAATGAAAATAGAGTATTTTCTTTCATTTATTATCTAGTTATTTTTTAGTTTTTATAGAGCAGCCAATTGCTACTGTTTTTTTAGTTTCTACAGGTTTATTATTTAATAAAGCATCTACAGCTTGTTCTACATATTTCTGAGTAACATTGTTTGTATCTTCATAATTATCATCAATAGCACCTATATATTGTACAGTAAATCCTTTATCTTCATTTTTCAAGACAAATACGTGTGGTGTTTTTGTAGCTCCATATTTTGGATATACTTTTTGGCCTTCGTCAATTAGATAAGGAAACGGAAAATTCTTTTCTTTTGCTCTAATAATCATTTCCTCCATACTGTCTTCAGGTTGTACAGCCGGATCATTCGGATTAATTGCAATTACTGGAAATCCTAGAGAATTATATTTATTATCCAAGGCAACAATTCTATCTTCATATGCTTTTGAATATGGACAGTGATTACACGTAAAAATTACAATTGCACCTTTAGCATTTTTATATTGTTCTAAACTGTGCATTTTTCCATCTGTGCCCAACAAGCTAAAATCGGCAGCAATATTACCTATTTGATAACCATTTTCATTTTTAAAATCGGTTATCGGTTCAATTACTTCTTCAACCGGATCAATCGTCTGAATTTGACCTTTCTCTTTTTTACAAGCCATAAAAATTAAACTTGCCAATAGCAAAAAACTAATTTTTTTAATCATAATGTACTTATTTATTTATCACTTTTTTTAATTCCTCATAACTCATTGTTCCTTCTTTAAAAAACAATTGTTTTCCATTTTTATAAATTGCCGTAGCAGGTATAGCTCCACTCCAATGAGTATTAATAGCAGGAATCCACTCATTCATTCTTTTTACATCAGATAAAATAAAAACAGGTGGAGTTATATTATGTTTTTGCACAAATGGTTCTACTTTTGTTTCTAAATCACTTGCACGATCCAAACTTACCAAAACCATTTCAAAATCAATATCCTTTTTATATTCGTTATACAATTTTACAAAATCTGGCAATTCTTCCACACAAGGCACACACCAAGTTGCCCAAAAATTAACTACATAAAGTTTATCATCGTTTTGCTTAATTTCATGCTGAAAAACGTAAAAATCATCAACAACTCCTGTCAATGGAAATGACTGTTTTATAACTTCTGTTTTTTTACAACTTCCAAAAATGCAAACTAAAAATAATAATGTTAAGTATTTTTTCATTCTTTCTTCACTGTCTATTTTTTCATTATAAAAATACTAAAAAAAACTAATGCATAATACAATACAATTTAGAGAGTCTCAAATGCCATACATTTATTAAAGTTTACGTTATTTACAGATGGAAATTATAAAAACGATTTCAGGTCAATAAAATTATCGTACAATTTTATAATTTTCATACTTTAGCAACAGAATAGGTACCAAACACCAAAATCTAAAGAAATTAAACATTTCGTAAAAAGCCAACTCACAAACCAGCCAATACTTACGAAAAAGCACCGATATATTGAAATAATTTATTTTTATATTTTTTTTAATGTATCAAATTCATTTTTTGTAAAATATAAGCACTACATTTGTAGCTATTTTATAAATTTATATGAACAATTTCGAACTATTAGGTCTAAACGAATTGCTATTGTCTGCAATTAATGATATGGGATTTGAAAATCCTTCAGAGATCCAACAAAAAGCAATTCCTTTATTATTAGAAAAAAATACCGATATTGTTGCGTTAGCCCAAACAGGGACTGGGAAAACCGCAGCATTTGGTTTTCCGCTTATTCAGAAAATTGACCTGTCTAAAAAACACACTCAGGCGCTTATTTTATCGCCAACGAGAGAACTTTGCTTGCAAATTGCAAATGAAATCAAAGAATACTCTAAATACGTAAAAGGACTTCATACTGTGGCTGTATACGGTGGGGCGAGTATTACAGAGCAAGCAAGAGAAATCAAACGCGGTGCACATATTATTGTAGCTACTCCTGGTAGAATGCAAGATATGATTAATCGTGGTATGGTTGACATTAAACACATTGAATATTGTGTGTTAGATGAGGCAGACGAAATGTTGAATATGGGCTTCTATGAAGACATTACTTCTATCTTATCAGACACACCTGATGATAAAAGCACTTGGTTGTTTTCGGCAACAATGCCAGCAGAAGTAGCAAGTATTGCTAAAAAATTTATGTCTAACCCAGAAGAAATTACGGTAGGTCATAAAAATCAAGGTTCTACAAATGTAAGCCATGAATATTACTTAGTTTCTGCAAGAGATCGTTATTTAGCTTTAAAGCGCTTAGCTGATGCTAATCCAGACATTTTCTCTGTAGTTTTCTGTAGAACAAAAAGAGACACACAAGCCATTGCCGAAAAATTAATCGAAGATGGTTATAACGCAGCAGCATTACACGGAGACTTATCTCAAGCTCAACGCGATGCGGTAATGAAAGCTTTTAGAGGAAAACAAATTCAAATGCTTGTTGCAACTGATGTAGCAGCACGTGGAATTGACGTTGACGATATTACACACGTTGTAAACTACCAATTACCAGACGAAATAGAAACGTACACACACCGTAGTGGACGTACAGGACGTGCTGGAAAATCTGGAGTTTCTATGGTAATTATTACTAAGAGCGAATCGCGTAAAATCTCTCAAATTGAGCGTATCATGAAAACGAAATTTGAAGAGAAACCAATTCCTTCTGGAATGGAAATTTGCGAAATTCAATTATATCACTTAGCAAACCGTATTAAAAATGTTGAAGTAAGCGAAGAAATTGAAACTTTCTTACCTTCAATTATGGAATTATTAGGTGAATTACCAACAGAAGAATTAATCAAAAAAGTAGTTTCTGTAGAGTTTAACCACTTATTAGAATACTACCAAAAATCATCAAATAGCCTAACATCTGTTTCTGGTAACCGAGAGCGTGGTGCTTCAAAAGAAGTTCCTACCGATGGTGCAGTTCGTTTCTTCCTTAACTTAGGAGCAAAAGACGGATTAGACTGGATGAACTTAAAAGATTATTTACGTGATACATTAGATTTAGGTCGTGATGATATCTTTAAAGTAGATGTAAAAGAAGGATTCTCATTCTTTAATACAGACGCAGAACACGCAGATAAAATCATTAGTATTTTAAACAACGAGTCATACAAAGGTCGTAATGTAAACGTAGAAATTTCTAACAACGACGGAGGTAGAAATTCTGGAAGAAGAGATCACGGAGGTAGAAAAAGCGGAGGTCGTTCTGGCGGTGGATTCAGAGAAAGAAGCGATCGTGGTGAAAGAAGCGAAAGAGGCGGATTCAGAGAAAGAAGTGATCGCGGTGAAAGAAGCGACAGAGGTGGCGAAAGAAATGACAGAGGTGGATTCAGAGAAAGAAATGATCGCGGTGACAGAAACGACAGAGATAGGGGTTTCAGAAGTGATAGAAATGACAAAAATAACGATAGAGCACCTCGCAACGAAAGAGGTTCTAGAAGAAGCGAAGGAGATAATACCAATAACTCAAGACGTCCTAGAAGAAGCTAATCTGTTAATTTTTTTCAAATAAGATTAGAAACTGTAAAATATCTATTATTTTTAAGCAATATTTAGAAATGATGAGATATTTTACAGTTTTTTTATTTGCTTTCGTTATCAACTTTTCGGCTTGGAGTCAATCAACTCAAGTGAAAGGTAAAATATTAAATGAATTATCTCTTTTACCATTAGATGATGTAAACATCATTAATATTACAACGGTAAAAGGAACAGTGAGCAAGCAAGATGGAACATTTTCTATTGATGCTAAACTAAATGATTCTATACACTTTTCTTCCCCAGGATATTTACCTATAAAACTTAAGGTAACAAACGATTGGTTGTCTAACAATGAATTAAAAATATACATGTCACAACAATCCAATCAATTGGCAGAAATTTTCATTAAGAAATATGAGTTAACTGGAGTTTTAGAAGTTGACACAAAGCTTATTGCTTTAAATGAAAAATTAGAGCTTAATTGGTATAGACAACAAAATCCAATTTACAACATTGCATTTGGATCATATTTTAGCCCTGTTGACGCCGTTTACAACCTATTTAAAGGAAAAACCAAAGAGCTGAAAAAAATAGAAAGTATAAAAGAAGATCAAAACATGATTGCCTTAATGCAAACGCGTTATGATAGAGAAATTGTTTGTGGTTTGCTAAACATTTCACAAGAAGATATTATAAAAACGCTTAAAAATTGCAACCAAACAGATCGTTTTATTTATACAGCAACCGATTTTCAAATTTATCAAGCATTAAACGAATGCTATGAAAATTCAAAAATAATGGCAAAAAAACAAAAAAATACATCCTCTTAAAGATGTATTTTTTTATATGCTTTCGTGAAGAAGTTTTTCGCAAAACAAAAAAATATAAAGTATTTTTGTAATTCATAACAACACATATCTAACTTTAACTACAGCAATAAAATGAATGTCATTTTAAAATCTGCAAAAATCATAGACAAAAAAAGTCCATTCAACAACACAACAATGGACATTCAAATTATCAATGGAAATATTAAACAAATTGCACCGTGCATTAACGATAGTTCCGCAACAATAATAACACTAGATAATTTAGCTATATCACCAGGATGGTTTGATACTTCTGTAAGTTTAGGCGAACCAGGTTATGAAGACAGAGAAACCATTGCAAACGGATTAAAAGTGGCTGCAAAAAGTGGTTTTACTCAAGTTGCCGTTCAGCCAAATGCTTTTCCTATTGCCGATAATCAGAGTTTAATTTCGTTTATTAAACAAAAAGCTATTGGACAAACAACAGAAGTTTTTCCTATCGGAGCATTGACAATGAAAAGCGAAGGAACTGATTTAGCCGAATTATTTGACATGAAAAATGCTGGAGCAGTTGCTTTTGGAGATTATAAAAAAGCAATTGAAAATGCCAACGTTCTTAAAATTGCTTTACAATATGCACAAGATTTTGACGGTTTGGTAATTGCTTTTGCACAAGACAACAGCATAAAAGGAAAAGGGGCAACAAATGAAGGAATAAATAGCACAAAACTTGGTTTAAAAGGCATTCCAGCTTTAGCAGAAGAACTTCAAATTGCGCGCAACTTATTTTTATTAGAATATACTGGTGGTAAAATGCATATACCAACTGTTTCATCTGCTCAATCATTAGCTTTAATCAAAGAAGCGAAAGCAAAAGGATTAAATGTAACTTGTAGTGTGGCTGTGCATCAATTAATACTTACTGACGATGTTTTACATGAATTTGATACAAGACATAAAGTTTTACCTCCGTTAAGGGATAAAGCTACCAGAAAAGCTTTGATTGATGGTGTGCTAGACAATACTATTGATTGCATTACTACAGATCATAATCCGCTGGATATTGAGCATAAAAAACTAGAATTTGACTTAGCAAGCAATGGAACCATTGGATTAGAATCTGCCTTTGGAGCGCTAAATACTATTTTACCAATAGAAGTTATTGTTGAAAAACTAACAGCTGGTAAATCAATTTTTACCCAAACAATCAATACAATTGATTTAGATAATAAGGCAAATCTTACCTTGTTTACTACAGATGGAGATTGGATTTTTACAAAAGAAAATATTCTTTCTAAATCAAAAAACTCAGCCTTTTTAAATCAACCGATGAAAGGAAAAGTTTACGGAACAATTAATGGCGAGCAAAGCACCTTTAATTTTTAATTTATCGATTTAAATTTATATTATGTTATTACATTTTACAGCAGAAGAAGTTGAAAAGGGAAAAAATATGGCAATTGCATCACATCTAACTATTTTAGGATGTTTAATTGCTATTTTTATGAATATTGAACCAAAAAATAGATTTGCTGGTTTTTATATCAGACAAACATTTGGTTTACATTTAATGTTTTATGTTTTTGGATATTTTGTATCAAACATCGATTCATTATTTGCTACTGTTCCTTTTTATCTTTGTTTTATTGTGTTGTGGTTTTATAGCTTTATTGGCGCATTACAAGGTGAAATCAGAGTTCTTCCTATAGTAGGTTTATATTTCCAAAAATGGTTTGAAAAATTATCAGCATAAATTATGAACACCTCTTTATCAATCAATTATTTAATTCAAGAGCCAAAAGTAAAAAAGGATAAAAATCCATTAATCTTACTTTTGCATGGATATGGTAGCAACGAAGAAGATTTATTTTCTTTTGCAAGCGAATTACCAGACGATTATTTTATTGTTTCTGCTCAAGCTCCTTATCAAGTACCGCCTTACGGATATGCTTGGTATGCAATTCATTTTGATGCTGATGCAAATAAATTTTCTGATGATAATCAAGCAATAGAATCAAGAGATTTGATTGTAAAATTTATTGATGAGTTGATAGAAACTTATCCTATTGATTCAGAAAACATCAATTTAGTCGGATTTAGCCAAGGAGCAATTCTTAGTTATGCAATTGGTTTATCTTATCCTGAAAAAGTAAATAAAATAGTTGCTTTAAGTGGATATTTCAATCCAAATATCATCAAAAAAGGATTTGAAAACAATAATTTTGAAAAACTACAGTTCTTTGCATCACATGGAACGGTAGATCAGGTAATTCCTGTAGAATGGGCAAGAAAAACACCTCCTATTCTAAGCCAATTAGGTATTGTGCATGAATATAAAGAATATCCAGTTGGCCATGGAGTACATCCTTTAAACTTTGCGGATTTTAGAAGTTTTTTATTAAAGTAAAAAATTAGCCATAAATAAACGAGCCTATGAAATTATCATAGGCTCGTTTATTTTTACAGCTTAAATTCCTGCTATAACTCTCAATTCCTCCATCATTCTTCCGGCCAAACCATCAGCTTCTTCTTGGGTTTGCGCTTCTGTATAAATACGGATAATTGGCTCTGTATTCGATTTTCTTAAATGAACCCAACTATCTGCAAAATCAATCTTAACACCATCAATTGTAGATACCTCTTGATTTTTATAGTTTTCTGCAATTAACTCTAAAATCATATCAACATTTAACTTTGGCGTAAGTTCTATTTTATTTTTACTCATATAATACTGAGGAAAACTTGCTCTTAATTCTGCTACAGATTTTGCTTGATGAGCTAAACTTGTAAGAAATAAAGCTACACCTACAAGTGCGTCTCTACCATAGTGAATTTCTGGATAAATAATACCTCCATTTCCTTCGCCACCAATAATTGCATTTGTAGCTTTCATCAATTCAACAACATTCACTTCTCCTACAGCCGCTGCTTGATAGCTTCCTCCTCTATTTTGAGTTACATCTCTTAAAGCTCGCGATGATGATAAATTGGAAACTGTATTACCAGGAGTTTTACTCAATACATAATCTGCAACAGCAACTAATGTATATTCTTCTCCAAACATTTCTCCATCATTAGAAATAAATGCTAAACGATCTACATCTGGATCTACCACAATACCAAAATCAGCCTTTTCTTTCTTTACCAATTCGCAAATATCTTGCAAATGTTCTTTTAACGGCTCTGGATTATGCGGAAAATGTCCGTTTGGCTCACAGTATAATTCAATTACTTCTACGCCTAAACGTTTTAATAATGCAGGAATAATTATTCCTCCTGATGAATTTACTCCGTCAACAACAACTTTAAAATTTTTACTTTTTATTGCTGCAACATCAACTAATTTTAATTTCAAAACTTCGTCAATATGAATATCCATATAATCTTTTCGCTCTGTTATTGTACCTAAACGATCTACTTCGGCAAAAACAAAAGCTTCTTTATCTGCAATAGTTAAAATTTCTTCTCCTTCTGCTCCACTCAAAAACTCGCCTTTATTATTCAATAACTTTAATGCATTCCATTGTTTTGGATTGTGAGAAGCAGTTAGAATAATTCCTCCATCGGCATTTTCCATCGGCACTGCTACTTCTACTGTTGGAGTAGTTGATAATCCTAAATCAATAACGTCTATTCCTAAACCTAGCAAAGTATTTATTACTAAACTATGAATCATTGGACCAGATATGCGAGCATCTCTTCCAATAACTACCGTAAGATTTTCTTTGTTTGTTTTATTTTTCAAAAAAGTTCCATATGCAGATGCGAATTTTACTGCATCGATAGGCGTTAAATTATATCCTACTTTACCACCTATTGTTCCGCGTATTCCCGAAATAGATTTTATTAATGTCATCTTTTTAGTTTTTTCTTAATTTCACAAATATAAAACTTTTCGTTTGCCTATTCTTTTAATTCTTTAAGTAAAACACTATTTTTGAAATAAAATGTTGTATGAATTTCTTAGCACATGTATTTTTATCGGGAAATGAAAAAGAAATTTCGATTGGTAATTTTATTGCCGATAGCGTAGTTGGTAAAAAATATTTAAACTTTCCGCAAAAGATACAACAAGGCATTATACTGCACAGGGCAATAGATACTTTTACAGATAATCATCCTACCTGGAGAAAAAGTAAAAAACTTCTTGTTCCTCGATACAATCATTATTCAGGAGTAATTATTGATATGTATTACGATCATTTTTTAGCAAAGAATTGGAAAAATTATTCGGAAGATTCACTAGCTATCTTTACATTTGATTTTTATAAATTACTACAAGACAACTTTTCTGTTTTACCTACAACAATCCAGAATTTTTTACCCATAATGATAAAAGAAAATTGGTTTAAATGCTATGAATCTATAGATGGATTGGCTTTTATTTTATCTCAAATGGATAAACGAACCAGTGGAAAATCAGAAATGGCAAATGCCATAAAAGAATTAAATGATTATTATATTTTATTTGAAAACGATTTCGATATTTTTTTTAATGATTTACAAGAATACACAGAAAAAACAAAGCAATTTTTATTAACAAACCCTTCAACATCAACAATAATTTATTAAAAAATTAATATTTCCTTTAACTTTTTAAGCTATTTTTGTGTTATGAAAATCCTAATGAAACACCGTTTTATCCATTATATCAAACAAACTTTTCGCTACGCCGAAGGAATGTTGTTTTTTTTAAAATCTATTCTAAACGATAGACAATTCTTATATCTATCATGCGTGTTAGTTGGAGCTTCAAGTGCTTTGGCAGTTTCTGTATTAAAATACTTTGCTCACTCAGTTTTAAAATTTGCTACTTATATAGACAATATATCGCATTTGCCATATACCAACAGTTTATTACCTATTTTAGGTATTTTGCTAACTGTTTTTGTAATTAAAAAGTTTTTGGATGGAACCATTGAAAAAGGCACCTTTCAAATCATGATTGCAGTAGCAAAAAATTCGGGAATAATGAAACGAAAACAAATGTATTCTCAAATTGTTACAAGTTCATTAACCGTTGGTATGGGTGGATCTTTAGGATTAGAGTCTCCTATTGCTATTACAGGTGCTGCATTTGGATCTAATTTTGCTCAAAACTACAAATTAGCTTATAAAGACAGAATCTTACTTTTGGGATGTGGTGTAGCCGCAGGAATATCTGCTGCATTTAACGCCCCAATTGCTGGAGTTTTATTTGCTGTAGAAATTGTTTTAACAGATGTTACAGCTTCTGCCTTTATTCCAATCATGATTTCATCTGCAACAGGAGCAATTGTAACCGATTTAATTATTAAAGAAGACATGTTATTGTCTTTCAAAAAACAACTAACTTTTGATACAGGCAATACATTTTTATATGTTATACTAGGTATTGTAGCTGGATTATTTTGTGTATATCACGCAAGAATGTTTAGAAAAGTAGAAGGTTTTCTTTCTAAATACACCAATCATATTTATAAAAAAGCACTTATTGGAGCTTCAATGCTTTCTGTATTAATTTTCTTATTTCCTACTTTATTTGGAGAAGGATACGAAAGTATAAAAGTTTTGGCTGGCGATAGTCCACAAGATATTTTAAACAATACTGTTCTTAGTAGCTTTGCAACGAATGAATGGGTTTTATTGTTATTTGTTGCTGGGGCAGCTTTAGTAAAAACAATTGCAGCAGGATTAACGATGGGCAGCGGCGGAAATGGAGGAAGTTTTGCTCCATCACTTTTTGCTGGTTCTTATTTAGGTTTTTCAATTGCAAAATTCTTATCGCTTATTGGTATAAAAGACATCCCAATTCACAATTTTACTGTAGTAGGAATGGCTGGTTTAATTAGCGGATTATTTCATGCTCCGCTTACAGGTATATTTCTGATAGCAGAAATAACAGGTGGATACGGACTAATGGTTCCTTTACTAATTGTGAGTTCTATCAGTTTTGCTATTTCGAAGAAAATGGAAGTTTATTCCATGGATATAAAATCTATTGCTAATACAGGAATGGTTTTTACGTCTGATAAAGACAGTAATATTTTATCTACAATTAACGCAGACAGCTTTATTAAAAACGATATAAAAACCCTAATAAACAATCAGCTAACACAAGATGCCGTTGATATTTTTACACAAACCAAACAAGAGTTTATTCCTATTCTTGATAAAGAAGGTTTATTAAATGGCGTTATTGATCTTACCAATGTTCGTCCTATTGTTTTCAACAGTTTTCAAACAAAATACACGCCTATAATTGATATTATAGAAACACCTATAGTTGTTACAATTGATTCTAATGCAAGACAAATATTAGCTATTCTTGATGCAAATAAATCAGATTATGTTTTAGTAAAAAATCAAGAAAAATATGTTGGTTATATTCTAAAAGCAGATATCCTTGAAGCATATAGAAATAATCTAAAATCTCTTGCTATTGATTAACAAATGAATTCACAAATAATCATTTCTTTAAAAAAATAAAATAAAATTCGCAAATAGTCATTTTATTTATTATTTTCAAAAAAACAAGCCTTAAATACATATATTAAAAATAAACAATATGTGTTATATTTTAATAAAAAACCTATTACACAATAAATAAAAAAAGGTTGCTTTTACAAGCAACCTTATAGCATCTTTGTGTATTTTTCCCCATTTGAAAGAGAACAACAAAACAACAAAACCAAATTCCTTACAAGTAGCCAGCCCAAAAGAAATCTTAAAAATAAATCTATTTCAAATTAATAGACAAAGAGCTTATTTTTATATTAAAGAGTATTATTATCCTTTATTCTAAGACAGTACAAATATAAATACATAATAATTATTTAATAGAATTTTTGCTTAAATTTTAACATATTTTATCCTAAAAGGATACTGTTTTAAAATTCTCATTTAGCGACTTTATATCTGTATCGATATTCGCATTCTATATCAAATATACTAATTATTAGTTAATTACAATATTATTTTCGATATTTTTTTATATTTTAGATTTCACAAAAGAATGTAACTTCACTCAAAGAAAGCTACTATTATAATATCCATGAAATTAGATAATATTCAACATACTTTAAATCTATTGCAAGGAAAGTGGAAAGTTCCAATTCTTACAACGCTTTTTCAACTAGAAAAAGCAAGATATTCTGTTTTACAAAATCAAATTCAACAAATTGGAAGCAAGATGTTATCCACCGAATTGAAGAACTTAGAAGAATTAAACTTAATTGAAAAAACATCAAATGATGATTTAATCATAGAATACAAATTATCAAAAAAAGGCAATTCATTATATGAAGTATTTCAAATTTTAAATGATTGGACTGATAAGCAATTACCTAATCAAGATAATCGCATAATTTGTAAACACACAATTAATCATACATTAATAATAAACATATAATATAAAGTGAATTTAGTACAAGAACTATTAGATAAAAACATAAATAATCAATCTTTTTTAGACAAAAAAAAGATGGAAAAATTTGCAGATACACTTTTTCATTTTCTATTTCAATTGGAAGATAAACGTTATCAATCTGAAGAAGAAATAGTACTTCGTCTAAGTGCTTTAAAAGTAGAATTAATTTCTATCCTGTTTAGTATAAATCACGATAGTGACAAATCGTGTGCAATTGCAGAAGTTTTCTTCAATTCATTACCAAACGTTTATTCAGAACTAAATAAAGATGCATCAGCTATCTTAGAAAATGATCCTGCAGCATCTTCATTACAAGAAGTTCACACAGCCTATCCTGGTTTTTATGCCATTGTTATTTACCGATTTGCACATCAGCTTCAACAGCAAAAAGTTCATCTATTACCACGTATTTGGACTGAATATGCGCACGGAAAAACAGGCATTGACATTCATCCTGCTGCAATAATTGGAAGCTATTTTTGTATTGATCACGGAACTGGCATTGTTATTGGAGAAACTTGTATTATTGGAGAAAACGTTAAAATCTATCAAGGAGTTACACTTGGTGCAATTTCTGTATCGAAAGATAAAGCCAATACCAGACGTCATCCTCATATTGGTGACAATGTAATTATTTATTCTGGTGCAACTATTTTAGGTGGAGATACTAGCATAGGTCATGACTCTATTATTGGAGGAAATGTATGGCTTACAAGAAGTGTAGAGCCTCATTCTATCATTTATAGCAAAAGTAAAGTGTACTCTAAATATACCGAAATCAATAAAGAACCAATCAATTTTATAATCTAAAATATATTTATGAAAGCATCATCAATTTTAAACGCCATTGGAAATACTCCACATGTAAAAATAAATAAGATTTTTCCTGACAATATCAATGTTTGGATAAAATTAGAAAAACAAAATCCAGGAGGAAGTTTAAAAGATCGTATTGCTCTAGCTATGATTGAAGACGCAGAAGCAAAAGGTTTAATAAATAAAGATACAACCATCATAGAGCCAACATCGGGTAATACTGGAGTTGGACTGGCAATGGTTTGCGCTGTAAAAGGCTATAAATTAATTTTAGTAATGCCCGAATCGATGAGTATCGAACGCAGAAAATTGATGGCAGCTTTTGGAGCAAAATATGTATTAACACCAAGAGAACTG
This sequence comes from Flavobacterium sp., assembly GCA_030151255.1. Classification (GTDB taxonomy): domain Bacteria; phylum Bacteroidota; class Bacteroidia; order Flavobacteriales; family Flavobacteriaceae; genus Flavobacterium. The sequence goes on from JASLED010000052.1 coordinate 13,146, forward strand.
GGCACTGCTGGTTCGGTTGCAAAAGCAACAGAAATGGCAGAACAAATGGAAAATGCCTGGATACCTCAACAATTTAACAACTTGTCAAACCCTGAAATTCACAGAAAAACAACAGCGCAAGAAATTGTCAATGATTTTCCGGAGGGAATTGATTATTTAATTACTGGAGTAGGTACTGGAGGACATATTACTGGAGTAGCAGAAGTATTAAAAGAAAAATTTCCGAATCTGAAGGTATTTGCCGTAGAACCAAAAAACTCAGCCGTTTTAAGTGGCGGAAAACCAGGTCCACACCCGCTTCAAGGTATTGGTGCTGGATTTATTCCTAAAGTTGTAAATACATCAATTTTTGATAAGATTATAACCATAGAAAAAGAGGAAGCTTACGAATACACAAATAAAATAGCGCAAAAAGAAGGAATTCTTGCAGGTATTTCTACCGGAACTTCGTTAGCTGCAATTGCTAAAATATTGCCAGAAATTGAAAACGGAGCTACAATTCTTACTTTCAATTATGACACTGGAGAACGCTATTGGTCTGTAGAAGATCTTTTTGACGAAAAAGCTGCCGAATATCAAGAATAATTATAAATACTTATATTTTACAACCGAATTTGTTGTGACAAATTCGGTTGTTTTATTTTTTGAATAACAGAAAAATAGAGCATATAAGTTTTCAAATCACAAGATTTTATAGTATTACAAATTTATATCGTATTTTTGTAGTTCAAATTTATTAATACAAAAGTAACCGTATGTTAAAAAGAACATTTTTACTAGCTGCACTAATTAGCTTAACAGCTTGTAAAACAATCTCTACAGGTCACACAAACACAAACACTCAATCTTTAAATAATATTGAGGTAAATGGCAAATTATACGCAGCAGTTTTTCAACAAAACGCAGCTGAATATCAAGCTCTTGCAGCACAAGCATTCAATGTTGCAACCTTTCGTTTAGACGAAATATTACAGCAAAAGCACAACAAACCTCTGGCTATTGTTACAGATGTTGATGAAACATTTTTAGACAATTCGCCTTATGCTGTAGAAATGGCACGTAAAGGAAAAGTTTTTGATGAAAATACTTGGAACGAATGGACCTCTAAAGGTGAAGCAAAACCGCTTTTGGGAAGTATAGAATTTTTTAATTACGCTGCAGAAAAAGGTGTTGAAATTTACTACATTACAAATCGTAATGAAAACAATAAAGCAGGAACTATCTCAAACCTAAAGCGTTACAATTATCCTTTTGCAGATGAAGCGCACGTAATTGTTCGTTCAACAGAATCTAGCAAAGAAACTCGTCGTCAGAAACTTAGTGAAACGCATGAAATTGTTTTATTATTAGGAGATAACTTATCTGATTTTTCTACTGCTTTTGACAAAAAAACACAAGCAGAACGATTACAAAACGTAAAAGCAAATCAAGATTTATTTGGAAAAAAATTTATTGTTTTACCCAACACAGGATACGGTGATTGGGAATCAGCTCTTTTCCAATATAATAATAAGCTTTCTACAGAAGAAAAAAACAAAATTTACAACAATAGCGTAAAAGGATTTTAATTTTTTCTTTTACAAACAACAACAATTATCTTATTATGATGAAAAAAATCATAGCAATTTGTGCTTTAGTTGCCTTACCACTTGTTATTAGCAACTGTTCTAGTGATGATACTGTAATTAGAGATGAGTCTAGTTATGTAGGTGTTTGGGAAACAGATAGTTTAATTTATTCTTTCGGTCCTAAAACATTTAGACATTTATTTGATCAAATGCCTGCAGTTGATGGACAAAAAGAAGGTGAGCAAATTACAAATGAAATTATGACGCTTACTAAAAAAGATGCATCTATTTTAGAAAGATCTAAAAATGGTACTGTACACGAACCTGTTGATGGAGTAATTACAGATGATGTGATTATTTTTAATTCAGGAAACGCAAGATATACAAACAGAAAAATACTTAATGCTTCTAAAACAGACTTACGTGTTGAATATGATATAACAATGAGAGGAGCTACTTTACCTGTAACTGTTACTTATAAAAGAATAAAATAATCGATGATTATAATCTAAATAAAAAAATCCAGAAGAATTTTCTTCTGGATTTTTTTATCTTAACATTTTTGCTTTCAGCTATTTTATAATCTATTTGCTGTTTTTTATATCAGAAATAAATATTACCAAACAAACATTGGTCTTGATTCCATCATTTCATTTACTTCGTCAGCTACTTGTTCAATAACTTCTTCATTTGTATGGTTTGTTAATACTTTATCAATCAAAGCAACAACTGTTTCCATATCCGCTTCAACCAAACCTCTTGTTGTAATTGCTGGCGTTCCGATACGGATTCCTGAAGTTACAAATGGAGATTTATCGTCAAATGGCACCATGTTTTTGTTTACTGTAATTTCTGCTTTTACTAACGCTTGTTCTGCTTCTTTTCCAGAAATTCCTTTATTTCTAAGATCAATCAACATCATATGGTTGTCAGTTCCTCCAGAAATGATATCGTATCCTCTTTTTACAAATGCTTCTGCCATTGCTTTTGCATTTTTCTGTACTTGTAAAGAATAGCTAAAGAATTCGTCAGATAATGCTTCGCCAAATGCTACTGCTTTTGCAGCAATAATGTGCATTAATGGTCCTCCTTGGTTTCCTGGGAATACCGCAGAATCCAATAAAGACGACATCATTCTTACTTCTCCTTTTGGAGTTGTTAATCCGAATGGATTAGGAAAATCTGTTCCCATCATAATCATTCCTCCACGAGGTCCGCGCAATGTTTTATGCGTTGTTGTTGTGATAATATGACAATGAGGCACTGGATCGTTCATTAACCCTTTTGCAATTAATCCTGCAGGGTGAGAGATATCTGCCATTAAAATAGCGCCAACGCTATCAGCAATTTCTCTAAAACGTTTAAAATCCATATCGCGAGAATAAGCAGAAGCACCAGCAATAATTAATTTTGGTTGCTCGCGTTTTGCTACTTCTTCAATTTTATCATAGTTTAATAATCCTGTTTCTTTATCTACTCCGTAAAATACAGGATTGTATAATTTTCCTGAAAAGTTTACTGGAGATCCGTGTGTAAGATGTCCGCCGTGCGATAAATCGAAACCTAATATTTTATCTCCTGGTTTTAGGCATGCAAAGAAAACAGCCGTATTTGCTTGTGACCCAGAATGTGGTTGCACGTTTACATATTCTGCTCCAAATAAAGCTTTTGCACGATCAATAGCAATTTGCTCAACAACATCTACTACTTCACATCCTCCGTAGTAACGTTTATTTGGGTAACCTTCAGCGTATTTATTAGTTAAACAAGATCCTGCAGCTTCCATTGTTTGCTCGCTAACAAAGTTTTCTGAGGCAATAAGTTCTATTCCGTGAACTTGTCTTTCTCCTTCCTCTACGATTAAGTCAAAAATTTCCGAATCTCTTCTCATTATGGATTAAAATTTCATTAAGTATTTTCCAAATGTACAAAATTGGTTTGGAAATCTAAGCTATAATTATATATTTGATGTACTATTACTTTTCAATTTATAAAACAATAATTATGATGATTACGGCAAATGATCCGAAGAGAGAAGCTTGGTTGACGGTGGGTGAAAACTCAGATTTCCCGATTCAAAATATTCCTTTTGGGGTTTTTATTACAAAAGACGATATTGTTACAATTGGAACCCGCATTGGTGATTATGCCATTGATTTGAGTGCGCTACAAATGCTGGGCTACTTAGAAGGAATCGAACTAACTGATGATGTGTTTTTACAAGACACTTTAAACGATTTTATTTCGTCTGGGCAAAAAACTTGGCGATCTGTTAGAAACAGAATTGCAGAAATATTTGACAAAACAAATACAGCATTACAAAACAACCACAAACACAGAGATGTGGTAATTTTTAATATTGAAGATGTTGAAATGCAATTGCCTGTTTACATTGGCGATTACACCGATTTTTACTCAAGTAAAGAACATGCTACCAATGTTGGTAAAATGTTTAGAAATCCAGAAAATGCTTTATTGCCCAATTGGTTACACATTCCTGTTGGTTATCACGGCAGAAGTTCTACTGTAATTCCGTCAGGTATTAATATTAAAAGACCAATGGGACAAACAATGCCTCCTGGGGCTTCAAGCCCAGTTTTTGGTCCTTCAAAACGAATTGATTTTGAACTAGAAACAGCTTTTATAACCACAGATGCTAATTTTTTAGGAGAAAGCATTTCTGTACACGAAGCTGAAGAACATATTTTTGGAATGGTACTTTTAAACGATTGGAGTGCAAGAGATGTACAAAAATGGGAATATGTACCCTTAGGACCATTCTTAGCAAAAAACTTTGCAACTTCTATATCATCTTGGGTTGTTACATTAGATGCTTTAGAACCATTTAGAACAAAAAGTCCAGAACAATTTCCAGTTCCACTTCCCTATTTACAACAAAGTGGAGACAAAACTTTTGACATTAATCTAGAAGTTTATTTACAACCAGAAAATGAACAAGAATACCTAATTTGCAACTCTAATTTCAAATATTTATATTGGACAATGAGTCAGCAATTAGCACATCATACAGTAAACGGCTGTCGTGTACATGCCGGCGATTTGATGGGATCTGGTACAATTTCTGGTCCAACACCTGATAGTTTCGGTTCAATGCTAGAATTGACATGGGGCGGACAAAATCCGTTGCAATTAAACAATACTATTAGCCGTTCATTTATTGAAGATTATGATACAGTAATCATGAAGGGATTCTGTAAAAACAATGAAGTAAGGATTGGTTTTGGCGAAGTGAGAAGTATGTTACTTCCTGCAAATTCGAGTTATTAAATAGTTTATAACATAAGAAACGGACAGCTTGGCTGTCCGTTTTTGTTTATTAATACAATCAAAAACTCTTTTGTACCTATACACATGCTACTTAATTGATGCAAAACAAGCAACTTATTATGTTGTCTGATTGGATTTTATTCTCTCAGAAAATCCTGATAGGTTATTGTAGCCAACTAAAGTCTTTTTTGTATTTTTACGGTTTAATTTCAACAGTATGTCAAAAGTAGTTTTATCCTTACAAGATGTAAATATTTATCAAAACAACCACAAAGTGCTTTCTAACGTTAATTTAGAAGTAAACGATGGTGATTTTTTATATGTGATTGGTAAAACCGGAGAAGGAAAAAGTAGTTTTATGAAAACACTTTATGCTGATTTACCTCTTTTGGAAGGAGAAGGCAATGTGGCAGGATATGATTTAAAGAAAATAAAAGAAAAAGATATTCCTTATTTGCGTCGTTCTTTGGGAATTATTTTTCAAGACTTTAAATTATTGCCAGACAGAACAGTGCATGCCAATCTTTTATTTGCTTTACGCGCAACTGGTTGGGCAGAAAAAGAAGCGATTAACAGACGTATTGACGAAGTTTTGGACAAGGTTGGAATGATAAAACACATTCATAAAATGCCTCATCAACTTTCTGGTGGAGAACAACAAAGAGTTGCTATTGCTAGAGCTTTATTAAACGACCCAGATTTAATTTTAGCAGATGAGCCAACAGGTAATTTAGATCCTCAAACAAGTGCCGAAGTAATGGAATTATTGTTGGATATTAATAAAAACGGACGTACTATTATTATGGTTACACATGATTATGCTTTATTGCTAAAATATCCTGCAAAAACTTTAAAATGTGATGATGGTTCTATTTTTGAAGTAGTGCATCGCACCGTTTAAGAATGTTATCTATTTTAATTCCCGTTTACAATTTTGATGTTGCTCCATTAGTTATAAAACTTCTGCAACAGGCTTTGTTATTAAATATTCCTTTTGAAATTATTGTTTGCAACGATGCTTCGACGCAAACATTTACTACCGAAAAACTCTCTAATATAAAGCAAATACGATATCTAGTAAACGAGAAAAATTTACATATTGCAAAAACAAGAAATCGTTTATTGCGAGCAGCTAATTATAAATGGGTTTTATTTATTGATGCAGATGTGATACCTGTTTTTGATAACTTTTTAGCCATTTATTGGAACACCAAAAATAAAGGAGTTTTTTTTTCAGGCGGATTTACTTATGATGAAACCAAAGCCAATAACCAATCTCTTCGCTATATTTATGGAACAAAAATAGAACAGCACAAACATCTGCGTTCTTGTTGTAATATTTTCTTTAACAAAGAAAACGTAAATCTTTTTTTTGATGAAGATATTGTTAATTATGGCTTTGAAGATACTTTATTTTATCTTGAATTAGATAAAATAGGAATTCCTGTTATCTTTATTAAAAACAATGTATATCACAATTTTACGGATAATAACGTAACTTTTTTAATCAAAACCGAATCGGCTTGTAAAACGCTGGTTCAACTTATTACAGATAAAAAAATAACTGTAAACGATACTCAATTAAGTAAAACCTATCATTTGTTGACGAAATTTCGTTTATTGTTTATGCTATCTTTAATACAATCTGTTTTTATTACAAAAATTCAAAAAAACTTAGCAGGAAATACTCCAAAACTATATTATTTCAAATGGTTTAAACTTTTGGCTTATCACCGAGCAATGCAACAGTTTTTAAAAAAGTAAGCCATTGTTTTACAACATTTTCTTTTTCATAAATAGCAATACTTTTATAAGCTTGTTCGCCCATTTGTAAACATTTATCTTTATTTTGAATAAGTTCTACGCATCGATTTTTCATTTGCTCAATAGCACCAAATGGCACAACAAATCCATTTATTTCATCTAAAATCAAATCTGCTGGACCAAAATCAACATCAAAAGCTAAAACAGGAACTTTTACTGACATTGCTTCCAAAAAAGCCATTGGCATTCCTTCCATTTTTGAAGTATGAAGCATAAAAGAAGAAGTTGCTAATATATTGGTTAAATCTTCTACTTCGCCTTTCCATAGAACATTTTTAGGCTGTTTTTTTTGCAATTGTTTTACATATTCAGAATTACCTCCTCCACAAATAACCAATTGCCAATCTGGATATTTATTTAAAATTTGCTTCCAAACTTCAAAAAGCATTTCGTAGTTTTTTTCAGGCACTAATCTACCAATTGCAACAATTTGTTGCTGATGTTGTTTTTTATCAATCGCTTTTTGCCATATTTCTCGTTCAATCCAATTTGGAATAACTTGTATATTTTGATGCTTCCAATCGGTTGACATACTTTGATTCAGTACAATAATTCCGTCAAAATACCGAGTAAGCCATGCTGTGATATAAGCTATTAATTTTCGTTTCCAAAATGAAGAAACTGGATGTAGCAAAAAATTTCTAGATCCATGTGATTCAAAATAAATCGGTACTTTTTTATATAAATAACATCCTGCAAAATATCCTTTTATTCCATTATCTATCACAAAAATACAATCGGGCTTCAAAATGCTACATTCTTTTTTAATGTATTTATAATATTGATGCAATGCTAAAAACGTTTGCACTTTTTGTGGATAAGAAATAATAGAAACCTTTTCGTTAAACGAATAAAATGGATATTCAGAAATGTCATTGGTAGAAATAATAGTTACTTGATGACCAATTGTTATAAATTCATTTGTTTTTTGACTTACAATTCTAGCCACGCCACCACCTCCTTTTATCTGAGTTGCAAGATAAAGAATATTCATTTTTTTCGATTTTACATTTATATAATCAATTACTACATTCTTTTTAACGCTTTATTTCACTCCTTCAAAAACACCTAATCCAAATAAAGCAAAATCGTATTTTACAGGATCAGTCGAATCAAATTTTCTTAAATTTTCATCTAACTCCAATACTGCTTTTTGATCGTTTTGTTTTCTATTTAAAAGATTGAAATATCTTGCAACATTACCTGAATGAACGTCTAATGGACAAGATAATAAAGCAGGTGAAACAGATTGCCATAAACCAAAATCTACGCCTTTATTGTCATTTCGTATCATCCATCTCAAAAACATATTAATTCTTTTTGAAGAAGAGCCTTTTGACGGATCTGATATATGCTTTGTTGTTCTGCTTGGATGATTAATTTCGAAAAATATTTGCTTTAAATTAGTAATATTTGGCTGTAAAGTTTTGCCGTTATTTTTTGTAAAAATGGGTTCTAAACCGCCATAATTTATATAAATATTTCGAAGTGACCGAATAAAAAATCGAAAGTCTTCTGCATTAAATGTTCTATGTACAAAACTTTCAATACTCTCTATTTGATCGTCAGATGCGTGCATAACAAAATCATAAGGATTATTTCCCATCAACTCCATCATTTTATTACAACTATTTATAATCATTTTTCTGTTTCCCCAAGCAATTGTGGAAACTAAAAAACTAGATATTTCAATATCTTCTTTAAGGTTATATCTATGAGGTATTTGTATTGGGTCAGGTGTAATAAAACTTGGATTATTGTACTGATCTGCTTTAAAATCTAAATACTCTTTTAATTCGTCGAAATTCACTATTATAATATTTGAAGTGAAGTTAAAGTTATTTGAAGATAAATCAAAGTACATTTTGGTTTGTATGTTGGAGTGCCTTTTCATCTGCTTTAATTTTCTTGCATATTTCAATAAAAAAGATCAATTAGAATTTTACCTCTAACTGATCTTTTGTGATTATAAACAGCTGCTAATATTAAAGTTTCATCTTTTTTCTATATTGTAATGCAAAGCTTACATCTCATTATAACTTATCAAAATGAATTTAAAAAACACAGATTATTACTAACCTGAGTTCGATTAATATTTACGTATAAAAAAGGTGAAAATCCATATATTTAAGTATCTGAAATTTAAATATATAAAAGATTTTTACCTATGATTTGTTTCGATAAAATCACTGATATTTTTTGTATTGTAGATGAGTTCTGCAAAGATTTTGAAAAATCAACTAAATCATTTCTTTTAGGCTAGCCCTCAAAGCGTCCACCAAGAATGTCTAAATCTGAAGTAATTACAATTTATCTACTATTTCATTTAAGTGGTTTTCGTTGTTTTAAACATTTCTACATTTTTTATGTTCAGAAGCATATGACTAAAGAGTTTCCTAATACTGTTTCTTACAATCATTTTGTGGAGTTGATGCAATCTGTGATTATGCCAATGACTATCTTTGCTAAAACATGTTGTTTAGGCAAATGTACAGGTATTTCATTTGTAGATTCTACTCCCATTCAGGAAGGTAAACCAATTTACATTAAAGATTTGTTGGATAAAAGAGGCAATACCTATCAAGGTTATGTGATATATAACAAAGAAACGAAGCAAGCGGACTTCTCGTGTAAATCTTCAGCAAAAAGTGGACATCTAAGGACTAAAAACTAAGATAGTGTTTTCAAAAAAATGTAACTTTATATTATGGGAACACCAAAGAAAAAAACAGCAGAAACTTTTGTCAAAGACATTCGCAATAATACTCGTCGTATTTTCACTGCCGAACAAAAGATTTTAATAGTTATGGAAGCCTTGCGAGCAGAGATTTCCATTGCAGAATTATGTCGAAAATATAGTATTAATCAATCTCAATTTTACAAGTGGAATAAAGAGTTTCTAGAAGCAGGTAAAAAACGTTTATCTGGCGATGTAACGCGTGAAGCTACCAGTAATGAAGTAACGGAATTAAAGAAAGAAAATGCTCGATTAAAAGAGATGGTTGCTGATTTGGTTTTGCGCTACGACATTGTAAAAAAAAGTTTGGATATGTTAGATTAAAAGATCAATTCAAACGCTATATGAGATTAACTGC
>JASLED010000023.1 GCA_030151255.1 Flavobacterium sp.
GTTTTTTCTCCTTCATTTTCATAAACTGTAAGTCTATTTTGCATACGAAAACGAAGATTTAATTGAAAGATACTGTCTGTTGAAGTAATTCCAACTCCTTTTCCAAAATTATAATAAGGAAGTTGGGCAAGTTTTACATCATTATTAGCTATTTCTAGCTTTTGTGATAGCGCATTAATCGAAAATAACAATCCGAATAACAAATAGATTTTTTTCATCGTAAAATTTAGTTGTGTTCGCGAAAATAAGATTAATTTTGCAATTGCGTTTATATTTTTCGATAAATATAAAATGCAAAATTCTTTAACTTAACTATTTACAAATGTCTTACATAGGTTATTATTTTACTATTAGTCCTTTAAATCCAGGTACAGAAATATTAATTGCTGAATTAGGCGAAAAAGCCTTTGAAAGCTTTGAAGAAACAGAATTAGGCGTAAGCGCTTATGTGCAAGAAGATTTATGGACAGAAGATATTTTAGAGGATATTTTTATTCTTCAATCTGATCAATTTACAGTTACTTACAGAAAAGAAAAGATTGAACAGGTAAACTGGAACGAAGAATGGGAAAAAAACTTTGATCCTATTGATGTTGATGGTATTTGTTATATAAGAGCTCCTTTTCATACAGCTACAACAGCTAAATATGATATTGTGATTGAACCTAAAATGAGTTTTGGAACAGGGCATCATGAAACTACTTACATGATGGTTTGCCAAATTCTAAATAACGATATGCAAAACAAAACAGTTCTAGACATGGGATGCGGAACTGCTATTTTGGCTATTTTGGCTGCCATGCGAGGAGCAAAACAAGTAGATGCAATTGATATTGACAATTGGTGTTACCTAAACTCTTTAGAAAATGCAACACGCAATAATTGCGAAAACATTGTAAGTGTTTTTGAAGGAGATGCTTCTATTCTAACAAATAAACCTAAGTATGATGTTATTTTGGCAAACATAAACAGAAATATTTTGCTAAATGATATGGATAAATATGTGGCTTGCATGAATGAAAATGCAGAAATTTATTTTAGTGGCTTTTACAATGAAGATGTTACAAGTATAAAAAATGAAGCAGAAAAATTAGGCTTAACATTTGAAAACAAGTTAGAAAGAAATAATTGGGTATCTTTAAAGTTCAAAAAACAATAACCATTTTCTCTTAAACCTTTTTATCATTATGAGTACTAAAGAAATCGTTGAAGAAAAAATTGATCTATCTGAGTTGTTAAACGGACAAAGTGAAATTGTTCTGTACAATGACGATGTTAATACTTTTGACCATGTTATAGATACATTGGTAAAAGTTTGTAATCATACAGCCGAACAAGCCGAACAGTGCGCTATTTTAGTACACTATACTGGAAAATGTACTGTAAAAACAGGTGAATTTAAAAAATTAAAACCTCAATGTTTACAGCTTTTAGATGCCGGTTTAAGCGCTGAAATTATGTAATTTATTATAAACAAACCTACTTTTTGAATAAATAATTACTCAAAAGGTAGGTTGTTTAAATCTACATTACCACCTGAAAGAATAATACCTACTTTTTTACCTTCAAACAATGGGCGCTCTTTGATTAAAACAGCTAGAGCAACTGCACTACTTGGTTCTACAACAATTTTCATGCGTTGCCAAATTAACCTCATCGCGCTAATTATTTCGTTTTCTCTAACGCAAATAATTTCTTTCACCCCTTCTTTAATTATAGGAAAATTAATATTACCTAAATTAGTTCTAAGTCCATCTGCAATGGTATTTGCTGTTGTATTAGTTTCAATTTTACCACTTTCTAAAGACCGAAAGGCATCATTTACCTCATAAGGTTCTCCTGCAAAAACTTCCAACGATTCTTTTCCAAATGCCTTGGCTGCCAAAATAGTTCCAGCAAGCAATCCGCCACCGCCAACAGGTACAATTAACGCATCTAAATCTGGAATATCTTCTAGTATTTCCATTGCTGAGGTACTGTTACCTATTATCACATCCATTTCGCTGGATGGATGGATAAAAACAGCTCCTGTTTCTTCAATAATTTGATTACAAGTACGTTCTCTTGCCTCCATTGTTGGTGCACATTCAACAATATTTCCTCCATACATCAAAACGGCATTTTTCTTTACATTTGGTGCATTAAAAGGCATTACAATATTACATTCTATTCCAAAATTGCGTGCTGCCAACGCTAAAGCTTGGGCAAAATTTCCTGATGAATGTGTGACAACTCCTTTTTTCTTTTGCTCTTCACTCAAATTCATTATTGCATTTGTAGCTCCTCTTGCTTTAAATGAACCAGATCGTTGAAAATTTTCGCATTTGAAATACAAATCATTTCCCAAAAAATTTTCAATTTGTCTTGATTCCATTATAGGACTTCGCCTAATATAAGGTTGTATTCTTGTATAACAATTTATAATTTCTTCTTTCATAATACAATTAAAAAACTCCCAACTAATTAAAGATGGGAGTTTGTTTTATTATTTAACGTCCATTAACTCTACATCGAACACTAAAATAGCATTTGGAGGAATAACACCGCCTGCGCCTCTTTCTCCGTATCCTAAATATGGAGGAATTACAAAACGCGCTTTATCTCCAACTTTTAATAAAGATATTCCTTCATCCCATCCTTCAATTACATGTCCTAATCCTAAAGGAAATTCAATTGGTTTTTTGCGTTTGTAAGAATTATCAAATTCTGTTCCATTTGCCAATGCTCCTTTGTAATGCACCGCAACAGTTTTGCCTTTTTCTGCTTGTTTTCCTGTTCCGTTTACAATCATTTGATAACGCAATCCGCTTGGAGTTTTTTCAAAACCTGTAGCTACTTTATCTAATTCTGCTTCGGCTAATCTTTTTTCTTCAGCCAATCTTTTTTCTCTTGATCCTTCAAAAGTTCTAAAAGCTTCTACTGCATTCCATTTTGCAGCCTCATCTCCTACTCTTAAAATTTCAATATTATTAAGTAAGTCATCTTGTGAAATGGCATCAACAATATCTTGTCCTTCTATAACATGTCCAAAAACTGTATGTTTTCCGTCTAACCATGGAGTTGGTACATGAGTAATAAAAAATTGCGAACCATTTGTTCCAGGTCCTGCATTTGCCATAGAAAGCACCCCTGGTTTGTCATGTTTTAAACTTGGATGAAATTCATCATCAAATTTATAACCAGGCCCGCCAGAACCAATACCTTGAGGACACCCACCTTGAATCATAAAATCAGGAATCACACGGTGAAATTTTAATCCATCATAATAAGGTTTTCCTTGCGGACGCGCTGTGTTTTCTAAGTTTCCTTCTGCCAAAGCAACAAAGTTTCCAACTGTACCTGGCGTTAAGTCTTCTGTTAACTTAACGATGATTTCTCCTTTTGAGGTATTAAATTTTGCGTAAATACCGTTTTCCATTATTTGTATATTTAAATTTTATTAATCTATTTTATTTTTTTTGGATTGTAGAAAAATAACGAATGATAAAAGCGCTAATCCGAAACTACCTGCGCATACTCCAATCCATCCAAAATACTTCCACAAATATAAACCAAAAGCCGAGCCAAAAGCTGTTCCTAGAAAATTAAATGACATATAGACAGTATTTAATCTATTTCTGGCTTCGGGTAATAAAGAGTAAATTCGGGTTTGATTAGAAACATGAATTGTTTGTAATCCTAAATCAATCAGCACAATACCTATTATTATACCAATTACTGATGTGCTTGACAAAGCAAAAATACCAAAACTTAATCCTGTCATAATAATGCCATACAGAATTAATTTTCTTGCTCCGCCTGCACCGCCTATTTTTCCAACTAAAGGCGCTGCAAATGCTCCACATGCTCCAATTAAACCAAATGAACCTATTATAGCACTATCATATCCAAAGGGTTGATTATGTAATAATAAAACCATGGTTGTCCAAAATGCTCCAAATTGCGCAAATGCTAAACTAGAAATAGCGGTTGCTTCTCTAAGTACAGGTTGTGTTTTTATTAATTGAAACATTGAACTGTATAGCTCTTTTATTGTGCCTGCATAAGTTGGTTTATTTAATGGTAATTTTAATTGTACCATAAGCAACAACAAAATACTAATAATAGTAGCTATCCAATACATTCCTCTCCAACCAAGCCATAAACCTACAAATCCACTAATTGTACGAGAAAACAAAATTCCGATTAACAAACCGCTTACAACAGTTCCGATTACCTTTCCTCTTTGATCATCTGAAGATAAAGTTGCGGCCATTGGCAATACCAATTGAGGTACAATAGATGCTGCACCAAGTAAAAAACTAATTACTTGCAACAAAAGAAAATTATTAGTTGTTGCTGTTAAAATCAAAGCTAGAATAGAAAAAAACGTAGTAATTAATATTTGCTTTTTTCGTTCTAATTTATCGCCTAAAGGAATCATTAGAAACATACCTATTGCATATCCAGCTTGTGTTAAATAAGTAAGTGTTCCTGCGGTTTCTTCAGACACATTAAATTCATCTGCTATTAGAGGAATTAAAGGCTGACAATAATATAAATTTGCAACGATTATACCTGTAATCGCTGACATAAACAATACATTTAATTTTGATAAACTCATAGCTACAAATGTATTATCTGTTTTTACGAATGACAAAATATAGCATTAGTTTTTGACGCTCAAAAAAGTTAATTAATAATTAAATAGTTATCATTTCTTCTTACCTAATCTGTCTCCTTTTTTAAATTCATATTGCTATGAAGGCATAAACATAAGATTGTAAACTACAAAATAGGGTTGTACATTTGCAAAAAAAACATCATGCGAATAGATATCATTTCTGTTGTACCTGAATTAATAGCAAGTCCTTTTGAAGCATCAATTTTAAAACGTGCAATTACAAAAGGCTTAGTAGAAGTTCATTTTCACAACTTACGCAATTACAGCACAAATAAACACAAAAATGTAGACGATTATCAGTTTGGTGGTGGTGCAGGAATGGTAATGAGCATTGAACCCATAGACAAGTGCATTTCTGCTCTGAAAGCGGAAAGAGAATATGATGAAATAATTTATATGACGCCAGATGGAGCCACTCTAGATCAAAAAATGGCAAATAACATGTCTATGTTAAAGAATATCATTATTCTTTGTGGGCATTACAAAGGAGTAGATCAACGTGTGAGAGATTTATTTATTACCAAAGAAATTTCGATCGGCGATTATGTTTTATCTGGAGGCGAACTTGGTGCTGCCATTTTATGTGATGCTATTATTCGTTTAATTCCTGGAGTACTTAGCAACGAAACTTCTGCTTTAACAGATAGTTTTCAGGATAATTTATTGGCTCCACCAATTTATACAAGACCTGCAGAATACAAAGGACATAAAGTACCAGACGTATTACTAAGCGGAAATTTTGCAGCCATTGATAGATGGAGAGAAGACAAAGCTTACGAACACACTAAAACAAGACGTCCAGATTTATTGGAAAGAGAAGACTAAACAAAAACTTTCTCTTACTCACATAAAACAAAGAATACCAATCACTTAATATATATAAATATTTAATTAATTTTCTAAAATTATTTTTATATTTGCACTCAAATTTAGATCAACCTCTGGCGAGGTCCGTGTATGTTGCTCTGAAAATAACTTTATACATTATTACAATGGCAGATTTAATGAAATTCGTTCAAGACGAATTAGTTGCAAAAAAAGATTTTCCTGCATTCAACGCTGGAGATACAATTACTGTTTACTACGAAATTAAAGAGGGAGACAAAAAAAGAACTCAGTTCTTCAAAGGAGTAGTTATCCAAAGAAGAGGAAGTGGAGCTACTGAAACTTTCACTATTCGTAAAATGTCAGGTAACGTTGGTGTAGAGCGTATCTTTCCAATTAACATGCCAGCTTTAGAGAAAATCGAATTGAACCAAAGAGGTAAAGTTCGTAGAGCTCGTATCTTCTACTTTAGAGAACTTACTGGTAAAAAAGCAAAAATTAAAGAAAAAAGAACTAGATAATCTTCTTTCTGAAAATGATAAAAAAGAGACTGTTTTTACAAACAGTCTCTTTTTTTGTTTTATATTTTAAACTTAAATCCTTTTGGAGCATATAATTTATCGGTATCATACATATTGATATATAAGCGAACAGTATCTTTTTTTCCTTCTACATAAACAGCATAAATATCAAGCATACCTCCAAAAGGTCCATTTGGTGTTTTAAAAGGACAGCAGCTACCTACTCGATAAAAAGAAAGATTATTGCCTTCCAAATCAACCAACGAACGTAAATATTCTCTTTCATTTGCTGGTCCTTCAGAGGTTTTTATTCCTCCTACTTTTATGGGATTTTCTTGTGAATAACCATATTCAGAAGTATTAATTGTTGCAACGGAAGATTTACATCCTATTAATGCAACAAAAAGGCCAATACCTAATAAATATTTCATCATTTTTTATTATTATTGTTTTATCTAATCTAATAAAAAAAGCACCTCATTTTACATGAAGTGCTTCTTTTACATTTATTATTTTTTCAATTACTTGATGTAAGTGATTTCATTTTTGGGTTCATCTTCCAAAAATCCTTGCTGATTCATCCATTCATCACTATAGATTTTACTCATATATCGCGATCCGTGATCTGGGAATAGCATAACTACTACGCTGTTTTCGTCAAATGTTCCTTCAGCAGCATATTGTCTTGTTGCTTGTAATACAGCTCCAGAAGTATATCCTAAAAACAATCCTTCTTTTCTTGCCAATTCTCTAGCAACTAAAGCAGCATCTTTATCATTTACCTTCACAAACTTATCAATCACACTAAAATCTGTTGCAGAAGGAATTAAATTTTTTCCTAATCCTTCAATTTTATATGGTGCTATTTCTTTCGGATCTAATTCACCAGTTTCGTGATATTTTTTAATAACTGAACCTACTGCATCAACACCTAAAATTTGAATATTAGGATTTTTTTCTTTTAAATATTGTGCCGTTCCAGAAATTGTTCCTCCAGTACCTGAACAACATACAAAATGAGTGATTTTTCCATTTGTTTGCTCCCAAATTTCAGGTCCGGTAGACAAATAATGTGCTTCTGTATTTAGCGCATTAAAATATTGATTAATATAAATAGATCCTGGAGTTTCTTCGTGTACTCTTTTTGCTACTTCATAATACGATCTTGGATCGTCTGCAGCAACGTTGGCCGGACACACATATACTTGCGCACCCATTGCTCTTAGCATATCTATTTTATCTGGCGATGATTTATCACTTACCGATAAAATACATTTATATCCTTTTATAGCACTAAGCATAGCAATACTAAATCCAGTGTTACCCGATGTAGTTTCTACAATTGTACCGCCTGGCTTTAAAATACCATTTTTTTGGGCTGTTTCTATAATATGTAATGCAATTCTATCTTTTGCAGATTGCCCAGCGTTAAACGCTTCTACTTTACCATAAAAATTACCTTTTAGGTTTTCTGTTACTTTATTTAATTTCACTAATGGTGTTTGTCCAATTAATGAAGTTATATTATCAACTGCGTTAATTTCTACTTTCATATTTTTTTTCTATTCTAATATTAAAAATGAACTGATTCTCTAACAAATTTACTAATTTTAAATTCGTTATTATTGATCTATTCCTTCTAAATCAAACATAAAAGCAAATTCTTTTGCCAGTTCTTTTAAGGATTCGAAACGTCCAGAAGCACCACCATGACCAGCATCCATATTTGTATCTAAAAATAATTGCTTATCGTTAGTTTTCATCACACGTAGTTTTGCTATCCATTTGGCAGGTTCCCAATATTGTACTTGCGAATCATGAAAACCAGTAGAAATATAAAGATTTGGATACGCTTGTTCTTTTACATTATCATAAGGCGAATAAGATAACATATAATCATACGCTTCTTTTTCATTTGGATTTCCCCATTCATCATATTCTCCCGTAGTTAAAGGAATAGTTTCGTCTAGCATAGTTGTCATCACGTCAACAAAAGGTACTTGAGCAATTACTCCATTGTACAATTCTGGGCGTTCGTTGATAATTACTCCCATCAACAATCCTCCTGCTGAGCCACCTTCTGCATACAAATGCGAAGCTGAAGTATAACCTTCCGCAATAACATGTTCTGAACAAGTGATAAAATCGTTGAATGTATTCCATTTATTCATCAATTTTCCGTCTTCGTACCAATCTCTTCCCATATCTTCTCCACCGCGAATGTGCGCAATTGCATACACAAATCCTCTGTCTAATAAACTTAAACGAGTGGTTGAAAAATACGGATCCATTGAATAACCATAAGAGCCATAAGCATAAAGTAAAAATGGATTATTTCCGTCTTTCGTCATTCCTTTTTTGTAAACAATAGACAAAGGAATTTTTACCCCATCTTTTGCCGTTGCCCAAATTCTTTCTTCTACATAATCCTCTTTGTTGAACGTACCTAAAACGGTTTGTTCTTTACGAACAATCTTTTCTTTGGTGCGCATATTAAAATCAATAACCGATGAAGGTGTATTCATCGACTGATATACATAACGAAGAATATCAGTATTGAAATCGATATTAGTGCTTGTAAATGCATTATATGTTTCGCTCTCAAAAGGCAAATAATAGGAAGCTAACGATGTATTCCAAGGTTGAATTTTTAAATGCGTTAACCCATTTGATCGTTCAGCGATTACTAAATAATCTTTAAAAATTTCGATTCCTTCTAACAAAACTTCTTCTCGATGTGCAATTAATTCAGTCCAATTTTCTACTGATGTATTATTTTCTGGACAAATCATTAATTTAAAATTATCTGCATCATCTAAGTTTGTAAGAATATAAAAGTGTTTATCATAATGAGAAATTCCATATTCTACACCGCGCTCTCTTGTTTGAAAAATTCTAAATTCTCCATCTGGATTGGTTGATTCAAGAATTTGATATTCGCTTGTAAGCGTACTTTCACTTCCGATTACCAAATATTTATGTGATTTTTCTTTATAGATAAATGTTGAAAAAGTATCATCTTCCTCAAAATAAATTAATGCATCATCTTCAGTTGAAGTACCTATTTTATGCTTAAAAATTTTATCAGCACGTAAAGTAACAGCATCTTTTCTTGAATAAAAAAGAGTTGAATTATCTGCTGCCCAAGTAGAGCCTCCTGTAGTTTGATTAATGGAAATAGGCAATAATTCTCCTGTTATTAAATTTTTGACTTGCAACGTATATTCTCGTCGAGAAACAGTATCTATACCAAAAGCTACCAAGTGATTATCTTCTGAAACATTGATTCCTTTTAAATGAAAATAACTATGCCCTTCTGCCATTTCATTACAGTTAAACATAATTTCTTCTTCAGCTTCTAAAGTTTCTTTCTTTCTTGAAAAAATAGGATAATCTTTTCCTTTCTCAAAACGAGTAATATAGTAATAGCCATTGTAGAAATAGGGAACAGAAGAATCGTCTTCTTTGATTCTACTTTTCATTTCTTCAAATAAATCGGCTTGAAAAGATTTTGTATGATTAGTTTGCGCTTCGTAATACGCGTTTTCTGTATTTAGATAATCTATAACTTCTTGGTCTTCTCTGTTGTTTAACCAAAAATAATTATCTACTCTTGTATGATTGTGCTTTGTTAGCTGATGAGGTTTTATAGCAGCTAATGGTGCTTGTAAGTTTTTGTTCATTTTTGTATAAAATCGTATATACAAAAATAACGTTTTTAAATGGTAAAAAATAAATTAGAGAAATCGAATATCTTTGATAATGTCTTTCTTTAAATCTTCATTTAGCATTTGAATAATTTTTTGCTTGCCGTGGCTAAGATCATCACGAACAATAGAAGAAGATAGTTTAACATTCAGAATACCCTTTCTAAACATTAAATCTAATGTATAAGAACGAATACCCGGTCCCAATACTTGTTTCCAGGCATTATATACGTCAAATTCATTTAAACCATCATCTAAGTTATTTGCTTCTCTAAAAAGTTGCAATAAATCAGACATACCTACTTCTTCTCGCAAACGTCGATTAATACTAGGTTTATTTGTGCTATTCTTTTTCAAGGCTTAATAAAGGTTCTGCTCTTTTGTAATAATAAATAATATCGCTTTCATTTTTTACAACCATTTTATCTTTAGACAAAGAAAGCAATTGTTCTTTCCATGTAGAAAACTCGGTTGAATATTCAATTATATAAACATCATTTTCACTCTTTACTTCAAAATTTTCAGGTACATCATTTGTGAGATATTCACCACTAAATTGAGGCATCACTTTATAGCGAAATCCTTTTAGGCTTTCTTTATTTTTTAATTCAAAGAAATCTATTGTTGAATTAATTGTATAATCTTTTTCTGTTCCGTCTGGCAATACAGCTTTTTCTATTTCCCAGTATCCATCTAAAAATGTTTTGATGTTTTCATCAGACACATTTGAGTTGCATGAACTTAAAAGAACAGTAAGAACGCAAACAAAAAGAATTTGTATTTTTTTCATAACATACTCTTATTTAAAGAATGAATCTACAAATTCGTATTTATTAAATACTTGTAAATCTTCAATTCCTTCTCCTACACCAATATAACGCACAGGAATTTGAAATTCGTCTGAAATACCAATTACAACACCACCTTTTGCAGTTCCGTCTAATTTAGTAATTGCCAACGAAGTAACCTCTGTTGCTGCGGTAAACTGTTTTGCTTGTTCAAAAGCATTTTGCCCTGTAGAACCATCTAAAACAAGCATTACATCATGTGGAGCATCTGCAACCACTTTTTGCATTACACGCTTTACCTTAGAAAGTTCATTCATTAAATTTACTTTATTATGCAAACGTCCAGCAGTATCAATAATTACAACATCAGCATCTTGTTTTACTGCTGATTGTAATGTATCAAATGCTACAGATGCTGGATCACTTCCCATATCTTGACGAACAATAGGGACATCTACTCTATCTGCCCAGACTTGCAATTGATCAATTGCTGCAGCTCTAAATGTATCAGCTGCTCCTAATACAACCTTTAATCCTGCTTTTTTAAATTGATAAGCTAGCTTTCCAATTGTAGTTGTTTTTCCTGCACCATTAACACCAACGACCATAATAACGTATAGTTTTTTATCTTTTGGAATTTCAAATTCAGAAGATTCTCCAGTTGCTGTTTCTGATAAAAGTCCAGCTATTTCATCTCTTAATATCTGGTTCAACTCATCTGTGCCAACATATTTATCTCTAGAAACCCTTGCTTCTATTCTATCAATAACCTTTAAGGTAGTATTTACACCAACATCTGACGAGATTAAAATCTCCTCCAAATTATCCAGCACATCATCATCAACCTTTGATTTACCTGCTACGGCCTTCGTTAATTTTGAAAAAAAAGAAGTTTTAGATTTCTCCAATCCTTTATCTAAAGTCTCTTTCTTATCTGAAGAGAAAATCTTTTTAAAAAAACTCATAACTATCCTACTATATTAAGTACAAATATAAAAAAATAAACTATCATTTTAATAAATGATAGTTTATAGAAAGTACAAAAAAAAAGCCGTCTATATTAGACAGCTTTTTTATTTTTTGGTAAGACTATTTCTTATTTAAGAAATCATCCACAGAATCAGGAGCCATAACAGACTCTACGAAAGTGTATGCACCTGTCTTTGGAGACTTAACCATTTTAATTGCTTTAGTCAACTTTTTTGAAGTTGTTCTTAAAGATGCTACGGTCTTTTTTGCCATGACTACTAATTATTTAATTTCTTTATGAATAGTTACTTTTTTCATGATAGGATTAAATTTTTTAATCTCTAATCTATCAGGAGTGTTCTTTTTGTTCTTAGTTGTAATATATCTAGAAGTACCTGCTAAACCAGATGCTTTATGTTCTGTACACTCTAAGATCACTTGAATTCTGTTACCTTTCTTTGCCATCGTTTTCTCTTGTTTTTATGGTGTCGAATTATTTTAATAATCCTTTTACTTTTGCATCTTTCAATACAGCAGTAATACCTTTCTTATTAATTGTTTTTAATGCAGTGGTAGACAATTTTAATGTTACCCATCTGTCTTCTTCAGCAATGTAAAAACGTTTTTTAACTAAGTTTACAGAAAACTTTCTTTTAGTTTTATTCATCGCGTGAGAAACGTTGTTTCCAACCATTGCTCTCTTTCCGGTAATTTCACAAACTCTTGACATTATATCTAATCTTTTATTTCAATATTCAAAATCAGGGTGCAAAGTAAATAAAAAGAATTTTATTAAACAAAAAAATACAACTTTTTTTTACGTGAATATTTCACAAAGTTATTATTACTCAAGTTTATCCGATATAAATACCTAAAAAAATCTTTTTTTTACTGTAGTAAACACCTCTTTTAACGTAGCAAAAGCTACTCTATAGCTATTTGATAATCTTTTTTAATTTCTTTTATTGCTAATTTTACTGACTTCTTAAAAGGTTTAAAGATTTCTATTACTTCTTTAGTTTTTCCTTTTTTTTCAATCCATTGCTGCATAAAATATATCTGATCATTTGCCTGATTAATTTCTAAAAGCTCTGTGATTGGCTGCAATATCAATAAATGTTTTTGTAGCTTTATATAATTTTTATTTAATAAATATTTTTCTGCTTTTTTGAGGCTTTTATTCATTTTTACAACGAATTTCTCTAACTCCTCCGCCACTAAGTTTTCTTGATTATTATGCTTAGCAAACACATTTTTCAGGTTATAATACAAAGCCATATGCAACTATTTTACGTCTAATTCAAATACTTTTTGCTCTACTAAATATCCTTCCAACAAATCATTAGGTGCTACTTTTCCTACGCCTACTGGTGTACCTGTAAAAATAAGATCACCTTTTTTTAAGGTAAAATATTTTGAAACATCTGCAATTAATTCATCTATTTTCCAAATCATTTGAGCGGTTGAAGCTTTTTGAACAACAATTCCGTTTTGCTTCATAGAAAAATGAATATTATTTACATCTTCAAATTGATCTTTTGGAATAAAACTTCCAACTATTGCAGAATTATCAAATGCTTTTGCTTTTTCCCAAGGCAATCCTTTTTCTTTTAATTTACTTTGTAGATCACGAGCAGTAAAATCAATCCCTAATGTAATTTGATCATAATATTTGTGAGCAAATTTTGGTTCGATATGTTTTCCTACTTTATTAATTTTAATAACGACTTCTGCTTCATAATGAATATCAGTTGAGAAATCGGGGATAACAAATGGAAATACTGTGCTTAAAAGCGCTGTTTCTGGTTTTAAAAACAAAACTGGCTCACTTGGGCGTTCATTTTTTAATTCTTCAATATGTTCAACGTAATTTCTTCCAACGCAAATTATTTTCATAACAACTAAAGTTTATTATTCAACTTTCTAAGCTTTATACTTGTAAGCACTTTTTTGGTAAACAAAGGAAAATCAGCATTTTGAATCCAACCATAATAACCTGGTTCTCTTTCAAGAATTTCTTCTACAATTCCGCCTTTATGCTTTCCGAAAGTAAAAATTTCTTTTCCTTCCTCATTCAAAGCTATAAATCCAGCAAAATCAACACTTTTCTTTCTTGTTGTATATTCAGATAAAAATCGAATATCATTTTCTAAATCATCATATCTTTCTAGCTGTGCTTTTAATATTTCATAAGTTGCATTTGTATCTGCCGATGCTGAATGTGCATTTTCTAATACTTCATTGCAATAAAATTTATAAGCAGCACTTAATGTACGTTCTTCTTTTTTATGAAAAATAGTCTGAATATCTACACTAACTCTATTTCCTAAATCAAAGTCAATGCCAGCGCGAAGTAATTCTTCTGCTAATAAAGGAATATCAAAACGATCTGAATTAAATCCAGCCAAATCTGAATCTTTAATCATTTGATATATCTGCGGAGCAAGTTCTTTAAAAAGTGGTTCGTTAGCTACTTTTTCGTCAATAATTCCGTGTATTTTTGACGAAGCTTCAGGAATAGGTATTCCCGGATTTACCAACCAAGTTTTACTTTCTTTATTTCCGTTAGGAAAAACTTTTAAAATTGCTATTTCAACTATTCTATCTTTTGCTACGTCAATACCTGTTGTTTCTAAATCAAAAAAACAGATAGGTCTGTGTAATTTCAACTCCATAAATATCACATCATTTTTTGTATTGAATACAAATATAAAGATAACAATTTAACTAAGGGCTAATTTTTAAGAGTTCTTGAATAATTACCAATACATCATCTATTAATGTATAAATACAAAATTGCATATTTTATTTCCCCTAATAATCACTAGTAAATTACACTACATAAATTTAACAAAGCAACATTTATTTAAACGATATAAATCATTAAAAATCATAAAAACAATTTTTATAAATCATTTAATTCTAAAAAAACAGAGAAAACACAGGTGTTTTTATTCGTTTTTTTATAAAAAAGTATCCTAAAAGGATATTTTTACACTTATCAGATTTTACAATATATTAACCTTAGATTCATCAACAATAAGTCAACTATTTGAAAAACAATTAATTAAAAACAAAATACAAAGAATCTATTTTTAAACAATCGATAACATTTAGAATCAATATACACAATTAGTCCAAAAAAAACCTTTATAAAATATAAAACAATATATTTTTTTAACATTTAAACAACATTATAAACACCAATAAAACTATATTTCGTTTTTTTTTTACACAAATTATGTTTTTTTAAAATAATTATATAAAAATACATAACATCTTCATTATTTCAATTAGTTTTTATAATTTCACATATATAATTTAAAAGATTGTTGTTTATGAAAGCAAAAGTACAGTACGACGATTTTAAAGGAACAGTGGCTGCTGATATTTCAGATTTAATATCAGCTCACAAAGGAAACTACATTAGTAGTATTGGGGAATACTTTAATGTTGATCAAAATCGTTTTAGAGTTGTAGGGGTATCCTTACAAGGAATTGAAAATTTTGAGTTAACACTATTATGTGTAGACAAACAAAAAAGCACTCAAGAGAGAGACTTTTTGGTTAAAATGAGATTTGATTTAGATGCAGAAGGACAAAAACGTATGTTGGGACTTTTATTTAAAAGATTAAATGTTGTTTTATTTAATTCAGATGATGATAGCTATTTACATCATGGTGAATATGATGAAATTATTAACTATTCCGACCATCATACAATCGACTATGTAGATTAGTATTTGTTGGAAACACTAAAAAAAAGCCTCTATATTCTGGATATAGAGGCTTTTTTTTAGCACATTGAATTTCCTTGAACAAATAAACTAAGTGTATTGGGAGATAAAAAAGGAATATTTAATCCTAATCCTCTCACAATAAATAACATTCCTATCAAAACTATTAGAAAAGGATAAAATTTCATTATATTCTTTCTGAATTTATCCGAAAAAAGATGTTTAAAATAAACAACTAAGCTCATCAATGGTATGGTACCTAAACCAAAAAACACCATATAAAGCATTCCCATTCCAATACTTTGTGTAGCCAACGCGCCAAACAGTGCAATATAAACCATTCCACAAGGTAAAAATCCATTAAATAAACCAATTAAGTATAACGCTCCTTTTGATTTACTTTTAAATTGTGTACCTAACGATTTTTTAACCCAAGTAATTAATCGATAAAAGGGATTTAAAGCGTTAATTTTTGCCATTTTTTGAGTAGGCAACAATACAAAAACAATCATTAAAGTACCTGCTATAATAGTTATTTGTTGCTGAAATCCTGCCAAATAAAGTCCTTTTCCGAAAACACCAAAAATAAATCCTAAAAAAGAATAAGCAGATATCCTACCTAAATGATAAGTAAGAATCTGCTCAACTTTTTTTGTTTGATTATTTTGACTTATTGGCAACATTAAGGCAATCGGTCCGCACATGCCAATACAATGCAAACTACTGATTAAACCAAAAATAATTGCTGTTATCAAACTAATTCTATTTTAATGTTAAATGTTCTACGCTTCTGTACGCATTATCATTATATATCCATTCTATTGCAATATCCCAACGACCGTCTACCAAATTTGAGTTAGGTATGAGCAAATTAGAAGAAGACAATGCTATTGGCATAGCAAAATCTAAATCTTGGTTAGACGGTCGATATAGGAATATTGTTCCTTTAATATTATTGTAATCTAAATCTTCTGGAAATCCAATTTCGATGTTTCCATCATTATTTTCGATTTTCACTTTATCTGTTAACTTAAGAGCAGCTATTTCTCTATCACGTTTTCCATCAACTTCTTGTTCTTGCTGATAATAATCTTCTGTTACCAACTGATTATCGTATTTAGCGTCCATTTGTACACGAATTACATATTGCAAGATGAATACCATAAAAATTCCAATTGCTATGGCTATTCCGGTTCCAAAATTAAATTTCATACTAGTTTTTGTTTTTTAATTTAATAAACGAGGTCCTAAAAAATTAGTTTTAATTGTTTGTATTAACTGATCCCCTTCATACAAATCGATAATGATTTTTGTACTATAGCCGTCTAAATCTTTTTGTGGAATTTCTATAAACATTACGCCTTCGCTATATTGCTCTTTTTCTACCGCTATAATATCTTTTCCGATTAAAACAATTTCTCCTTCTTTTGGTTTTCTTAGTTTAAATGTAAGATCAGAAAAGTTTTTCATTGTTTTATTTACCACTTTAAAAGTGTAAACATTGGATATATTACTTCCTTTGTGTTCAAATGTTTTACCTGCTACACGCAAAACATTTGCTTCAATGTCTGTACGCAAAAACAATAAACCTATTAAAATTCCTATTAAAATTGTAAGTACGGCTGCATATCCTTTTTGACGAGGAGTAAACTTTGTTTTTTCATTTTTTACAATTTCTGTTTCAGATGCATATCGAATTAAGCCTTTTGGCAATCCAACACCTTCCATAATATGATCGCACTCATCAATACAAGCTGTACAGTTTACACATTCAAGTTGTGTGCCATTTCTAATGTCTATCCCTGTTGGACAAACATTTACACATTGTTTACAATCAATACAATCTCCTATTCCTTCGTTTGCTCTGTCTATATCTTTTTTAAACTTAGCTCTTCCTTCTGTTCTTTCTCCTCTTACATAATCATAGGCCACAATAATTGACTTATCATCAAGTAAAACTCCTTGTAAACGCCCGTATGGGCAAGCTATTACACAAACTTGTTCTCTAAACCATGTAAAAATAAAATAGAAAACACATGTAAAAATAATTAATCCTGTAAACTTTCCTAGATGTAAAAATGGCCCATCTTCTACCATTAAAAACAAGGCATCGCTTCCAATAATATAAGCTAAAAATACATTAGCTATTATAAAAGAGATAACAAAAAATATAAACCATTTAAAAGCTCTCTTTCTAATTTTTTCTGCATTCCAAGGTTGTTTTTTTAGCCTTATTTGTGCTCCTCTGTCGCCATCTATCCAAAATTCGATACGTCTAAAAACCATCTCCATAAAGATTGTTTGTGGACATATCCAACCGCAGAAAATTCTACCAAAAGAAACAGTAAATAAAGTTATAAATACAACTCCTATAACCATTGAAATTACCACTAAATAAAAATCTTGTGGCCAGAAAGGAAATCCAAATAGAACAAATTTTCGATCAAAAACGTTAAATAGAAAAAATTGATTTCCGTTTACTTTTACAAAAGGCGAAGCTATTAAGAAAAAAAGTAAGATGTAACTAACTATTTTTCTCTTATTATAATAAGGTCCCGATGGTTTTTTAGGAAAAATCCACGCCCGTTTACCTTCTTTATCAATTGTACTGATAGAGTCTCTAAAACTCTCTTCATTTTCTAAATCCATAATGTAGCTTTTGAGTTTTATAAAATGAGTTGAGCTTTAGGCTCAACTCATTTTTATTGGTTTAGTTTAATTTCAACTACATAATTTTACTGAGGCACAACATCCTCCACCTCATCTGTTGTTGTAGGAGCTTGCTCATCAGAAGAAGTTTCTTCTAACTCTGCTTTACTCCAAATAATATCACCTTCTGCTTCTTTTGCATTTTCAGGATTTGTACCATTTAAAGAAATAACATAAGATGCTACTTTTTCTATTTCAGAAGGTTTTAAGGTTTTCTTCCAATCGATCATTCCTTTTCCAGGTCTACCTCCTTCAGAAATAGTATGAAATATATCTTTCATTCCTCCACCTAAAATCCAATGATCATCTGTAAGATTTGGCCCTACACCTCCACCTCCGTCAGCACGGTGACATACTGCACAGTTGGTTTCAAAAATTTGCTTTCCAGCAGCTAATGAACTAGGATCTGATAAATACTGAGCCTGCTCTGCTGTCATCATATCTGGGGCTGTTCTTTTATATTCTTCTATTTGTTCTTTAGCAATTGCCATTGATTTATCGTATTCTTGAATTTGATTATCTCCACCAAACACTGTGTATTTTAACAAATAGATAACCCCAAAAAGAACTGTGATATAAAATAATCCAACCCACCAAGGTGGTAAATCATTATCTAATTCTTTAATTCCATCGTAATCATGATCTAAAAGCAATGTATTTTCTTCATCCATTTCTTTTGTTTTAGTCATTTTCTTCAAGAATTTTTTCACCCATGGTTTTTGAGTAAAAGACATATTTTCTTGTCTTTCTTGCTCTGCAATTTCTTCTGGTGTCATTAATCTTCTTAGCACTTTATTTGTTGCTGATGCTACAATTTCTACTGCTATTGTTGCGAAGATGAATAATGCCATTAAAACAAATGCTTCTGGATGCTCTACAAATGCAGGCTTTTGCGCTGTTCCGCCCATTAAATATTCTATCAACACGTAGTATAATACGAATAGTAACGGAATTCTTATATATACAGGAAAAAACTTTTTCATATTTTATTTGTATTTGAATCTACACTTGGCTTATCTTCATCTAAAAAGGGAATATTGCTCAGTTCTTCTATTGTTTCTTTTTTATAGGTTAATACCCAAATAAACAATCCAACAAAGAATGTAAAGAAAATCAAAAGAGAAATAATCGGATAGATTTCTATCCCCCCTATTGTATCCATAGTATGTTTAATAAACTTCAACATAGTTTTTCACTTATTTGATTATTCGTCAACTCTATTTTTAATATCCGTACCTAAACGTTGTAAATAAGCAATCAATGCTACAATTTCTCTTTTACTCATTGGCACGAATTCCTGACCGTTTTCTAAAGCAATTCTTTCACTTTCTTTGTAAGAATTTTTGTAATCAGGATCTCCTTCTAAGTTTAAAGCAATTTGCTCACTTTGTTCTTTAATAGACTCTCTTGCATTTGCAATTTCATCATCTGTATATGGCACTCCTAAAGTTTGCATTACACTCATTTTTTTCTCTATCATTGAGTAATCAGCTTCTTTATTTGCAAACATCCATTTATACCCTGGCATAATTGATCCTGGTGATGTTGATTGTGGATCGTACATATGATTATAATGCCAGTTATCCGAATATTTCTGACCAACTCTCATTAAATCTGGACCTGTACGTTTTGATCCCCATAAGAAAGGATGATCATAAACATATTCTCCTGATTTTGAATACTCTCCGTATCTTTCAACTTCTGAACGGAAAGGACGAATCATTTGAGAGTGACATCCAACACAACCTTCTCTAATGTATAAATCTCTACCTTCTAACTCTAATGGCGTATAAGGTTTTACACTAGCAATTGTTGGAATATTTGATTTAACAAATATTGTTGGCATAATTTGTACAACACCTCCTATTAAAATAGCAATTGTTGTAAGTATTGTAAACTGAATTGGTCTTCTTTCTAACCAAGTATGCCATCCTTCTCCTTTTAAACGAGTAGCAGAAATTTTCTTTAATGCTGGTGCTTCTGCCAATTCGTCTTCTACTGGTTTTCCAGCACGAACTGTTTTATATACTAAATATATAAGCACAAAGAATCCGATAATATATAATGAACCTCCTATAGCTCTCATTACGTACATTGGCATAATTGCTGTAACAGTTTCTAAGAAGTTACCGTATTTTAATGTTCCTGATGGATCAAAATCTTTCCACATTAAATGTTGAGAGAATCCTGCTACATATAATGGAATTACATATAAGATAATACCTAAAGTTCCTATCCAGAAATGGAAATTAGCTAATGATTTTGAATACAATTCTGTTTTTGTCATTCTTGGTATTAACCAATAAATCAAACCAAATGTCATAAATCCATTCCAAGCTAAAGCCCCAACGTGTACGTGAGCAATAATCCAGTCAGTATAGTGAGCAATTGCATTTACGTTTTTTAATGACAACATTGGCCCTTCAAACGTTGCCATACCATAACCAGTAATACCAACTACAAAAAATTTCAATACAGGATCAACACGAACTTTATCCCAAGCACCTCTTAATGTTAATAATCCATTAATCATACCTCCCCAAGATGGAGCAATCAACATTACAGAAAATACAACTCCTAAATTTTGCGCCCATTCTGGCAAAGCTGTATACAATAAGTGGTGAGGCCCTGCCCAGATATATAAGAAGATTAATGACCAGAAGTGAATAATCGATAAACGATAAGAATATACTGGTCTGTTTGCTGCTTTTGGCAGAAAGTAATACATTAACCCTAAAAATGGAGTTGTAAGAAAGAATGCTACCGCATTATGCCCATACCACCATTGCACCAAGGCATCTTGCACACCTGCATACACTGAATAAGATTTCATAGCACTTACAGGCAACTCAAGCGAGTTAAAAATATGTAATACTGCTACAGTAACAAATGTTGCTAAGTAAAACCAGATAGCTACATAAATATGGCGTTCTCTACGATTAATGATTGTCATAATCATATTGATACCAAAAACTACCCAAATTACAGCAATTGCAATATCAATTGGCCACTCTAATTCAGCATACTCTTTTGATGAAGTAAAGCCTAATGGCAATGTAATTGCTGCTGCAACGATGATTAACTGCCATCCGTAGAAATGAATGTTTGACAGCGCATCGCTAAAAAGTCTTGATTTACAAAGTCGTTGTAAAGAATAGTAGATTCCTGCAAAAATAGCATTACCTACAAACGCAAAAATAACTGCATTTGTGTGTAGTGGTCTTAATCTTCCAAAACTTAACCAAGGTATTCCATCGGTAAGGTTTGGAAAAATAAACATCACTGCTAATAATAAACCTACCAGCATTCCTACGGCTCCAAATAATATTGAAGCATAAAGAAACTTCTTTACAATTTTGTTGTCATAATAAAATTGTTGCACTTCCATAGTTGTTTATATTTGATTTTCTTTTTTAATTTCTTTTCCTGAAATACTCTTTTCTGATTTTTTTTCGTCCTTTTTTAATTCATCATCAAACAACATACGAACTGACGGCGTATAATCATCATCAAATTGCCCGCTTCGGACAGATTTAATAAAAATGTATAAGAATATTCCTGCTACGAATACACTAATACTTATTAAGAAATAAATAACACTCATACCTTAATTATTCTAAAAACAAAGTTAATAAGTTATATTATCTAAAAATATGACATATATCATTAAAATCCTACAACAAAAATATTTTATTTTATATTTTTTCCATAATAATTTGTAAATAAAGTAACAAAAGTTATTATAGTAAATGTACTGATAGGCATTAATATTGCTGCTAAAAGTGGAGACATCATATTCATAATAGACACGGTAATCCCAACAACATTATAGGTTAATGCTAAAACATAACTTCGTTTTATTGTTTTTATAGATTGTTTTGAAAATGTTAAAAAACTTAACAAATTATCAAATTCTTTAGCATCCAAAATTGCATCACTTGCTGGAGTAAATACATTTATATTTTCTGATACAGAAATACCAACATTACTCTGTGCCAAAGCACCAGCATCATTTAACCCATCACCTACCATCATTACATTTAATCCTTTTGCCTGAAGATTTTTAATGTATTCTAATTTTTGTTCTGGTTTTTGATTAAATGCATATTTTGTTTTACTTGGCAAAATATTCTCTAAGACTTTCTTCTCTCCTTCGTTATCACCCGAAAGAATAAATAATTTGTAATTGTTTTTTTCTAAGTTTTTAAATAAATCAGAAAGTCCTTCTCTATAATAATTAGCAAATAAAAACTTACCGTAATATTCATTATTTATGGTAACAAATACGGCTGTTTCGTTTACTGCTCGCTCAACATCAATACTTACATGTTCTGCAGAACCTATTTTGTATACATTTTCACCTATTTTTCCAACAATTCCTTTACCAGTGATTTCTTCGAAAAAATTTGGTTTTACCACAACTTTTGATTGCAAGAAAGAATATAACTTTCGACTCAGTGGATGATTAGAACCTCTAACCAAATTTTTCATCTCAGCTTGTTGCTCTTTGGTTAGTTCTTTTCCATGATAAGTAATTGTAGATTGTGCATTGGTTGTAATAGTTCCTGTTTTATCAAAAACAATAGCGTTTACTTTTGCCATTTGCTCTACAACAGTTACATTTTTTAGAAAAAACTTTTTGCTACCTAAAATTCGTATGGCATTCCCTAAGGTAAATGGAGCTGTAAGAGCCAACGCACATGGGCAAGCTACAATTAAAATTGCTGTAAGTACATTAAAAGCGCTGTTTAAATCTACAAACGCCCATCCTGTAAAAGCTACTACCGAAATAACTAATAATATAGGTGTAAAATAATGGCTAATTGTATCTGTAATCGTTTTGTATTTAACAGTTATCTTTTTCTGAAAAACCTCATTACTCCATAATTGAGTTAAATAACTCTGAGAAACTTTATTGATTACCTCAACTTCTATTACTTCTCCCACTTGTTTTCCGCCTGCAAATAATTTATCTCCCGATTTTTTTTCGAGCGGAATGGCTTCTCCCGTTACAAAACTATAATCGATAAAAGCTCTTTCTGAAAGCAAAATAGAATCTACTGGCAACAATTCTTGATTTCTAATAAGCAACCTATCTCCTTTTTCTACGTCATAAACCTGAATTGGACTTTCGCTGCCATCTTTTTGAATTTTAGTGATTGCAATTGGAAAATATGATTTATAATCTCTTTCAAACGAAAGAAAATTATATGTTCTTTGCTGAAACAGTTTTCCTAATAACATAAAGAAAACCAACATTGTCATACTATCAAAAAAACCTGGACCTAAATCAAAAACAATATCTACAACGCTACGAATAAACATTACAATTATTCCTAAAGACATTGGAATATCTATTGTATAATTTTTTGTTTTTATTCCTTTCCAAGCTGCGATATGATAAGGCGATGCTGAATAAAAGAAAACAGGCAAAGACAAAACTAAAATCATCCAACGAAAGAAGTTTTTATACTCT
Source organism: Flavobacterium sp. (assembly GCA_030151255.1). Classification (GTDB taxonomy): domain Bacteria; phylum Bacteroidota; class Bacteroidia; order Flavobacteriales; family Flavobacteriaceae; genus Flavobacterium. The sequence goes on from JASLED010000023.1 coordinate 23,396, forward strand.
TCCATCCAGATGTCATTTATATTAAAATACTCTGGAAAAGACAGCATCATCACATTGCCATAGCAAAAAAAAGCTACACCAATTTTATAAATTAAACTTCTGTCTGTAGCAACCGGTTTTTCTTCAAAATTCTTTAAGCTTATATAAGGTTCATAACCTATTTTACTAAGCAACAAAACTATTTGCTGTAAAGAAGATTGAGAAGAATCAAAAGTAATGGTAACTTTTTTTTCTGGGAAATTTACCAAAGAACGATAAACTCCTTTATCTAATTTATGTAAGTTTTCTAAAATCCAAATACAAGAACTGCAATGAATATGTGGAATATACAACGATACAATAGATGTATTTTCTTCGTTAAACTCCAATAACTTCTCAACAATATCCTGATTGGCTAAAAAATCGTACTTCCCGCCAATTTCTTCTGGCGTAGCACCTGGTGTATTTTCAAAATCGTAATAACAAAACAAATCGTTATCGCTAAAGATTTCGTACACCGTTTTACAACCGTTGCAACAAAACACCTTTTCATCGTAATCAATACGATTAAAGGCCGTAACATCGTTACCGCAGTGAAAACACTCCTTCTTATTCATATAATTTGCTCATTTTACCTAGTACAAAGGTCATAGTTAATTCTCCTAAAATTTATGACATTTATCAGTAAAACACACTATCTTTGCGGTGATATTTGACTTTTAATAGTTATTCTTATTTTTTAGATATGGGTAGATGTGAACAATGTATGATCAGAGAATTCAGTTCTTTAAAGGCTTTGACAAGAGAAGAGCTTTTGGCTATTTCTGAAACAAAAACTCATTTCATTGTACGAAAAGGAGAACAAATTTTTTCAGAAGGAGAAAATTTGAATGGCGTTTATTGTATTCAGGAAGGTTTTTGTAAACTAACTAAATTAAATTCTAACGGAAAAGATTCTATTGTAAAACTTGCAAAAAAAGGCGATTTACTTGGACAGCGTTCTATTATCAACGAAGAAACTTCTAATCTAACTGCTACGGCCTTAGAAGACTTGCAAGTATGCTTTATTCCTAAAAAAGAAATGCTAGAACATTTTACGGATAACAATAAATTTTCTTTATTGGTTACTAGAGATATTTGTTCTCATTTAAAAGATGCTGATCAAGATTTAGCAAATTACACCCACAAAACAGTAAAAGAAAGATTAGCTATTATACTACTTAAACTTGAAGAATTGGGAGGAATTTCGCCAGAAAATCAAGCCCTAAATATTAAACTTTCTAGAGAAGATTTGGCTAATATGGTTGGTACAGCTACAGAAAGCTGCATTAGATTATTATCTGATCTTAAAAAAGATAATATTATTCAACTAAAAGGAAAAGATATTATTCTTTTAAACAAAAAAGAACTTCAGGCTTTGGCAAACTAAGCAACAGCAATGTTAAATCATCGGAAACAAATTAGTTAAGTTTTTTATGCAAATGATGCAAAATACCTTATTTTCGCATAATGAAGCATCTCGAATCAATTAAGCAATTAAAAGAAATTCTTAGTACTCCTAAGAAATTAGTTATTATTCCACACAGAAATCCAGATGGCGATGCCATTGGTTCTTGTTTAGGCTTATCTCATATAGTAAAACAATTAGGACATACCTCAACAGTAATTGCTCCTAATGATTTTCCCAATTTTTTGGCTTGGATGCCAGGCACCGAAGATATTTTGATTTACGAAAGCAATAAATCTTTAGCTAAAAAAGAAATTGAAAATGCAGACTATATTTTTACGCTTGATTTTAATGCATTGCACAGAACAGGCGATGATATGGGAATGTATTTAGAATCTATTTCTAAACCTTTTATCATGATCGATCATCATCAAATGCCTGATGATTATGCAATACTAACTTTTTCGGATACCTCTTTTGGCTCTACTTGCGAGTTGTTGTTTACCATTATCGATCAAATAGGTTTTGAAAATAAAATAACTAAAGAAGCTGCTACTTGTATTTATACAGGAATAGTAACGGATTCTGGTTCTTTTAGATTTCCAAAAACAACAGCAAATACACACCGAACAGTAGCTTTATTGATTGAAAAAGGAATTGAAAATCCAACTATTCATAATGCTTTGTTTGACAATAGCTCCTATAATCGTTTACAATTAATGGGTAGGGCATTGCAAAACCTACACATAATTCCGAAAACACAAGCTTCCTATTTATATTTAAGCGATAAAGATTTACACGAATTTATACACCAAAAAGGAGATACAGAAGGTTTTGTAAACTACGGTTTATCTATCAAAAGCATCGATTTAACTGCTTTTTTTATCGAAAGAAAAGATGAAGGAATTATCAAAATTTCGTTCCGATCACAAGGAAATTTCGATGCTAATCAATTTGCTAGAAAATATTTTGAAGGAGGTGGACATATCAATGCAGCTGGTGGAAAATCTTATTTGTCATTAGAAGAAACTATTCAAAAATACACAGATATTGTAAACAATCACAAACAAGAGTTTTATGTATAAATATAGCTTTTATCTATTTTTATCGTGCTTTTTATTGTTTAGTTGTAAAGAAAATGAAACTAGCCGAAAGCCAATATCTAAATCTAAATCAATTGAAACTGAACTTTCTATAAAGAGAAATACAGAAATGATTTTAGATGAAGACACACTCTTTAAGCAATACATAGAAGCCGATAAAAAAAATGATTACATACAATCAAACAAAGGCTTTTGGTTTACTTATTTAAACAGGCAATTAAAAGACTCTATTTACCTAAATAAAGGAGATATAGCCATTTACAATTATGAAGTTTATAGCACAAATGATAGCTTGCTGTATGCTAAATCTGATTTTGGTACATTAAGCTATAAAGTAGACGAAGAAGATATTTTACCTATTTTACGAAATAGCTTAAAAGTGCTTAAACCTACAGAAACAATAAAAGTATTAAGTCCATCTCTTTTAGCATATGGCTATATGGGAGATCAAAATAAAATAACTAAAAATCAACCATTGATTTTTGTAATAACCTTAGAATCAATCAACAAATCTAACTAAAACAATGAAAAAAATGACAAGTTTATTTTTAAGTTTAGTGGCTTTAGTATCTTGCTCGGCGCCAAAATCAGATTTACCTGATGGCCTTTATGCAGATATTAAAACAAATAAAGGAACTATTGTAATCGATCTTGAGTACGAAAAAGCACCTATTACAGTAGCTAACTTTGTAACTTTAGCAGAAGGAAAAAATCCTTTCGTAGATGAAAAATACAAAAACAAACCTTACTATGATGGAATTAAATTTCATCGTGTAGTAAATGATTTCGTAATACAAGCTGGAGATCCAACAGGAACAGGAGCTGGTGGACCAGGATATGTTTTTAAAGATGAGTTTTCTGACGATTTAAAACATGATAAAGCAGGAACGTTATCAATGGCAAACAGCGGGCCTTTTACAAACGGAAGTCAATTCTTCATTACTCATAAGGAAACTCCATTTTTAGACAACAGACACTCTGTTTTTGGATACACAGTAAAAGGAATGGATATTGTAAATTCAATTACTGAAGGAGATGTAATTGAAAGTGTAAAAATTATTCGTGTTGGAAAAGATGCAAAGAAATTCGATGCAGTAAAAGTTTTCAAAAAATATTTTGAAGAAGAAGCAAATGCTAAAAAAGAAAAAGAAGAACGTTTAGGTAAAGTAAAAGAAAAATACGCTACTTTATTTAAAGACGGAAAAGCAAAAGCAACTGTACTTGATTCTGGATTAGCATATATCATTACCGAAAAAGGAAATGGTAAAAAACCAGCTATTAGCCAAGATGTATATATTGATTATTCAGGATTTTTTGAAAATGGAATTTTATTTGATTCAAGCAGTGAGCAATTGTCAAAAGATTTTGAAATATTTAATCAACAAAGAGCAGATGCTAATCAATATACACCAATACCTTTTAAATTTGGAGCTAAAACAGGATTAATTCCTGGTTTTATTGAAGGTGTAGAGCAAATGGGATTTGGTGATACTGCTGTAGTTTTCATCCCTTCTCACTTAGCTTATGGCGAACGTGGAGCTGGGGGAGTTATTCCGCCAAATACAGATTTAATTTTCGAATTGAAATTATACGACAATCCGGAAAGAAAATAATAAACCATAAAAAAAGACTGTTGAAAAACAGTCTTTTTTTTATCTATATATGCAGATTTTGACGTTTTAAATAATCAACCGCACTTCTGCCTTCGTTAAATAATAAATCTAAAATACTTAAGTTAGATAGAAAACCATTTTTATCATCAAAAACTTGTGTATATGGCTCAAAAACATTTTGATCCTTTTTTCCATTTACCAAGCTTCTGGCATCTAAACAATCAATATCTTCAATTACTTTAAAATACTCTGGTGTTTCGGCAAAAGGAAATTTAACTCCCAAACAATCTGTTATTACTTGATGAATTGTTAGGTTTAAATCTAACATAAATTCAACAGGTTTTTCAAATATTGCTCTTATATCATCTTCAAAATATTCAAAAAAAGGCGAAGTTCTATAAGCCGCTTCTAAACTTTTAAAATGTTGTTTTTGCCAACCAAAAGCATGTTCTATTCGTACATCTTTAAACTTCTGATTTGCTAAGCTTGCATCGTGCTTAATTGGAATATTCAGCATTTGAACTCCGTTTGCACTATGAATATACGTTCTATTTCTATTAGTTTGCTTTTGAAAATTATCTTCTACTTCAAAAATAATTTCTTTTGCTTGTGCCATCGCTACGTAATTGCTTATTGAAGGAAAATACGTAGGATGCAACACTACTTTTGATTTATTCATCCTTAATACTTAGAATTCTTTTTTTCTTTTCTTTTTTTGTATAAGCTATATCCTCCCCATCCAAATAATAATACTAAGAAATAAGGGAAATATGATACTTGTTCACCGTTTCCGTTTACTGTAATAAACATACGATTCCATCGAATTTTATCTAATGCTTTTGACCATGGTACAGAAGGGTCTAAACTCATCCATACAAAAACTGGCTTTCCTACAATATGATCTTCCGGTACAAATCCCCACATTCTACTATCTTCAGAATTATTTCTATTGTCTCCCATCATAAAATAATAGTTCTGTTGAAAAGTATATTTGTTTGTTTCTACTCCATCAATATAAAACTTACCATCTTTTATTTGTAAATCTTTTCCTTCATAAACGCCAATTGCACGTTTATACATTGAAATATTATCTGACGTAAGCGTAATAGTTTCATCTTTTGCAGGAATATGAATTGGTCCTAAATTCATTTCTGTCCAATCTGGTTTATCATGTGGAAAAATATATCCTTTCGGATAATTGTACCCAAACAATTTTGCCATATCTGGACTTTTAATAATATTTTTTACGGAGCTAAATGTTTTTAAATACTCAATATCGTCATTAGTTAATGCTTGAAAATAAATAGTTCCAGGCATGTTTTCTACATAAGAAACATAATCTGTTACGTTCATTTTCATCAATGCCGATCTTAAATCAAAATTTCCATCAGTTTCAATTAAATAACTGTATTGAACTTTTGCTCTGTCATTTAATTGAAGTTCTTTATCATTTACATAAACAATTCCGTCTTTTAGCGAAATATTTTCACCTGGTAAACCTACTGCTCTTTTTACATAATTTGTTTTCTTGTCAATTGGTTTAAAAACAGCTGGACGATTTTGTATGTCGTTAAATTTATAAATTGTATCTACAGGCCAGTTAAACACAACTATATCATTATGTTGTACCTTTTGAAAACCTGGTAATCTGAAATAAGGCAATGATGGTTTTATAACATATGATTTTTTTCCTGCTAAAGGAATAGTATCATGCACCATTGGCAAAGCTACTGTTGTCATTGGTGTACGAGCACCATAATGAAATTTACTTACAAATAAGAAATCGCCAACCAATAATGTTTTTTCTAACGAAGCTGTAGGAATTGTATAAGGCTGAATTGCATAGGTATGAATTACTGTAGCAACAACTACTGCAAATAATACAGAGCTTACAAATTCTCCTGTTTCTGTTTCTGGTTTTAATGATCGATTTTCTCTATAAGTTACATCACACATATAGTTTACATATGCTACGTATAAACCTAACGTTAGCACACCTAGAATTGTATCTAATGTAGATTTTTTTCCAAAACTTCTAAGTGTTTCAACCCAAACAACAGGAAACATAATTAGATTTATAATTGGTATAAACAAAAGAATTACCCACCACCAAGGACGATTAATAATTTTCATTAATACTACAGCATTATAAATTGGCACGGCTGCTTCCCATGGTTTTCTACCTGCTTTTTGATAAAGCTTCCAAGTGCCAATAAAATGCACTACTTGAATTAGTAGAAAAAATATAAACCATTGTGCTATTGTCATAATCTATTTTTTTGGAGATTTAATTTTATTTTATAAACTCAAAACATCTTTCATTGAGAAAATGCCTTGCTTTGCTTTAATCCATTCTGCAGCTACAACAGCTCCCAAAGCAAACCCTTCTCTTGAATGAGCAGTATGTTTAATTTCTATTTGATCTATTGCCGAATCATAATAAATAGAATGTGTACCAGGTACTTTATCTTCTCTTACTGCATCAATAACAATTGAATTTGAATTGTTGTTTGCTTCCAACGTCCAAGAATCACAATCTGTATTTTCAATAATACCTTCAGCAAGTGTAATTGCTGTACCGCTTGGCGCATCTAACTTTTGTGTATGATGAATTTCTTGCATTGAAACTTTATACTCCTTTAATGAGTTCATCATTTTTGCCAAATATTTATTTAATTCAAAAAAAACATTTACACCTAAGCTAAAGTTTGATCCGTATAAAAATGCACCATTTTTTGCTTTACAATACTCTACAACATCATTATATTGCTCTAACCAGCCTGTTGTACCACAAACTACTGGTACACCTTGATTTAAAGCTAATTTTATATTTTCTATGGCAACTGAAGGAACGCTAAAATCTATTGCAACATCTGCTTTTGCTAAATCACCCGTAATTTGAGTACTTTGTTTTACATATACTATGGTATGGCCTCTTTCTATAGCTATTCTCTCTATAATTTGCCCCATTTTCCCATAGCCTAATAATGCTATATTCATATATTTTACTTAAATCTATATTGTAAATTGATTGCGTATTGATATTGTTGATTTAAACTTCTCGGATCATATTCAATTGCGGGTTTTATAGTAAGATTATCATTTACATTAAACTGCATTAAATGCGCATCAACATTAGCATCAACAATACTTAGAATATAAAAACCTACCGCTACTACTACAGATAAATCTCTATTTCGTCTATAAAAATTTTGTCCGTCTAATAAACGTTCATCATCCAACCCTGCTAATTTTGGATCTAGTTGACTAAAATTTCCCTGTAGTCTATTTTTATATTCATTTCGATAATGAGTATAATTCTTTTGATTATCTATCCAAAAATATACAGGAACACCAATTCCTGCATATACTAACGGAAGTTTCCAATATTTTTTATTATAAATTTGTCCTAAACCAGGAACAATTGCTGTATAAAATGCCGCACGAGAAGGCGCTACTGGATCGATAGAATCTTCGGTATTCTTTCTTATTTCATTTTTTTCTGTGTTTATTTCTTGTTCTTGAGCAGATACCATCCAAAAACACATACTAAAAATGAATGTTATTAATAATTTACTTTTCACTACTTATCTAATAGTTTTATAATACGTTCTAAATCCTCTTCTGAATAAAAAGGAATAGTTATTTTTCCTTTACCATTTGGATTTGCCTTGATATCTACTTTGGTACCAAAAAACCTTCCAAATGATTGTTTGTAAGTTACAGGCAATTCTACTTGACTTTTCTTTACTGATTGTTTTATTATTTCTGAAGAAGTATTTTCTTGATATTTTTTAACCAATGCTTCGGTTTCTCTAACAGATAAATTTTCTATAATTATTTTGTGATAAATATCTGTTTGTACATCAAAATCGTCAATATTAATAATTGCTCTTCCATGCCCCATGGTTATAAATCCATCGCGAATTCCTGTTTGAATAATTGGATCCAACCTCAGCAAACGCAAATAGTTAGCTATTGTAGAACGTTTCTTTCCTACTCGTTCACTCACTTGCTCTTGGGTAAGGCTAATTTCTTCCATCAGACGTTGATAAGACATTGCAATTTCTATCGGATCTAAATCATGACGTTGGATGTTTTCTACCAAAGCCATTATTAAGGAATCATTATCGTTTGCAATTCTGATGTATGCAGGAACAGAAGTTAATCCAGCTAATCTCGATGCTCTCAACCTTCTTTCTCCCGAAATTAATTGGTATTTATTAAATCCTACTTTTCGAACAGTTATGGGTTGAATTACACCAAGTTTTTCAATACTTATTGCTAATTCTTGTAAGGATTCTTCATTAAAATTAGTACGCGGCTGAAAAGGATTGATTTCGATAGCATCTAAATCTAGTTCTATGATATTTCCAACTACTTTTTCAGCATTTGTATCATCAATTGATTTAATATCATTTTCTGGATCTTTCAATAATGCAGATAATCCTCTTCCTAAAGCTTGTTTTTTTATTGCTTTTGCCATAATTCTCTTTTCCTTTATTAATGATTTTTCCTTACAATCTCTTCTGCCAAGTTGATATAATTAGTTGCTCCTTTGCTAGTTGCATCATAATTTATAATACTTTCTCCAAAACTTGGTGCTTCGCTTAATTTTACATTTCGCTGAATGATTGTATCAAACACCATTTCATTAAAATGTTTTTGCACTTCTTCTACTACCTGATTTGATAAACGCAAACGCGAATCGTACATGGTAAGCAATAACCCTTCAATATCTAATGTTGGATTGTGTAAACGTTGAACGCTTTTTACTGTATTTAGCAATTTACCTAAGCCTTCTAAGGCAAAATATTCGCATTGAATAGGGATTATAATAGAATCTGCAGCAGTAAGCGCATTTAATGTTAATAATCCTAATGAAGGAGCGCAATCAATAATGATATAATCATATTGATCTTTAATAGACTTTAATGCTTCTTTTAGCATATATTCTCTATTTTTTTTATCAACTAATTCTATTTCGATAGCCACCAAATCAATATGTGCAGGTATTAAATGTACGTTTGGTGCTGTGCACTCTACAACTGCTTCAGCTGGAGTATAACTGTGTTCTAATACTTCGTATGTACCAATTTCTATTGTTTCTACATCAACGCCTAAACCTGAAGTAGCGTTTGCTTGAGGATCAGCATCTATCAACAATACTTTTCGCTCAAGCGCTCCTAAAGAAGCCGCTAAATTAACAGATGTTGTTGTTTTTCCAACTCCACCTTTTTGATTGGCAACAGCTATTATTTTCCCCATTGTAAGTGTCCAAATTATTTGAGTGGTAAAAATACAATTATTTATCAGTAAATAAAACACATTTTATTAACAGCCTAGTATACTAACCACCTGAAACATTCGTCTAAATTCTGCTAAAAATTACTCAATTCAAGTTTGTATTATTTCTTTTTATTGATAGCTGTCAACATATCCCACATTTCTGTTGGAATTTGATCTAACATATTAAACTCACCTGCGCCTTGTAACCACTCTCCGCCGTCAATGGTAATTACTTCTCCATTAATAAAGCTAGAAAAATCAGACACTAAATACGCTGCTAAATTTGCTAATTCTTGATGTTCACCTACTCGTCTTAGTGGAATTTTTTTCGTTAAATCAAATTTCTCTTTCAAATCGCCAGGCAGCAATCTATCCCAAGCACCTTTTGTAGGAAATGGACCTGGAGCAATTGCATTAAATCGCATTCCATATTTTGCCCATTCTACCGCTAAACTTCTTGTCATTGCCAAAACACCTGCCTTTGCAACTGCTGATGGCACAACATACGCCGATCCGGTCCAAGCATAAGTGGTGGTTATATTTAAAACAACCGTATTTTTTTGCTGTGTTTCTATCCAATGTTTACCTAAAACCAATGTACAGTTTTTTGTTCCTTTTAAAACGATATCAACAATTGTATCAAATGCATTAGAAGACAATCTTTCGGTGGGTGAAATAAAATTACCTGCAGCATTATTTACCAATATATCTACTTTTTTCCATTTGGATAAAACCTCGGTCAACATTGCTTCTACTTGCTCGTAATGTCTAACATCACAACTAATTGGTAAACACTGTCCTCCTGTTTCCTCTTCAAGTTCTTTTGCTGTTTGTTTTAGTTTGTCTAAATCTCTACTTGTAATAACAACCTTTGCTCCTATTTGCATAAAATAAGCAGACATGGAACGACCTAATCCACTTCCGCCTCCTGTTACAATAATTACCTTATCAAACAATGTATCTTTGGGCAACATTTTTGCTGTATAATTCATCTTTTTCAAATTTTAGTTTATCCTAAATATACAACTTTGATAGAAATCTAATTGATGTTAACAAAAAAATAGTGTTTTAATCTTCTCTTTATTTAACAAAAAAAGAGGTCGTATTACTACGACCTCTTTATAATTTAAAAACTAAAAAACTAGTTTTCATTTAACTCTCTTTTTTTAGCTTTCTTCTCTTTCATTAACTCAATTGCTCCGCCTGTAGCCCAGTACATAACAAAACCAACTAAGAATATTAAAAGCCAAAATGCCATAGTAACTACTGTCATGGCGAAGATAAAGCCTAAATACTGTTGAAATTCAAACATTTTTTCCGGATTTTTTTCTTTGTATACGCGTCAAATGTACGTTAATTTTCTCAATTCAACAATACAACTTTATTTTTTCATTTCGCATACTACATAACAAAGTTTTGAAAAGTACTAAAATCCGCTTAATAATTGCGGCTAAAGCTTTATTTTACTAATAGTTATAACTGAAAATATTGACTATAATTTTGTAAATCCTTATCTCCTCTCCCTGATAAATTAATCACAATAATATCTGTGGGTAAAAAAGAATGTTGCTTTAAAACAGCTAAAGCGTGAGAACTTTCTATGGCAGGAATTATCCCTTCATATTTACATAATTCAAGCCCAGCTTCCATAGCTTCGGCGTCTTTTATTGCAAAAAATTTTGCTCTGTTTTTTTGCTTTAACAATGAAAACAATGGACCAAACCCAGGATAATCCAATCCTGCAGAAATAGAATATGCATCTAAAGGTTGTTGTTGCTCATCTTGCATAAAATAGGTGTAACTACCATGTAAAACCCCTGGTTTCCCTATAAATGAAGTTGCTGCTGTTTTATCTGTATCTAGTCCTAAACCTCCTCCTTCAGCTACTAAAAGTTGAACGGATTCATCTTCTAAAAAAGCATGGAAAGCGCCTGTTGCATTACTTCCTCCACCTACACAAGCAATTATGTAATTTGGCTTATCGGTTCCTTCTTTTTCTAATAATTGTTGTTTTATTTCTTTTGAAATAACGGATTGAAATCGCCCTACCATATCAGGATAAGGATGAGGCCCCACAACCGAACCTATTAAATAATAAGTATCTGTTGGGTTTTCTATCCAATACATCAAAGCTTCGTCTACAGCTTCTTTTAGTGTTTGTGTTCCTGATTTTGCAGCTCTTACCTCGGCACCCAACATTTTCATTCGGGCTACATTTGGTGCTTGGCGCTCTATATCTGTTGCGCCCATAAATACAATACATTCTATGCCTGCCAAAGCACAAACTGTTGCTGTTGCTACTCCATGTTGCCCTGCTCCAGTTTCGGCAATAATTTTTGTTTTTCCTAATCGTTTTGCCAACAAAACTTGCCCAATAGTATTGTTTATTTTATGTGCTCCTGTATGACAAAGATCTTCTCTTTTTAAATATACCTTTGTATTGTACAATTTTGATAATCGTTCTGAATAATATAAAGGTGTTGGTCTACCAACATAATCTTGTAAGAGTTGTTGACATTCTTTTTGAAATGATGGCTCTTCCATAATTTCTAAATATTTTTCTTGTAATTCTTTTAAGGTTAGTTCTAATTGAGTAGGAATAAAAGCACCTCCAAATTCTCCGTAAAATCCGTTTTTGTTTACTTGATAATTCATTTGATATAATTTTGTTTGTTTTAATTTTTGAAATAAAAAAAAGGGCTTGTCGTGATGACAAGCCCTTTTTATACATATATAAATAATACTACGTTATATTTTTATTTAATACATACCAATAGAAGAACTGCTCACGACGTTTTGACGTAAGTTGTTCCACCACCAATTATTTGTATGTTTAAAATTCATTGTTTTAATTTGTTTGACAAAAGTATAGAGAAAATAAAAACTTACCAAACAAAAAAAGGTTGATAACTATTTATCAACCTTTTTTATTTTTTACAAATAAGCTAATGCATTTTTTTCTGGTTCTATTTCAGAAACATCAAATCCGCTAAACTTTTTCATGTAGCTTACTATTGATGTGCCATAACCATCGTTAAAACCATTAGCACCATTACTCTTTAAGAACTTTCTTACAGAACCTGCTCCGCCTAAATGTGCTGCAGCTAATATTCCTGATTCTGTAATTCTCACTCCATTGATTCTTCTTCCAACAAATTTTTCAATTTCGTGTCTAAGAATCCATTTGTTTTTGGCAATTAAAGCATCAAATGCTTTTTCTTGCAAAAGTGGATCATTTAAAAACTCTTCCGTATCAAATATTCCGATTGATCGGAGAGCTAACTTACCGAATTGGTATTTTCCTATGTAGCCGTATGAATTAATAATTTTGTATAAACCATTAGATTCTCTTGCCGCAACGGCTTGTTTAAACCCTACATAGGTCTTTCCTGTAAATGGTATTATCGCCAAAGCAACTTCTTCTGTTGGTTCTTCCTCTTGGTTGGGGAAGTCATAAGTAAGTTCTCTGTCTGGTCGAATTTTATACTGATCTAAAAGTATAATTTCATACTTTTTAAATCCTGAAAAAACTCCTCCAATTAGCAATAAAAAGCCAATAAAAAAAGAACATTTTTTTCTCATTAAATTTAATTTCTCAAGCCCTGTCACAACTTGAAATTTCTGATTGCAAATTTACCTTCATTTTTACAAATGCCTAATTTTTAATGGTTAAAAAAACATTTAACAATTTAAAAAAATCAACAAAACACTGATAAACAAAGGGATAAATCAAAAAACTTTAACATTTTATTTCTTGCATAAATCTTAATTATTGCATAAATTAAATAGCTTTTTTTCTGTTTTTGGATCAGATAAAATCAAAAAAGGAGCAAAATCGACTCGATTTCACTCCTTTTTAGATGTATAATAATAGGTTATTTCAACTGGTTTTTATCCTTCCATTTTAGCCGAAAGTTCAAACCATTTTTCTTCTTTTTCTTCTAATTCATTTAGAATTTTTTCTAACTCTTTTGCTTTACTATCAATTTCATCTTCTTTCACTTTTCCGTCCGAAAAAAGCTGTTCCATTTTTAATTTTTGTTCTTGAAGTTTAGCAATTTCTCTTTCTACTTTTTGTAGTTCTTTTTGCTCTTGAAAGCTAAGTCCGTTTTTTACTTGCTCTGCTTTCCAATTTACTTTTTCCTTTGGTTCTTCTTTTACTGGCTCAACACTATCTTCATACGCTCTAAAATCAGAATAGTTACCCGGAAAATCTTCAATTACTCCATCTCCTCTAAATACAAAAAGGTGATCAACAATTTTATCCATAAAATATCTATCGTGAGAAACCACCACCAAACACCCTGGATAATCTAATAAAAAGCTTTCTAAAACGTTTAGTGTTACAATATCTAAATCGTTGGTAGGCTCATCGAGAATTAAAAAGTTAGGGTTTTGAATTAACACTGTACATAAATACAAACGTTTTAATTCTCCTCCACTCAACTTTTCTACATAATCGTGCTGTTTTTTACGATCAAACAAAAAGCGTTCAAGCAATTGAGCCGCAGAAATAGATCTTCCTTTAGCCAACGGAATTTGCTCACCAAATTCTTTAATTACATCAATTACCTTTTGATCTGGCTTTACGTGAATTCCGCCTTGTGTATAATATCCTATTTTAATAGTTTCGCCAATTACCACCTTACCTGCATCTGGCTTGATTGTTTGGGTAAGAATATTTAAGTATGTTGATTTTCCACTTCCGTTTTTTCCAATAATTCCAATACGTTCGCCACGATTGAACATATAGTTGTAATCTTCCAGAATTACTTTTCCATCATAATTCTTATGCAATTTATGTAATTCAACCACCTTACTTCCCATACGCTCCATATTAATTTCGAGCTCTACTTGATGTTCTGTTCGGCGGCTATGTGCTTTTTCTTTGATGATGTAAAAATCGTCAATACGAGATTTAGATTTAGTTGTTCTGGCTTTTGGTTGACGACGCATCCAAGACAATTCTTTTACAAATAAATTTTGCGCTTTATCAATACTTGCATTTTCAGCAGCAATTCGCTCTTCTTTCTTTTCTAAATAATAAGAATAGTTTCCTTTGTATTGATAAATTAATCCATTGTCTAATTCAATGATTTCATTACACACACGCTCTAAAAAGAAACGATCGTGCGTTACCATAAACAAGGTAATATTTTCTTTGGCAAAATAATTTTCCAGCCATTCGATCATTTCTAAGTCTAAATGGTTGGTAGGCTCATCCAAAATCAATAAATCAGGCTTATTAATTAAGATAATAGCTAATGCCAAACGCTTTTTTTGTCCTCCTGATAAGTTTTTTACTTTTAGCTTTAAGTCTTCTAACTTTAAGCGAAAAAGAATTTGTTTGTATTGCGTTTCAAAATCCCAAGCATTGTGAATTTCCATTTGCTCGAATGCTTTTTGATACGCTTCTTCATCTTCAGGGTTTTCTAATGCTTTTTCGTAAGCTTCAATTACCTTTAAACTTTCGTTGTCTGAGGCAAAAATACTTTCTTCAATCGTTAGCTCATCTTGCAAATTAGGCTCTTGCGATAAAAACTCCATACGGATTCCTTTTCGCATAACAATTTGCCCTGTATCTGGATATTCACTTCCAGTAAGCATTTTTAAAATAGTAGTTTTTCCTGAGCCATTTTTTGCTACGAAAGCAATTTTTTGATCCTTATTAATTCCAAATGACACATTTTCGAATAAAGTATGTGCGCCAAATGATTTTGATATATTTTCTATTGATACGTAATTCACTTGTGTATATTTTTTACAAAAATAGCCTTTTATTCTCCAGTAAAAAAACCTATTATTGTTCTGCTGGTTTTATTACATTTTTTAGAATTAAACGCACTGTTGTGCCTGTTTCTGTGATGTTTATTGATATATGTTCTTCCATGTAATCTTGAATCATTTTCATTCTTTCTTTTACAATTTTTAATCCTTTTGATTCATTTTTTTGATTAGTATCTTTTTTATTTCCTATTCCATTATCGATAACTTCCATAATCAAATCATTATTATTTAGAGAAATATTTAGCCTAATCATTGGATCTTGAATACTTTCAGGAAAAGCATGAATTAAACAATTCTCAATAAAAGGTTGTAGTAACAAAGGCGGAATAGTTATTTTTTCTTTTAAAACATTGTCTTCAATATTAATATCTAATCGCGCTCTACCGTCTAAACGCATATTTTCTAATTCGAAATAACCTCTAATGTAATTTAC
Organism: Flavobacterium sp.; assembly: GCA_030151255.1. GTDB lineage: Bacteria > Bacteroidota > Bacteroidia > Flavobacteriales > Flavobacteriaceae > Flavobacterium. The sequence goes on from JASLED010000023.1 coordinate 39,047, forward strand.
TTCATCAGTTAAACTTACTCGATCTGCCATTGATAAATTTAGCGTACTACGTATTAAACTTGCAAAACGATCTAGATAATACAATGCTTCATCTACTTTTTGTGCAATAATAAAATATTGAAAAGAACTAAGTACATTAAAAATAAAGTGAGTATTTAATTGACTGCGCACTGACTGCAACTTCAACTCCATTACTTTCTTTTCATATTCATATTGCTTGTCTTTTATTTCTTGTTTTCTTCTTATTTTTTTTAATCGATTGCGATAAATAACATATGCAACACCAATTACAACGGCTAAAACAACGGTAACAAACCACCATGTTAAATAAAAAGGAGGATTTATTTTTATTTGTAACAATGGAAGTGTTTGTTCATAACCACTATCATAATCGTAAATTTTTATTTCAATAGGATATTCGCCATAATTTAAATAACTCAAAAAGATATTTGCTTTTTCAATGTTTTTCCATTCTTCGGTAGCCTTTACTCTGTATTTATAATCTACTTTTTTAGGGAATTTAGCTCCCAAAAGCACAAAATCGATTGAAATTGAATTTTGATTATAAGGCAATTCAATGGATTTTAAAGGAAAGAAATCGCTTTGATAATTTTTAACTTTTTTTCCGTTTACCATTAAAGAAGATAGCAGAATTTTATAATTTGTTTTTTTTGAATAAAAATATCGAGTATTTAACACATAAATACCTGTATCGGTAGCCATATACAAATCGTCGCCAATAGTTGCTACGCTTGATATATTAGTATTTTTTAATCCTTGTTCTTTATTAAAGAAAAACTTTTTATCTCCTTCTAAAACATTTACTCCCTGATTTGTACCAATAAAAAGCTGGTTATTTATGTATTTTACAAAGCTAATTCCGTATCCCTTGATATCATCATCTTTTATTTTCTGAATAATCTTCGGATCATGATTCGTTAAATCAACATGGTATACTTCATTAAAATCATTAGCTATATACATGGTATTTCCTTTACCTTTTGTACCTTGCCTGATTCTGTTTTCTAGAAATTTATTTTCGGTAAATAAGGACTTAAATTGATTATTTTCATACACATACAAGCCATCTAAAATACCCAATAAATACAATCGATTATTTACTGTAATTATATCAACTATATCTCTCGGTACGTTGGCACTATCCTCTCTGTCAAAATAAGTATACTTAAATTGCGTCGGATTATTATAGATTCGCACTCCACCATAAGGATCAGTTTCTATTAATTTATTGTTGTAAAAATAAAATTGCATGGTGTGCACTCCTAGATATTGAAGAAAATCACCCGACATACTCATCTTAAACAAACCAAAATTTGTACTTACCCAAATACTATTTTGATGCGTTACAACCTTATAAAAAGTTAGTTTATCTGCTGTAAGACTATGATCTATTTCATAAAAATTATTTTCTCGCTTAACAATATTTATAAACTCTTTATTGTTTGCATTTTGAAATTTTTTAAAACTCTCCTTACTGATATTTTTTATTATTTTTTTATCTTTTACGATACTTAATCCATCCTGAGCAAAAACATATAATTTATTACCAACACTGTGTATTACTTCTGTTAAACCAAACTCTGGATAATATGAAATAGGAGATGAAAGATCGATTTGATAAACACCTTCTAACTTAGTGCCTACATATAAAAAATTATTTTGTTTATCATACGTAATCGTATACAACTCCGTATCATTTATACCAAACTTATGCGTTACATTTTCTATTGCACTTCCATCCCAACTATAAATAGCGCCATTTCCACCAAGTAAATCTGTACTTACAAAATATACCTTATCATTTACTTTTGCATAATCTCGTACGCCTGAAATCTCAAAATGATTGGTTTTAGAAACACCTTTATCTTCAATTAAAAAATCAACAGCTAAACCAATTAATAGATTTTTGTTTTCTGGATCATTAAAAATTGAAATAACTCGTTTAGTATCATTAACAAGAACAGCTGTATTATTTTTAATTTTAAAAATGCCATGATTGAGTGAAGTAGCATAAACTTCATCATTATCCATATAAAAAGATGAAATTGCCAGTAAATCATTTTTCAAATAATCTGGCTTTATATTCTTAATTTCAAAAGTTTTGATATTGATTATAGAAATTCCATCATCAGTTCCGGCATAAACATTGTCTTTATAACTAAAAAGAAAACGAATTCGATTTGAAATTAAACCATTATCTTTTGTAATGGTTTTTACAACCGAATTATCTTTTATAAGTATTCCTTGTCCGTAACTTCCAATCCAAATTCGATTGTAATTATCTTCTTTTATAGTTACAATATTTGTAAATCGATGTTCTAAAGCATCTTGATTAGCTACAATTTTTCCATGCTGCATTGTTGTTAATCCAGCTCGAGAACCAATCCAAAGCAATCCATTAGAATCTAAAAATAAGGCTCTAATATCATTTGCCATTAATCCATCATCTGTTGTAAATTTTTTTGTAACGATAGATTGAGAATAAAAAAAAGTGGTTGTAAAAAAAACCACTAATATTATCATCCATTTTTTCATAAATCAAAAGCCTTCAATTCTTTCATCTTTGTAGCTGCCACAATAATTTCATATTCTATTAATTCATTATTTATAATTATATCGTCTTTAAACGATAAGCTATTTGAACCCGAATTAATGTGTTTTATATGATTGATATTTATAAGATAAGAGCGATTAACTCTATGAAATTGAGGGTGTTTTAATCTTCCTTCAACAAAACTAAGTGTTTTTGAAACTAATATTTTTTTGTCTTTTAAATAAATATCACAATAGTTATCATTTGCTTTACAAAAATAAATATCATTAATATTTATCAATTCTCTCTTTTGGTTGTTTTTAATGATTTTAAGAAAAGGTTGTTCGCCTTGTTTTTGCTTATACTTTTCATAGGTCAATTGCAATTCAGTCGTATTAATTGGCTTCAATAAATAGTGTAAGCAATTGTGTTTATTTAAAACTTCTAAAGCATATTCGTCATAAGCAGTTGCAATAACTACTTCAAAACTGCGATTGTCTTTAAAATAATCGAATAACGATAAGCCATTTTCACCAGGCATGTGAATATCTAGAAAAACTAAATCTGGCTTATACTGCTCAATTATTTTTACTCCATCTGCAACAGAATTGGCAGAATAAACAACTATTTTCTCAGTTGTTTTTAAATGATTTGTTAATAAATAACGTAATGCTTCGGCTACTTTAATTTCATCATCTATTATCAGAACAATTAATTCATTCATAAATGGTAATGTTTGTAAGGTGTTTGGTTTTAAGCGATAATATTAATAAAAATAAAGCAATTATTCATCAAAAAAAGCAAAAAACTATTGTTATTTTATCATTATTTAATGTTTTTTATTTTCGAAACTTTTTTCAAAAAAAGATTATTCATCGGATTAATGCCTAAGTTTTGTATATTTTTTCTAGAAAAACGGATAGCCGTATCATAATACAGAATAATTACCGGAACTTCTTCCATTAATATTCTCTGCATTTCTTCATATAAAACAATTCTTTCCTGCTCATTTACAATTGTAATACCTTTTTCATAAAGCAAATCATATTTTTTAATATCAAAAAAAGTATAATTTGGACCATTTGGCGCCTTATTTTTACTATAAAAAAGCGATAAATAATTTTCTGCATCTGGATAATCTGCAATCCAGCTTCCTCTAAAAAAATTAATTTTACCAGAAGACATTCCTTGTCTTAATGTAGCAGGCGGCATTACATCAATACTTACTCTTATTCCAATTTTTTGCCATTCGCGTTGTAAAAATTCTGCTATATTCAAATATCCTGAATTGGTCGATAATTCTACAACAACTTCATCTGTATTCTTTTCTTTTTTATACTCTTCAACTAATGCCTTTGCTTTTTTTACATCGTACAATTCATCCATTGGTTGTGTTATGGCACTTTGTAAACCTTTTGGAACAATACTTCCTACATCATACGTTCCTAATCCATTTCTCAAATGCAAAATCATTTGTTCCCTATCAAAACTAATATTCAATGCTTGTCGAATGCGCTTATCCGCAATAGCATTTTTAGCATCCATATTAAATCCCAAATATTCAGTATTCAAATATGGCCCCGTTTCCATGTTTACACTCTCTTTATACTTATTGCGTAAAACTCCATCTAACTCAAGTAGATCATAGGAATAAGAAGGATCTAATCCTGACAAAAAATCTAAATTTCCTTGAATAAATTGTAAAAAAGCACTTTGTTTATCAGGTAAAAAGGTAATTGATACAGCATCTAAATAAGGTAATTTTACACCGTTGCTATCTTTTTCAAAATAGTTTTCATTTTTTCTCAAAACCAACTTAACATTTTCTTCCCAAAATTTAAAATAAAATGGCCCTGTTCCAATCGGATTAGTTCTAAAATCATGTGTTGTATCTTCTACAATTTCTTTCGGAACAACTGAAGCATAACGCATAGAAAGTAATCCTAAAAAGGCAGGAAAAGGTTCTTTTAAACGAATTTGAAACACTGAATCATTAACTGCTTTAAAACTTTCTACCTTTTGTAAAATCCAAGCTCCAGGTGAAGCTATCTTCGGATCAATTAATCGATTTAAACTATACTCAAAATCTTTTGCTACAACTTGTCTGGTTTCAGTTTTTCCAAAATTGGGATGATTGTGGAAATAAACATCATTTCTCAATACAAAATTATACCTTAATCCATCATCAGAAATTGTCCAATATTTTGCAATATCAGCCTGCACTTGCAAACTATCATCCAACTGAATTAAACCATTAAACAATTGATTACACGGCCAAATAATAGCCATATTTCTAGCAAAAGCAGGATCTAAGGTTTGAATATTTGCATTTTCATTGTATCTAAATACCTGCAAGTTTTCTTCTTGCTTGTTTTTTTCAGCACATGCAGAAAAGACAATCAATACACAAATAATTGATATATAATAAATTATTGATTTCATCAAACCGAATTTTGTATGTAAATTTGCAAACTTTGTAAATTACAAAAAGTAAATATACTTCAAAGTTACTACTATAGTAGGGAATCATTATGGAAAACAGAAAAAAAGTAGCTTTTTATACGCTAGGTTGTAAATTAAACTTTTCTGAAACTTCTACAATTTCTAGAAATTTTGTTGAAGAAGGGTTTGATCGCGTTGAATTTGAAGAGGTAGCAGATATTTACGTTATAAATACTTGCTCTGTTACCGAAAATGCAGATAAACAATTTAAACAAATTGTAAAAAAAGCACAAAAGAAAAATGATAAAGCATTTATTGCTGCTGTTGGTTGTTATGCACAATTAAAACCAGAAGAGCTTGCAGCTGTAGACGGAGTTGATTTGGTATTAGGAGCAACCGAAAAATTTAAGATAACGGATTACATCAACGACTTGTCTAAAAATGACATGGGACAGGTGCATTCTTGTGAAATTTCGGAAGCTGACTTCTATGTTGGATCTTATTCTATTGGAGATAGAACAAGAGCATTTTTAAAAGTGCAAGATGGATGCGATTACAAATGTACATATTGCACTATTCCTTTGGCTCGTGGTATTTCTAGAAGTGATACAATGGAAAATGTATTGAAAAATGCTGCTGAAATTGCTGCACAAGACATTAAAGAAATTGTTTTAACTGGAGTAAATATTGGCGATTACGGAAAAGGTGAATTTGGTAATAAACGCCATGAACACACTTTTTTAGAACTTGTTCAGGAATTGGATAAAGTTGAAGGAATTGAACGTTTACGCATCTCGTCTATCGAACCTAATTTATTGAAAAACGAAACAATTGATTTTGTATCAAAAAGCAGAACATTTGTACCTCATTTTCATATTCCGTTGCAATCTGGAAGTAACGATATTTTAAAATTAATGAAACGCCGTTACTTAAGAGAATTATACCAAGAACGCGTAACAAAAATTAGAAATGTAATGCCTGATTGTTGTATTGGTGTTGATGTTATTGTTGGATTTCCTGGAGAAACTGACGAGCATTTCTTAGAAACATACAACTTTTTAAATGATTTAGATATTTCTTATTTACACGTTTTTACCTATTCGGAAAGAGATAACACAGAAGCCATAGAAATGGATGGCATAATTCCAATGGAAATTAGAAATAAACGAAGTAAAATGCTTAGGGGACTTTCTGTAAAAAAACGAAGAGCTTTTTACGAATCGCAAATAGGTAAAAATAAAGTTGTTCTATTTGAAGGAGAAAATAAAGAAGGTTACATTCACGGATTTACAGAAAACTACGTTAAGGTAAAAACTCCTTGGAATCCAGAATTAGTAAATACCTTACACAATATTCAATTAACAAAAATTGATTCTGATGGAATTGTACGTATAGAATTTTTGTAATACGTAAAATAAAATATCCTAAAATAAAAACCTGTATAGCCCAAAAACTATACAGGTTTAATTTTTTTTAACCTTTTGTAAGGTTTGTTGTGTTATTGTGTTCAATATTACCTATCATTTAAATTCTAATTCCTGGAGGTAACATTTCTTTATAAGAAGGATTTGTTCTAAAAAAAGACACAATTTTTGGATGAGTTGGTACAACCCTCAATTTTTTGTCTCTTACTAAATCTAAAACCCCTCTTAAGAATTCCATAGATTCTGCTTGCACATTATCTTCAAATCCCTTTAACTTGGTAAGAAAAATTTTTCTTTCCTGAAGTGAATACTCTACACAAAGTAAGCCTTCATCTGTTTCTAGCTCAAATTGACGTAGCAATTCATTGTCTTTAATATTCATTGCAATAAAATTTATATTCTCTAGTAATTGATTAGATTTCTTTTTCCTAGCAATCTAATAATTAGCATAAGTAATTAATGCCAACTCTAATCGTATATATTAAGAAAATTTTACAGTATATAAACAATGAATAACGATAGTTTTATCGCTATATTTATCAAAGTTCGGCATTTTTTTCCACATCAGACCAAGCAACTATGTTAATTTATTTAAAATGAGCAAAATAACTATTTATTTTTTTCCTGGAATGGCCGCTTCGTCTCTAATATTTGAACATTTAAATTTAGATAACAATTTATTTACTCCTATATTTTTAGAATGGTTACCAACAAATAAAGACGAAACATTAGACCAATATGTTGATAGATATTTAGTGCACATAAAACATGAAAATCCAATTTTAGTAGGCGTTTCATTTGGAGGGATTATTGCGCAAGAAATAAGTAAAAAAATTAGCATAAAAAAGACAATTATAATTTCAAGTGTGCGTTCAATTAATGAATATCCTATTTATTTTAAATGGGCAAAAAAAACAAAAATTTATAAATTGTTGCCAACAAAAATGATTCTTTTACTAACACGAATCTTTTTTGTATTTATTCAAAAAAAGAAGAAAAATAGAATTGATTTATATGAAAGATATTTATCCGTTCGAGATCCAAAGTATATTAAATGGTGCATGGAAGCTATTTTACACTGGAATCAGACAGATAACTTACCAAACGTAATTCAAATTCACGGAAGTAAAGATCAAATTTTTCCAATCCAAAAAATAAATAATTCCATTATAGTAAAAGATGGTACTCATGCAATGATTATCTTAAAACACAAATGGTTCAACAATAATTTACAATCTATTATTTTAGAATAAAACATGAAAAAACACGTTAAACAAATAATATACACAACAACTACAATTGTAGTTGCATCTAGCTTTATTTTTGCTTCAACACTTTCAGAAACTATAGCTGATATAATACCCAACGAATATAGCGTTACATTACCTCCTTCAGCAAATTTTGCTGGTGAAAGAGCTCCGTTAGAACTTATAGATGTTAAGGAAAGATTTGATCGAGAATTAATTGTAAATGCCAATCTACATTCATCAACTTTACTGATTGTCAAAAGAGCTGAAAGATATTTTCCTATTATTGAACCTATTTTAAAAAAGAACAACATTCCAGACGATTTTAAATACTTATGCGTTATAGAAAGTTCTTTATCAAATGCTGTTTCATCAGCTGGAGCATCAGGTTTTTGGCAATTTATGAAAGGTACAGCAAATGATTTTAATCTTACTGTTGATGATTATGTAGATGAAAGATATAACCTAGAAAAAGCGACTGAAGCAGCTTGTAAATACTTTAGAAATGCAAAAGACAAATTTGGCAATTGGACAATGGTTGCTGCAGCCTATAATAGAGGTATTAGTGGTATGCAAAAAGCAATGAGCAGCCAGTATGTAGATAGCTATTATGACTTATTTTTGAATCAGGAAACTTCTCGTTATGTATTTAGAATACTTGCTTTAAAAGAAATTATGGCAAATCCAGCAAAGTATGGTTATGATATACCTAAAAACGAAAAATATCCACAAATTCCAATGCGATATATTACTGTAGATCAAGATATCGAAGATTTACCATTATTTGCAAAAGAACAAGGTGCTAACTATAAGTTATTAAAACTATATAACCCTTGGTTGGTAAATAATTCATTAAAAACAAAAGGTAAAACTTATACAATTGAATTACCTAAATAATTTGATTTTAAGTTCTAGCAAATAAAAGTCAATATCATCAATCTTTAGTACCTTTATCTCATAAAAATATAAAGATGGACAAAGAACAATATATAATTAACGCAACAGAAGCAATTAGAGCTAAAAACCTACAGGTTCCTTTCGAATTGACTAAAGGAAGTAAAATAACTAATTTAGATCAGTATTTAGATAGTTTAGTTAAATCATATCAAAATGCGAAAGATCCTAGAATAGAACAACTTTTTTACGATAAATTAGAGCAGTTAATTAATCTATAAAAAAATCCAGCTTAGTTAAGCTGGATTTTTTTGTTACTGATAATTCAATACTATCTACTTTTTAAAAGCAATTGGCTGTGTAAGTCTATAATTATAATAATTTCCGTTGATGTCTTTATTAAAATGATAATCTTCTAATTTTTCATTATTTAAAGCGAAAGTAATATTGCCGATTAACTCAGAATATAATTCGTTATTTACGTTGTATTTTTTAGGAAACTCAAAAGACAAAAGCCAAGATTGAGATTCGTAATCAGCCTCGATAAAAACAATAATAAAATCAGGTACTTTACTCTTTTTACTCTTATGTACAGTAGCAGAAACTATATTGGCAATATTACTTTGAAGTTGTTTAATCTTTTCTACAGGAAATTTATTTGAAGAATAATACAAACATCCACTGTCATTGATAACATTTCCTTCAGCATCAATACAACTCGCTTTATGCTCCTCACCATCATTTGTACGCACTTCAACCAAACCATCTTGTAGAAAAACTTGA
>JASLED010000066.1 GCA_030151255.1 Flavobacterium sp.
TCTTCATCAATGCCCATGTTTTGACAAACCCATTTGGCACCACTTATATTATTTATATTATGCTGACCAAAAACTTCTAATGGCAACAATCCTTCGTTTGTAATTAAATAAGAAACCGAATCGTTGATTTCGTGCTCTAAAGTTGTATAACCAATTTTTCGGATTGGATTGGTGCTTTCTTCTGCGATTTGATTTACAATAGCATCTTCTTCATTATAAATCAAAATTCCACCATTGGTAATTTTATCAATAAAAATACGGAATTGATCTACATAATTATCAAATGTTGGAAACACATTAATATGATCCCAAGCAATACCACTAATCAAGGCAATATTTGGTTCGTATAAATGAAACTTTGGACGACGATCAATTGGAGAAGATAAATACTCATCACCTTCAATTAAAATAAATTCATTATCGTTGGTAAGATTCACCATTCGGTCAAAACCTTCCAATTGCGCACCCACTAAATAATCTACTTCAACGCCGTGATAATTCATTACGTGCAATACCATTGAAGTAATTGTTGTTTTTCCGTGAGAACCGCCAATTACAACTCTTGTTTTTTCTTTTGAATGTTCATAAATAAACTCTGGATAAGAATATATTTTTAAACCTAATTCTTTCGCTCTAATTAATTCGGGATTATCTTCCTTTGCATGCATACCCAAAATTACTGCATCAATAGAAGAAACTATTTTTTCTGGAAACCAACCTTCGTGCTCTGGCAACAAACCTTGTTTTGCCAATCTGGTTTTTGAAGGTTCAAAAATAGCATCGTCACTACCTGTAACTTTATCTCCTTTATCATGCAATGCCAAAGCTAAATTATGCATTGCGCTACCTCCGATAGCAATAAAATGTATATGCATTATTTTATTATTTTATAAATTTTATTATCGACTTGTAAAAATACAATTTATTAGCTTTTAAAAATATTTCTCCTCTAAATCTTTGTAGAAAAGTAACTATTTCAAAATATAAAAGCTCAAGAAAATTCTTGAGCTTTTATATTTTTTACAATCCAACGTATTTTCTAAAATATTCACATTCGCGAATAACTTCCTGATAATATTTTGTATCGTGATATTTTGTTGCCAACTCTTTAAATCCATTCCATTTTTTAAACATCACTTCATTATAACCCCAATAATTTTCAGGACCGAAATATTCTTTTTGATAAAAATCATTTCGTTCAAGTTTAGCATCCAAATAAGCTAATTTTGCTTTTTGTTCATTTGTGGTTGCTGCGGCTTTTGCAATGTTATAATATTTGCGAGCATTGTTCATATTCATCAAATATTTTTGTCCGTTGGAAGAAATATAATTTCCATATTCATCTACCAACGAATTAGAATAAAACACACGTGCATTGCCAAAATACGACGCATTATAAAAGGCATTTCCAACCAATAATGCATTATTAAATATGTCTTCGCCGTTTGCAATTTTATTTTGCATTTCTTTTACTTTGGTTACAAACGAAAGCTTAGTGTATTTTACACTTTGTTTTGCTTCATGATCACAATCATTGCAATCTTGAATTTTTCCATTAAATGGATTTCCATATAAAGTAGTATTTCCATACTCGGCAATAATAGGTTGGCCTTCATAATCAGTACCCATTTCTACCGATTTTGTTTTCTGAAATTCAGTAATAGCTTCCTCTAACCTATCTTCATAGAACATATATATTGCTCTTCTTTCATAAATATCATTAATATTATACTGATAAGCATCAACAATTACTTTTTCAAAAGGAGTTTTTTTGGTATTTAAAAAGAAGGCTTCCATTAATTTACTATTCTTTTCGTTTCCATAAAAAGAAACATCCGAATACATTACTTCGCTCATTACTTCATTACCTTGTTCTTTATAAATAACAGACAAATATTGATTAATCCATTCCAATGCATATTCATAACGGAAACTATCTTCCCATGAAGTATTTTTTCGGATATCATTGTACAACCAATTTACGTCATCTAAAAGTAATGCTTCTGTTGAAGCATCCATTTTCTTTACTTGAGAAACTTTGTTGATTAATGAAAACAATCTAATTTGTTTTAAAATTAAATCGTTGTTGTTTGCTTGTTTTTTTGCATTGTCAAAAGCTACAGCTGCTTCTTTATAATTTCCCTGAAAAATGTCTAAATATCCTCCAGCTAATGTCCACAAAACAGGTTCGTTAACTTTAGTTGGCTGCTCTGCAACAGACTTAATCCATTTTAATCCTTGTTGATCTATTTTATTTTTAATCTTAGAAAAATACTCTTTGCTATTTTTAAATTTATCTTCTCTAAATTGTAAAACCTTGCTTTCTTGAATATTAACCCAACGTGTTAGCAAATAATTAATATGCGGACTTTTTGCATCAATGACATAAATTTGTTTCATTGCTTCAATTAATCCTGCATCATTATAATAAGCTTGCATTGCCAAAATAGATGCTTGCACTTCCTTATTAGCCACATTTGCTAATGTAGCATTCAAAGCCGCATTATTTTGTACTTTATAATTATATATTGCTACCTGACGCATTGTGGGATAATTATTGAAAATTTCGGCATATAAAATATTCGACTTTTCAATCAGTCCTTTTGCTTGATAAGCTCCAGCAACATAACCAAGCGCGCGATAATACAGTGCATTTTTGGGCTGATTGGTAGAAGTTGCTTCAAAAAATGCAATAACGGAAGAACGATTTGCAGAATAAAACTTTGCCTTCATTACTTGAAACCAAATACGATTGCTGAAAAAAGCATCCTTTCCTTTAATTTGATTATAATATTTTTCAATCAAACTTACTTGATTGTTATCCATAACATCAGTTACGTGATTATCATAATTCCAATAATCATAAGTTTGATTACTATAATTTTCTATCTCGCTACTAAAAGTTAGAAAAGTAACGAAATTAGCTATCTTGTGATTTTTAAGATTCCATTTTGTATCACTTGCAATGCTCTTTTTCTTCTGAAGTTCTTTATACATTTGATGAATTTCTTCGATATGCGATTTAGCATCCAACAAATATTCACTTATTACTTCTTTCGATAGAGCTCCATCTAAATAAGAAACCCAATCTGAAAGAATTTCCTCATTAAACATTCCGCCATTATACATATAAGCGTTGTTATAAAAACGATCATATGGTGCATAAAACAAAGGTTCGTATGATTTATCTGCAAATGATTCTGGCGAAAAGTTAGACGAACTTCCATAACTCCACCAACCATCGGCGCATCCATATGTATAAACACTTGTGCCTAAAACAGTAATTAAACTACCTAGTACTAGCCATTTTTTTAAAGGTTTCTTTATCATAAACAATTATATTCTTTGAATTTAAATCATACAAGATAATTTCTTGTGGTCTTTTTTTTGTTGTCTTGTACAAATCTTGCAACATTTCTTTTAGTTGATCGTTTGTAGTTGTTTCAACTTTTATCTCGTCTCCTTTTTCAAACAATTGTCCAAAATAACGATCAGTTTGTTCTACAACAAAACGGTTTACTCCAACTTTTCTAATTCCTTGTACTTGTTCAACATCTTTTTCTCTTATTCTGCTAATTAATCGAACTACTTGATTATTCCTAATCTGAATAGCCCATGCATAAATTGGTAATGCATAATTTAAACGCAATGGATAATCATCCAAAGCACCAATATATTTTTTAGCAATATTTCTATCGTAAATGGAATTTAAAGAATCGGTAGCAATACGCCCCATATTATAATACATCAATGCACCATGATCTACATTTGGGATACCTGTTTTTGATGCATACTTAATTTGATGCAAACGAATGGTTGAAGAAATTTTCCAATCGCTTTGCTTTTTCAATTCTTCTATAAGATGAAAAAAATTCTCTTTGCTATTTAACGTCCAATCACAATCTAATTGAATTTCTGTACAACTAATATTATTTCTATCGTTTATTTGCGCTATAAATTTGATTATTTTATTTGCTAGATCATAAGTATTCAATCGATTTTGCAACATTACCTCATTCTTGATATAAACCACAGGAACAATTTCCGTTGAAACTGGAATAGCTTGTTTAAAAATAATTGGTTGAACAGGAATAGCTTGGTTATCTTTTAACGCAACATCAAAATAACGTAAATAAAGTTTTGTGATATTTAAATCAATTAAACTTTGTTTTTCAACTTTATCTAATTCAAAATTTGTACGCCAAAAATAATATGATAATACTGTTTGATTGTATTGGTCATTCTTATTATTACAAGAAATTAAAAACAATAAACAAAAAATAGCAATCAACTTTTTCATGACACAAATGTAAATCTCCGAACCACATAATCCAAAAACATTTATTATTTAAAATTAAACTCTTCATCGTTTTCATTGTTCAAATAAAAAAACGGGTAACTCAAAAGAATTACCCGTTTTTACTTTATTCTGAAATTGTTATTCTGTTACAATTACCATTTCATCAACAATATGTTTAGCATCGGCAAACTTATCTATTACGAATAAAACGTAACGAATATCAACATTGATTGTTCTTTGCAATTCTGGATCGTAAATAACATCTCCTGCCATTGCTTCAATATTTCCATCAAATGCTAATCCAATTAACTCACCTTTTCCATTTAATACTGGCGAACCTGAGTTACCTCCTGTAATATCATGATTTGTAAGGAAATTTACTGGTAAATACCCTTCTTTATCAGCATACACTCCATAATCTTTTGCATTATAAAGATCAATTAATTTTTGAGGAACTTCAAATTCTTCATCTCCAGGTACGTGTTTAGCAACAGTTCCTTTTAATGTTGTATACCAATTTTCTTTTGCATCATTTTCTTTATCTCCTCTTGGCAATCCTTTTACTGTTCCGTAAGTTAAACGCAACGTAGAATTTGCATCTGGATAGTATTTTTTATCAGGATTACTTTGTCTTAATCCATCAACAAATAATCTGTATGCTTTTTGATATTTATCTTCTAATACAGCTAATTCAACGCTTTTAGCACGGTAATGTTCCATGATAGCTGACGATAATTTTAACAACGGATCGTTAGCTACATTTACTCCTGAAGGATTTGCTAAGAAAGCATCTAATTTTTCTTGATTAGCAAAAATACTTGTATTAAAAGCTTCATTTACATACTTATCAAAATCTCCATGATACTCTTTTTGAATTTGCGCAACATATGGTGCAATTGGATATTCGTTTCCTTTAGTTACATATAACTCCAATTGTTTAGCAAGCATTTCTTTCTCCAATGCTTCATTTTGTCCTGAATAAACTTCAGCAATGTAAGCTTGGAAATCGGCTTTCTTCGCAGCGTCAAAAGTATCATAAGCATTAATTCCACCCATCAATCTATAAGGCAATGCAGCCATGTTTGATGTACGCAACATTGTCATTAAATAATTATCATGACGTGCCTTTAAGTTTGTTGCTGTGTAATAAGCATTGATATCAGCTATTACGTTTCCGTATTTTTTCTTGTTTTGTTTTTTAGATGCCCATTTTTGGAATTCTTTTTCATTAGCTGTTTTAACTTCCACAGTTTTGTGTTGTTTTAAAGCATCAATCATTCCTTGTCTATTTTTCCAATAGTTTGCAACACCTGCATATTTAGAAGCATAATTTAAACGAACTGCATCGCTTTCGTTCATATGTTTCTTCATTACATCCATTCCTAATTTAGAACCTTCAACCCAAGCCGGATAAGCAAACATAATATTTTGCTCTACTCCTTGTGCAGGCATCCATCTGTTTGTTCTACCTGGATATCCAAGAATCATAGAAAAATCTCCTTCTTTAATACCTGCAATAGAAACTGGTAAGAAATGTTTAGGAGTTACCGGAACATTATCTGTTGAAAATTCAGCAGGATTTCCGTTTCTATCTCCATAAACACGGAAAAGAGAAAAATCTCCTGTATGTCTTGGCCATTCCCAGTTATCAGTATCTCCACCAAATTTACCAATGCTATTTGGAGGTGTACCTACTAAACGAACATCATTAAAATCTTCGTAAACAAAATAGTAATATTCATTTCCTTGAAAGAATGATCTTACAGATACAGTATATTTTCCGTTTCCATCATTTTCTTTTTGAATTTTACTGATTTCTTGATTGATTGCTTTTTCACGATCAGCTTCGCTCATTTTATCATTTACAACGCTTAAGATACGTTTTGTAACGTCGTCCATACGAACGAAGAAACGAACAGATAATCCGTTTGCTGGTCTTTCAGAAGCTTTATCTTTAGCCCAAAAACCATTTGTTAGAATATCATCTTCTGGTGTAGATAATGCGGCAATTTTATCATATCCACAGTGGTGGTTTGTTAAAACCAAACCTTGATCGGAAATAATTTCTGCAGTACAGCCACCATCAAATTGCACAATTGCATCTTTTAATGAGTGATTATTAATACTATAAATTTCCTCAGCAGTTAACTGCAATCCCATTTTTTCCATATCGCGCTGATTCAAGCGCTCTATGAACATTAAGAACCACATTCCTTCATCAGCCTTTACTTTAAAAGGAGCTGCTAACAGTAATGCAGTAAATAATAAAACGATTTTTTTCATAATTGTATTTAGTATGTTACTTTGTGTGTGCGAAGATAAAATTATATTGTATAATTCTTAGTGATTATTCTTATCAATTTCGCAAGATTTTTCTTTTGGTTTATTGCATTTGTTTTGAGTATCTAGATCATCGGGAATATCATAACGTCCTTTTAATTCATCGATTACAGATTTATTCCATAATCGAACTCCACTGATATAGGCCGTACGAGCTATTAAGAATGCCGCTACAGGTGATGTAATAAAAAGAAAAAAGATAATAGCAAACACTTTTGTTGTAATTGAAAATTCAGAAAAGTGAATTGCCGCTGCTGCTAGAATACAACCAATACCCAATGTTGCGGCTTTTATAGTTATGGATAAACGAGTATAAAAATCGGGTAATCTAAAAATGCCAATAGATGCTACCAAAATAAATATAGCGCCTAAAGTACTCAATGCCATTATTAATAAATCAGTCATCTTTTCCTCTTTTATCTAAGTAATATGAAAAAGCAACTGTACTCAAGAAAGCAATAAGCGCCATGATTACAGCCACATCTAAAAAAATTGCATTATTTGCAATAAGACTAAAAAGTCCAATTAACCCTACACCTACGGTTATTAAAAGATCTATAGCTACTACTCGATCTACAATTGTTGGTCCTTTTAAAAATCGTAAAAAGATTAATATCAACGACAAACAAATAATGGGCATTACTATGTATATAAGATATTGTTCAACTGTCATCGTAAAATAGCTAATAGTTTTTTCTCTGTTCTTTCTTTTAAGCGTTTGATAAATTTGTCTTTGTCTTTTAAATACATTGTGTGTATGTAAATATAACTTTTATCATCCGCAATATCAATCACCATCGTTCCTGGTGTAAGTGCAATAATGTTGGCTAACATCGTAATTTCGAAATCTGTTTTAGCATCAATTTGATACTTAATAATTCCTGGTGTTGTATGATAATTTGGAGTAATTACATCTTTTGCTACTTCCCAATTTGCTTGTAACATATCTACAAAAAAGTAAATAATAAACGATAAGATTTTAGGCACGCGATAAAAATATTCTTTTTCACTTTTTGGCGAATTTCGCGCCAACAACCAAAGAATAAAAAAACCAAGTATTCCTCCAAAAAAGAAGTTCACATAGTTTAATTGTCCAGTTAATGCAACCCAAACAAATGTTAGTAATATATTTAGTAAAAAGTACTTTAACATTTAAAATTATTTTATGTTTTGTAATACTGCATTGATATAAACAGACGGATGAGCCATTTCGAATGCTACGCGTTCTGATACTTCAAAAATCCATCTTGCATTAAATCCAATCAGCAAAGAAACACCTGCTAGTGCCACAACTGGCAATACTAAAGCTACTTTACCTGATTTTGAAAATGGTGCAAAATGATCTATTTCTTCTACATTCGGTTTTGGTAAATCTTTCCAGAAAACTTCTGCCCAAATTTTTGCTACAATAAATAATGTGATAAAACTTGCAAAGATTAATGTTCCTAACAAAAAGTATTCACGTTGTGCAAATGCTTCTTGAAACAATAAAATTTTCGGCCAAAATCCTGATAATGGTGGAATACCAACCAACGAGAATAAAATAATTGCAAACACAATTGACAACTTTGGATAATCTTTATACAGCCCGCCTAAACGAGTAATATCTTGTGTTTCTCTAATTTTTTGAATTAATCCACTCATCATAAAAAGATTACTCTTTACAATTACGTCGTGAATTAAATAAAACACCACTCCAACAAATGCCAATTCTGTATATAATCCGATACCTGCAATTAGATATCCGATATGACATACAATAAAATAAGACAATATTCTTCTAATATTTCTTTTATTGATAACACCAAGGGCCCCACTAATCATTGTGAAAATAGCAATTACAACAAAAACTTGTTTTAGAAAATCATCTGGCTGAAAAATAATTGTGAATACACGAAATAAAGAATACACACCTAATTTTGTAAGTAAACCGCCAAAAATAGCACCAATTGCAGAAGGTGGTGTATGATAGGATGATGGCAACCAAAAATAAAGCGGAAACACCGCAGATTTAATTCCGAAGCCTACAAAAAATAATAGTGCTGTAACGGTTACTAATCCTCTGTTTTCAACAATTGCAACCTGATGTGCTAAATCAGCTATATTTAAACTACCTGTTATACCATATAAAATACCAATTGCAGTTAAAAATATGGTAGATGCAAGCATGTTCATCGTTACGTATTTTATAGCCGATTCCATTTGTCTTTTCTTTCCACCAAGCGTAAGTAAAACGAAAGAAGATATAATAACTACCTCAAACCAAACGTAAAGATTAAAAATATCTCCTGTAAGGAAAGCACCAAGCAATCCCATAATCAAGAAATGATAAATAATAAAATAACCATATTTAATACGACTTTCATTAATAGCTGCGGTTGAATAAATACCTACAGCTAATGAAACAATAGCCGTAAGCATAACCATAACAGCGCTTAGCGTATCTGACACAAATGTAATTCCGAATGGCGCTTGCCAGTTACCTAATTGAAGCGTAACACTACCATGTTGCCAAGTAGCATTAAATAATCGAATACACAATAAAAAAGCAATACTATTACCTACTAAACTTATCGTTTTTTGCAACTGAATTTTCTTCCAAAAAATTAGAAGAATTACAGCTGTAATCATATGTACTAATATTGGGGCTAATATAAAGTTTGAAATCATATATCTAAATCTTGAACATTTAGAGAATCTAAATCATCTGTTCCGGTTGTACTATATACTTTGTTTAACAATACAATTGCAAAAGCCGTTAATCCAAAGCTAATTACAATTGCTGTAAGAATTAATGATTGTGGAACAGGATCTGCATATGCATCTAAAAAATGCTTTTGTTCCTCATCAATGATAGGAGCTTTTCCTTTGGTAAGTTCTCCCATTAAAAAAATTAAAATATTGGCACCGTTCCCCAGCATCATCAATCCTAAAAGAAGTTTTACCATACTTCTTCTAAACATTAAATAAATCCCTGACGAATATAATATACCTACTAAAACAACTAATAATAGTTCCATGATAATATATTCTTATGAATTAAACATTTTCAGCAATTGTAAATAAAATGGTAAGTACCACTCCAATTACAACCAAATAAACACCGATATCAAAAAATAGAGCTGTACCTACACCACCAATTACAGCTACCGAATCCGCAAACCATATTCCTGTCATAATAGGCTCTCCATAAAGTATAGGGAAAATTGCACTACAAATAGACAAGCTAAGTCCTATTCCAATTAGTTTTATTGGTTCTAACGAAAATAAATGCAACGTATGTTTTGTACTATAAGCAAATGAATGCAATACAAAAGCGATTGATGCAATTAATCCGCCCACAAAACCACCTCCTGATAAATAATGCCCTCGTAATAACACAAACAACGAGAACAAGATTAATAAAGGTAATAAATAGTTAGTTGCTGTTCTTAGAATAGTAGGGTCTAACTGTTTTTTATTCTGAGATTTCA
Organism: Flavobacterium sp.; assembly: GCA_030151255.1. Classification (GTDB taxonomy): domain Bacteria; phylum Bacteroidota; class Bacteroidia; order Flavobacteriales; family Flavobacteriaceae; genus Flavobacterium. The sequence goes on from JASLED010000066.1 coordinate 10,114, forward strand.
TCTTCTTTCGATTTGTATTTTAATAAACTATAAACTCCCAACGCAGCAATTGATAAAACAATGGTTTCTATCAAAGTATCAAAACCTCTAAAATCAACCAAAATTACGTTTACTACATTTTTACCTTTTGCCAATACATAAGCATTTTCCGCATAAAATCGGCTCACTTCTTTGTCTGCTGGCGACACTAATGCCTGCAATGTAATTAAAGAAATCAATGTTCCGAAAGCAATTGCTATAACTGCATCTTTAAATTGTATTCGTCTATTACTCAATCGCAAAAACGGCGGAAGCTTGAATAAAACTAACACAAATAAAACCACTGTTAATGTATCAATGGCAAACTGAGTCATTGCTAAATCAGGTGCGCCATAAAAAACAAATATCAAACAGATACAATAACCTACAATTCCGGTTGCTGCAATTGCAGACAATCTTGAAGGCGTATGAATTGCGAAAAAAACTGCAATAACAATTATGATAAATACAACCAATTCGTAAGCTCTAAACTCAGACAAATCATCCGTATTTACTTTTAAAGGAACATCTGCAAAAAGCTTATATCCTACCAAGCCAACAAAGAATACAATAATCACCATTAGATATACGCGTAAATATCCATTTTGAAACAAACGCGTATATAAAAATGCAAAAGCTTTAAACTTATTTATTATATATGTAAAAACAGTTTTAGGAGCAACCACTTCTAAACGAACAATTACTTTTTCAGAATTATTTCTTCCTTTAAAAATAAAATAAACGGCTAAGCCTAAAATAATTGTAATACCGCTAAATAAAAGTATTGGGGTAAATCCGTGCCATAAATGTAATTCCATAGCAATTGAACTACCATATATGGCTGTGCCAACATTTTTAAGAATTCCAACATTTGCTATTTGTGGAAAAAAACCAAATAACAAACTAAATCCACTCAATATTAACGGAGGTATCCATAATGATTTTGAAGGTTTAGCTACATTGACGCATTTTTCTTTAACTACGCCAAAAAAAGGTTTAATACCTACTAAAAATCCAGCTGCACTCAGAAATACATTTACTAAAACTGAAATTCCTGTAAAAAGTAATGCCCAATCGTGAATTGGATAAGAATATGTAGCTTCATAAATAACTTCTTTTCCTAAAAATCCAAATGTTAGCGGAATACCTGCACTTGATAAAGCTGCAATCATTGCTGCCAAAGCTACCATTGGCATAATATGACGCAATCCGCCTAATTGATTAATATCTCTTGTATGTGTTTGATGATCTACAATACCCGTAATCATAAAAAGAGCAGCTTTATACAAAGCATGTACCAATATAAAAAGTCCTGCTGCATAAATTGCTTTTTCGGTTCCAACTCCTAAGAGAAACACCAAAACTCCCAATGCTGAAATGGTCGAAAAGGCTAAAATTCCTTTCATATCCTTCCTAAATACAGAACTTATAGCTCCGTATAACATAGTAAGTCCACCTACAATTTGCAATGTTGTATTCCAATAAATATGATCTCCTAAAATAGGTGTAAAACGAGCTAATAAATAAATACCTGCTTTAACCATTGTTGCCGAATGTAAGTAAGCAGAAACTGGTGTTGGTGCTTTCATGGCGCCCGGTAACCAAAAGAAAAATGGAAACTGTGCAGACTTTGTAAATGCGGCCATAAACAAGAAAAACAAAAGCAACACGTATGAGCTACTATTTCTTAAAGCTTCTGGATTGGCTATAATTTCATGAATTGAATAAGTACCTGCTATACTGCCTGCTACTGTAGCAAATGTTAATAAGAAAAATCCACCAAAACCAGTAATTCCAAGTGCCCAAAGCGCACTTTTTCTAGCTTCTTCATCTTCATTATTAAAACCAATTAAGAAAAATGAAGTAATACTTGTAAGCTCCCAAAAAATAAATAAAGTAATAAGATTATCTGATAATACTAAACCTAGCATTGCGCCCATGAAAAGGCCTAAATAGGCAAAAAATCGATTGAGATAAACATGTCCTTTTAAATAATAGGTAGCGTACCAATATATCAAGGTACCAATTCCGGTAATTAACAAGGAAAACAAGAGAGAGAGACCGTCAATTTTAAAATCTAAACTAATTCCTAGCGAAGGAATCCATTCATTTTTGAAATAAATTACTGAATCGGTATCTTTTAATTTAGAAATAAATGTTGAAAAATAAACAAATAAACTAAAAGGAATAATAGGAATTGCGCTAGCGAACTTAAAGCGCGAAAAATCCTTTACACAGAAGGTTCCTAAAGCCAGTATAAAGGTTAATAATAAAAGTATCAGCATATAAGAGCTTTTCTATATCTTTTATAGATAAAAAATATTATTTTTTCGAAATATGATAAATAAAATAAAAAAAAACGACAATCTTAAAAGTTAGTTGTTTTTTTTAACAAAAAAATAACCTTTTAAAAACAAAAAAAGCGAGATTGAAATCAATCTCGCTTTTTTTAACTATTAAGCATTTGCCATAGTTTATCTTTCAACTCTACTAAACCTTGATTTGCTACCGCGGAAATAAACATATAAGGAACTTCTAAAACAATATCTAGTTCTGATTTCATTTCTGCTTTCAACTCATCGTCTAACATATCTGACTTTGTTATCACTAAAAGCCTATCCTTATCTAACATTTCAGCATTGTATCTCCTCAATTCATCCAACAAAATTTCATACTCTTTTCTAATATCTTGCGCATCTGCAGGAACCATAAAAAGCAAGGTTGAATTTCTTTCGATATGACGAAGAAAATAATGCCCTAATCCTTTTCCTTCTGCTGCTCCTTCAATAATTCCAGGAATATCAGCTATTACAAACGATTTATAATCTCTGTATGCTACAATTCCTAAATTTGGTTTTAGAGTTGTAAACGGATAATCGGCAATTTTAGGTTTTGCCGAAGTTAATACCGACAATAATGTTGATTTACCAGCGTTTGGAAAACCTACTAATCCAACATCTGCTAAAACTTTTAATTCTAAAACAACATCAAGCTCTGTTCCTGGTATACCAGGTTGAGAATATCTTGGTGTTTGATTAGTTGATGTTCTAAAATGCCAGTTTCCTAACCCTCCTTTTCCTCCTTTTGCAAGGATTCTTTTCTCGTTATTTTCTGTTATTTCAAATAATACTTCGCCAGTTTCTTTGTCTTTTACTACTGTACCTAACGGAACTTCGATAATTCTATCTTCTCCATCTGCTCCAGTACTTCTAGAACTTCCTCCATCTCCACCATGTCCAGCTTTAATGTGTCGCTGAAATTTTAAATGAAAAAGTGTCCAAAGCCCTTCGTTACCTACAATATATACATGTCCACCACGACCACCATCTCCACCGTCGGGTCCTCCTTTTTCAATAAATTTCTCACGGTGTAAGTGCATCGATCCTTTTCCACCTTTACCTGAGGCTACATATATTTTTACGTAGTCCACAAAATTCCCTTCAGTCATCTTTTTGTATTATTTCGATCTGTTTTATTTTAAAACACTATACAATAGCGTCAATAACAGTACTTAATCTATTTGTAATTTCTTCGATAGTACCAATACCATTAACAGCAATATATTTATCTTTACTGATATAATAATCAATTAAAGGGGCTGTTTTTTCATTGTATTCTGTATATCGAGTTCTTATTTTTTCTTCGTCTTGATCATCAGCTCTTCCGCTTGTTTTTCCTCTTTCTAAAATTCTTGCTACCAAAACATCGTCATCTGCTTCTAAACCAACTGTGCCTACAAAGTTAATTCCTTTTTCTGTCAACAATATTTCTAATGCTTCAGCTTGCTTAATAGTTCTTGGAAAACCATCAAATAAAAAACCAGCTTTATCCATATTTTTAGCTACTTCTGCCGCCAACATATCAATTGTTAATGAATCTGGAACTAATTCTCCATTATCCATAAACACCTTTGCTTGCTTTCCTAATTCTGTTTCATTTTTTAGATTATAACGAAACACATCTCCAGTAGAAATATGAGTTAAATTGTATTTTTCTTTAAGAAATTCTGCTTGTGTGCCTTTACCTGCACCAGGTTTTCCAAATAAAACGATTGCAATCATGCTTCTTTATTAATGCTGTTAATGTTATATTATTTAATTTGATAGATAGATGGAATATTTCTACCGTGTTTATCATAGTCCATTCCGTATCCAACAATAAATTTATTTTCAATTTCGAATGCTACATAATCCAACTTAATGTCTTTTGTGTATGCTTCTGGCTTCAAACAAAGTGTACAAATTTTAATTTCTTTTGTGCGCTGTTGTTCAAATAATTTTTTTAAAGCTACTAATGTATTTCCTGTATCTACAATATCTTCTATTATTACCACACGTCTATCTGTTACATCAATATCCAATCCTAATAATTGATTAACTTGATTAGTAGATTGAGTGCCAATATATGAAGCCATTTTCACAAAACTCATTTCACATTCGCCCTTAAAATGTTTTACCAAATCAGATACTACCATAAATGAACCGTTTAGCACACCTATAAATACTGGTACTTCGCCGTTCATATCTTCTAAAATCTGATTAGCAATTTCTTTTAATCTTTCTTGAATTTGTTTCTCTGAAATAAAAGGAACAAAAGTCTTGTCTAAAACCTGTATTTCCATAAGTATTGATTGTGATAAGTTGCAAATATACAAAAAAGATACTCCTAAACTGCATTATAAAAATTGAAATAACGGAATGTATTTTAAAAACTAATTACTAAAAGTGCAAAAAAACTAAATCAAAACAGACATCTTTTTTGGTGGTGAAAAGAGATTTTTAGTACCTAAAATGATTCAACTAAAAAGTAATTAAAGCAAAAAACGTAGCATATTGCTATGCTACGTCTAAAACAAACTAATTCAATCTAACTCTAAAACCAAGCTAATAAGTTTTATCGTTGCGATTACTGTTTATGAATCCTAACGAATAGAAATCCACAATATTATTAACTAGAATTACCTACTTACAAGAACACAAATATAAATAAAAAATTAACTTAAAAAAATATTTAACAATAGTTTTAAAATAAATTAAACATAAAACTAAACAAATAATCAAACATATAAATTAATCAAAAACACAAAAAATATAATTTAAAATAATATTGTAACATATAAAACACAGAATATTACTATTTTTAATTTAACATTAAGTGATATAAAAATGTATTTTAATAAACATGCTATAAACTATTTTTCGATTTCTGTTTTTGCATAGCTAAGTCTAATTACTGTATCTTTGTGCAAACACAATTAAACAACACAATGAATTATTTTTCAACTAATTTCCGTTTAGGTATTTTAGGCGGTGGACAATTGGGTAAAATGCTTTTGTCTGACACCCGAAAATTTGACATCGCAACTCTTGTATTAGACCCAAGCAAAGAAGCTCCAGCACAGTACGGCGCGTTTGAGTTTTTTCAGGGCGATTTAATGGACTACAACACAGTTTATACATTCGGAAAAAAAGTAAATACACTTACAATTGAAATTGAAGGTGTAAATCTTGACGCCTTAGATCAATTAGAAAAAGAAGGAATACAAGTGCATCCAAATGCATCAACACTTCGATTAATTCAAAATAAAGGAAAGCAAAAAGATTTTTATACCAAACACAATATTCCAACAGCACCTTATCAGCGTTTTGCTACAAAACAAGATTTATCAACTGCTTTAGAGCAAGGAAAGATAACTTTGCCATTTGTATGGAAATCGGCTCAATTTGGCTACGATGGAAATGGAGTAAAAGTAATTCGAACTACTTCTGACTTAGAAAAATTAGCCGAAGTAGAATGTATTGCTGAAAAAATGATTCCGTTTAAAAATGAGCTTGCCGTAATTGTTGCACGTTCTGTATCTGGAGAAATCAAAACTTTTCCTGTTGTAGAAATGGAATTTCACCCAGAAGCAAATCAGGTAGAATATGTTATTTGCCCAGCTAGAATTGACGAAAAAGTAGCCGAAAAAGCAAGAGCAATAGCATTGCAAGTTTCTGAAAAATTTAATCATGTTGGATTATTGGCTGTAGAAATGTTTCAGACCGAAGACGATGATATTTTAGTTAACGAAGTTGCACCAAGACCACACAATTCTGGCCATTATTCTATTGAAGCAAGTTATACTTCACAATTTGAACAACACATTCGCGCAATTTTAAATTTACCTCTTGGAGATACCGATAGTAAAGTTGCTGGCATTATGGTAAACTTAGTAGGTGCCGAAGGATACAACGGACCTGTTTTTTATGAAGGCATGAACGAGATATTAGCTATTCCAGGAGTTACTCCTCATATTTACGGAAAAAGCGAAACAAGACCTTTTCGAAAAATGGGACACGTAACTATTGTAAATAGCGATATGGCAAAAGCAAGAGAAATTGCTCAAAAAGTAAAAGAAACAATCAAAGTAATTAGCAAATAAATTATGAAAATAGCTGTAGTAATGGGTAGCACATCAGATCTACCAGTAATGCAAGAAGGCATTAACATTATTAAAGAATTTGGTATTGATGTTGATGTTGATATTGTATCAGCACACCGAACTCCCGAAAAATTAGTAGACTTTTCTACCAATGCTCATCTACGTGGTTATAATGTAATTATTGCTGGCGCTGGCGGAGCTGCGCATTTACCAGGAATGGTTGCCTCAATGTCGCCATTACCTGTAATTGGTGTTCCAGTAAAATCTAGTAATTCGATTGATGGATGGGATAGCGTGTTGTCTATTTTACAAATGCCAGGCGGAGTACCTGTTGCAACGGTTGCTTTAAACGGTGCTAAAAATGCAGGCTTACTGGCGTTGCAAATATTAGGCAGCCAAAATGAAGCAATCAGAAATCAAATGATTGAATATAAAAATGGATTAAGAGAAGCTGTTTTAAAAGCAGCTGAAAGCATAAAATAAAAAAGGAGCTGAAAATCAGCTCCTTTTTTATGCGTAAACCTGTCTCAACAAGCTAATAAAATCTTTTTTTATACTTCGAATCAATTGTACGTTACAAAACATTGCAGTATTATTAACTTATGATTTATCTAAAATAACGTACTTTTATAACTTATAATAAATCATGTAAATTATGTCTGTATTTCATAAAAAATTCAACACAATACACAACACAGCTCCTTTTACGCAAATAAAAACGGAAGATTATATACCTGCTTTTCAAAAAGCAATTGATGATACAAAAGCAGAAATAAATTTAATTGTTGCTAACACAGATGAACCAACATTTAAAAATACCTTAGAAGCACTAGCTTTTACAGGTATGGAATTAGATATTTTATCAAATATTTTTTTCAATTTAAATTCTGCCGAAACCAATGATGAAATGCAAAAAATTGCACAAGAAATTGCTCCCATGCTTTCTGCTTTAAGCAATGACATTTTGTTAAATGAAGATTTATTTTTACGAGTAAAAAAAGTTTACAATCAAAAAGAATCTTTAAACCTTACGCCAGAACAAGAAACTTTATTAACCAAGAATTACAAAAGCTTTGTAAGAAATGGCGCATTGCTAGCCGAAGATAAAAAAGAACGATTAAGAGCTATTGATGCCGAGTTATCTACCACTTCTTTAAAATTTGGAGAAAATGTTTTGGCAGAAACGCATAATTACCAACTTTATATTACCGATGAAAAAGAGTTAGCGGGCTTACCTGAAGGAACAATTGAAGAAGCTAAAGCATTGGCTGAACAAGAAGGTAAAAATGGATGGATTTTTACATTAGATTATCCAAGTTACATTCCGTTTATGACATATGCTGATAATCGTGAGTTGAGAAAAGAATTGGCAATTGCTGCTGGTAAAAAAGCCTTTAAAGCCAACGAATTTAACAATGAAGAAAACGTTTTGAAAATTGTGCAATTACGTCACGAAAGAGCAAATTTATTGGGTTATGCAACTCATGCAAATTTTGTATTAGAGGAGCGCATGGCACAAAATCCAGAAAAAGTAATTACTTTTTTAAGTGACTTATTAGCTAAGGCAAAACCTGCAGCTGATAGAGAATTTGCAGAACTTTCTGCTTTTGCAAAAGAATTAGATGCTATAGAAACCTTAGAAAAATGGGATGGAGCTTATTATTCTGAAAAATTAAAACAACAGCGTTTTAACTTAGATGACGAATTACTAAAACCTTACTTTCAGCTAGAAAATGTTTTAGACGGTGCTTACCAAGTAGCCAACAAATTATATGGTTTAGTTTTTACAGAAGTAAATTCTATAGAAAAATACCATGCAGATGTTCGTACATTTGAAGTAACAGATGAAAACGGAAACTTTGTAGCTGTTTTCTATACTGATTTCTTTCCTAGAAAAGGAAAGCGAAATGGTGCTTGGATGACATCTTTCAAAAATCAATATATCAAAGATGGAATAAATGAAAGACCACATATTTCAATCGTATGCAACTTTACAAAACCAACCGCTACAAAACCATCATTGCTTACGTTTAATGAAGTTGTAACGTTATTTCATGAATTTGGGCATGCATTACACGGCATGTTGGCCAATACAACTTATCCGTCATTATCGGGTACAAACGTGTATTGGGATTTTGTAGAATTACCAAGTCAAATAATGGAAAACTGGTGTTTTGAAAAAGAAGCATTAGAATTGTTTGCTAAACATTACCAAACTGGAGAAACTATTCCGATGGAATTAATTGAAAAAATTAAAGAAAGCGCAAATTTCTTAGAAGGAATTGCTACAATGCGCCAATTGAGTTTTGGTTTATTAGATATGGGATGGCACGGACAAGATCCTTCAACAATAACAAATTTAAAGGAATTTGAAACACAACAGTTTCAGTCTACACAACAATATCCTGATGTAAAAGAAAATGCAATGAGTACTTCATTTTCACATATTTTTCAAGGAGGATATTCTTCTGGTTATTACAGTTACAAATGGGCTGAAGTTTTAGATGCTGATGCGTTTGCATATTTTAAAACAAATGGCATTTTTAATAAAGAAATTGCAAGTAAGTTTAAAAACAATATTTTATCGCAAGGTGGTAGCCAACACCCGATGATTTTATACAAACACTTTAGAGGACAAGAACCTACGCCAGAAGCATTGCTTCAACGTGCTGGATTACTTTCTTAAAACTATTTATTATAAAAAAAGAGTTCTAAATCTAGAACTCTTTTTTTTCACACAAAACAACAATTTCATTTTCTTCTTCAATTTATCTTCTTCAACAATGCTCATAGCAAAAACATTGTGTTTTACGAATACTTATTGTAGTTTGTTATAAACAAATCTTTATTTTAACCAAAAATATTAAAAAAAAACCATAAACACAAAAGAAAAAGAGTAAATAATATCATTAAAAAACAACATTAATTTATTTTATGCATTTATCATTAGTTATTTAACAATTACATAAATATAGTAATAATCTGTTTATTTTGACTATGATAAATATCAACTATCAAATAAATATTAATTTTCTTTAAATAGTAAAATCTAAAAAACATCAATAAACACTTATTTTTAGATAATTTTTAAGCTTTTAAGAATAGATATTATTCTTTTTTATCTCTAAAAAACACATAGAAATAATACAACTCATCAAATTATAAAGAAGCTAATGCTATTCAATAAAAAAGGGAAATCGAACTGATTTCCCTTTTTTATTTTAATTGTTTAATATTTTTACGTCTTGACCAACGCTATTGGCATTCATTTCTGGCGCATATACACTTTGTAAAGTTGTAATTCCATTTGAGAAATACCCTGCATTATTTGCACGAACATCATATTCAAAAACATAATTTCCTTTGCTCAAATAAGTCATAAAGAAATTAGATGCTGTATCTCTCGTTTCTTCATAATAACCTAATCCGTTTTTATACTTATATCCAGATAATACGTTTATAGGTTCAAAACCACTTGCGCGCATATCTTTTAATTGTACAAATTCCATATCACGATCAATTGTAATCTCTAAACGAATTGTAACTACATCTCCTACCTTAATTGGTGTTTCATTTGTAATTGCACGTAAAACTTGTCCGTTTGCTGTGTTTGCTTTAATAAACAATTGCTTATTGAATTGAATGGCTGAAGATCCTGAGTTTTTAATTTTATTCAAATCTTCAAAATATTGCCAATACATTCCTCCATATGCAATTCCAGCTGATGGTTTATCCAATTCTACAACTCCCATCTTCTCTTTAATTTCATTACCTAACCAAGTTTTTTGATAATAACCTGCGCTCAGTTGCTCTGATTTAGTGAAAGAAATTGGATAACCTGCTACTTTTACATCTATCTTATGATCTGAAGTAACCCAGTTTTTACCTAAACGCATTAATGCATAAACTGCTTTTGTTGTTGCTTTAGAAGAACGCCAAGAAGTAGTTTGTTTATTTTTTAGCAACCAAACTTTCATTTCTTCAATTGCGTTTGCGTATTTAGTTGCATCAACTGCGTTAGCAGCTTCCATAATCATTACTTGTGTTTCTATTGGTGCATTATACCAAAACCAACCTGATTTGTTTTCTTTCCAATACATTCCCATTTCTTCGCTTTCTACTGCTTTTTCCATGATGCTTTTTACATAAGCTTGAGCTGTTTTTGTTTCACCAAAATTTTGTAATACAATTGCTTTCATCGCCGTAGAAAACAAATCATCAGAAGGTTTACTTTCTGCTAATTCTTTTCGGAAACTTGCCAACATAGCCGCGTATTTATCTTTTACTTTTACCTCATCTTTAAACAAAGATCTTACGTATAAATAATGGATATCTAAAACAGACGTATCTTTCGTTTTATTTTTTTGGAAATTGATATAATGTTGCTCATCTAAATAAGCAATTGCTTTTTTCAACACATCTGATTCTGTGGATGACATTGATAAAACGCCCATATTTTTCATTGTTCCAAATCCTTCAACAATTGACTGAGTGATATAGATATTTGAAGTATCACCAGCATACCAAGGAAAACCTCCATCTTGATTTTGAGCATCAACCAAACGACTTACTTCTGCTTGATATTCTGCACTCATTTTATTTAAGTCAAATAAAACCGCTAAACGTTTCATTTGCTCTGTTTCATTTGCTGCTTCTCTCACCCAAGGCGTTTCTGCAATTAATACATTTTTAAGTTCTTGGTTTTGTTCTAACTTAGAAGTAATACCTCCTTGTTTTGACCAATAATCGAAAACTTGTTTGATGTTTGGATTGCTGTTGATTAGATTAACTGCAATTGCATTTGCAAATACCTTTGCAAAGGTTTGATCGGTTGATTTATACTGCGATTCCTTTATACTTGGCAATGCCAAAATAGCTGTCCAAGCAGGATTTGTAGTTAACTCTAACGTAAGTTTATAGTTTTCTAAAGTTGCCGATTTTCTGTTTTCTAATGTTGTAAAATTGAAAAGTTTATTTTGACCTTCTTTTACATACAACGGCATTGTTTCGGTAACCAACATACGATTTGACAATACGGGAATTGCACCTTCTTCTCCATCGCTAAATGAGCCAGCTTTTGCTATAATTCTATAACCTAATGCCTCAATATCTTTTGGAATATTAATTACCCATGACACAACTGCATTTCCGTTTTTATCTAATGAAAAGTTTTGTGAACTATTTTCTCCTTTAGAAAATAATTGAACTGATTCATTTGTTAACACATTAAAGAAAGTAAGCTCTGCAACACCGCTTAAGTTTTTATCACTTAGGTTTGCTACTTTTGCAGATATTGTAATATGATCATCTTCACGTACAAATCGTGGCATATTTGGCGCAACCATTAATTCTTTTTGTGTTTGTACCAATTGCTCTACGTAAGCATTTTTAAGCTCTTTTGTATGAGCAAATGCGCTAAATCTCCATTGTGTAAGTGCTTCTGGTGCTGTAAATGAAAAACTTACATTTCCTTTTTCATCTGTTTGTAATGTTGGGTAAAAGAAAGCTGTTTCTTGCAAGTTTTTTCTTATCTGAACAACTGGCTCTGCTTTCTCTTTTATTGCTATTGCTTTCGATTCAGGCTCATAACCTGTAATTATTATTTCACCAGAATCCTTATCACTTTTACTATTAAAATGTTCATAGCTAACATCAACAGCATCATTACTTGGGGCTGCTCCAAACGTTCCAGTTACGTTATTTGCCGTTTTGCTCAACGTAGACATACCTCTAATTCTAATATTTCCTCCAGAATTAAAAGAAAAACCATACATATTTAAAGTAACAGGATTTGAAAAACTTTGAAAAGTTGCCGAATTATTGATAGCTAACAACTCACGAGCATATGTTGCTTGATTAAAGTTATAGGTATAAAAATCAGAATCGTGTCCCATTGCATAATAATCACCTCTAAAACCTGTGGTGTACGACAAATTGCGTTGGAATTGATCTAAAGAAGCATCATACATACCAGCAACTACTTCTGCTAGCATTTTATCTTTATTTTCTCCCGATACTTTTAAACTCCAAGTTTCTTTTTGTCCTGGCGTAATTTTATCTCTAAACGTACTAAGTTCAATTTTTAAATCATCTGCATTATCAATTGTTTTTAGATTTACATCATTTTTCACAATTGCATTATGCTTCACAGCAATGAATGAAACTTTTACTTGCTGATTATCTGTAATTGGCAATTCAAAATAACTTGCCTTTCTATTTACCTCAAGCTGTTTTTTCTGTTTCAAATATCCGTTTACAAAAACACTTGCAATTACTGTTGTATTGTTTTCACCACTTTGCAATCTGATTTTTGCAATATCGCCTTTTTTATATGTATCCTTATCAGCTTTTGCTGTTAAAAGTTTATAGATAATACCTGGCTCTTCTTTTGTATTGTCATAATAAAATGAGTGAGAAACTTCTACTTTATTGCCATTGTCATACACCCAACCTTTTAACAAGTAATTTCCTGATTTTAATTTTCTTGCCTCAGGAAATGCTACTTCATTTTCTTTTGCTGTGTCAAATGATTTTGAGAAAACTCTTTTTCCTTCTTTCCATTTCGACACATTTGCTTCGTCTCCATATGCTGTATATGGAAATAAAGCCACAAACTCATCATACGAATACAATTCATAATCTACTGATGAATATCCAGTTCCTGGCAATAACATACGCAATGGATGAGGAGCATCTACTTCGTAGATATTAATTTCTCCTTTTGCAGCAAATGGTTCATTATTTAAGTTTGTTGTTTTTACTGCAATTTTTTCTAATTGATTGTTTGTAACATTAGGAGCAACACTAATTGGTAATTGTAATTGAATATTTCTATCACCTACAAAAACGGTTTGCGTTGTTGATTGAGTTTCGCCACTAATATCTGTTACATCAATATAAACCACATATGAATCAATTCTTAAATTATCAGCATCGTAATTCTCTCTTTGCGGAACAGCCTTAAACGGGATACTGAAATTTCCGGCATCATTTGTAGTTACTTCTCCTTCTGTAATTGTTACTTTATCACGATAATTTGGCCATCCGTAATAACCGTTTACACGATATTGATAGCCCGAATAACGTTCAACTCTATATTTTACCTTAGCTCCGCCAACTGTAGCACCAGAAAAATCTAATGCTTTTCCTTTTACGGCAACTTCTTCGTTAAATTTAAAGATATCTTTTATTGCATCCATTGTAACTTCAAACTTTGGACGCTTGTATTCTTCTACCGAAATATCGTAGTACGAATTTATTTCTTCTCCTTTGTGTGTTACCTCTAAATGATAGTTGCCTAAAAGGCCATTTGTTGGAATAATAAATTCGCCATGGATAGATCCGAAAGCATTTGTTTTTGCTTTTACTTTGGATACATCTTCGCCGTTTGCGTTATACAAAGTGACAATAATTTCCTGATTTGGCACTACTTGTTTTGTTTTTGCCTTTTCACTTGCAAGAATTGCTTTAAAATAAATTACCTGCCCAGGGCGATAAATTGCTCGGTCTGTAATAATTTTTGCAGTGATGTATGCCTCGTTTTCTACAATATCATCTGTTATACTATTTCTAGATACATATGCGCTATAAAAAACTTGCTCTCCTTTTACTCCGTAATACAAACGATTAACGTCTGTCGGGAAATCTACTGTAAATTCTCCATTTGCATCAGTTTGTATTGAAGTTTCCCAATAACCTTTTGTCATTTGTTTTTTTGGACCATTTGCCAAAATAACTGAATTATTTGCCTTTGGTTTTCCGGTACCGCGATCATACAATCTAAACTTATTCATTTTTTGTATAAAACCGCTATTGGTAACATTTACAGTAGACATTGTAATAATGTCTTTTCCGTCTTTTACCTCATCAAACTCTTTATTAGCTATCAATACAATGTATCTTCCTGCTTTTAAAGGTTTCAATTCTACTTGAGTTGAATGTCCTTTATAATCAGTAAAAGGTTTTAAGGCAATAGAATAATCCGATACTTTTTCATAAGCAGAAACTATTTGCTGATAACCTTCTAAAGTATTTGGAACAGCTATATTAAAATCCTTATCGTCACTAATATACTTTATTACTTTTACAAAAAGTGTTGGCGTATTTTTATGCGTAAGCGTAAGAACATTACTTACATCTGGTAAAATAAACAACTCCGAATTCATATTTAATGATGGAGCTTCTACTGCATTTTTAATATCCGTTAAGCGTTTTGATACATCGGTATTCGGAAACTTATTTAATGCTTTGTCAATAAAACTAATTAATGTAGCACCAATTGTTTCGTTTATTTTTTTATCATCAGATTGTTGTAAGTAAACTTTATACAAATATTGAGCAGTACCTTCATATACCAATGAAGAATTTGGATATTTTGCTACTAAATCTTGATAAATTTTATTTTCTGTTACAAAATCATTTGTAGACGGAAATAACTGCAACGAATAAATTGTTGTATAGGCAGCCAATTCATTTTGTCCGGATTTTTGTAAGCGATCAATTACATCATTAACCAGTTTTTTAGCTTGATTTTGTTTTGCTGTGGTTTGATCATCGCCACCATACCACGCATACGACATTAGATAAGCTGCGTAATCTAACTGCAAAGCATCGGCTAAACTAAATTTACTGAAATCTACCTTATAATTTTCGATGGTTTGAAATACATCATTCCACTCACCTACTTTTGCAGTTGGCGATTTTTTTGCCAAAGCAATCGCTTCTTCAAATTTTAGTTGAATAACTTTCTCAAAATCAGCTTTGGTCCAAAAACGAACATCCGAGCTATTTTGTTTATCTATGGTTGTTCTACCATTAATTAAATAACGATTAGAATCGTAATAATAACTATACAAATGCGCCAAATAACTTTCGATAATTGCTTTGTATTCGCCTTTTGCATTTTTTGCTTCATTATCAAATTGAGTCAAAATAGAGTTTACATCATATTCTTTCTCTTCTTTGGTTGTAATATTAATTTTAGCTTCATAGAACATTGCCTTTAAAATACTCGGATAATCTTTTGCCTTTTTAGACAAAACCATTACCTCTTGTACCTCTGGCAATAAGCTTTTCATTTCCTGATTGGCTTCTTTTGTTTCGATACTTTTCCACAATTCTTGAATTTTACTGTTTGGTTGCTGAGCAAATCCAAATAATGGAGCAAGTATCATTAAGTACAGATTTAATCTTTTCATAATAATACAATTAATGGAGCTAAAGATAATTCTTTTTACGAACGAATATTAAGATTTATTAGGCATTATCTATCAATTTCTATTTATTTATAATTTTCACAACTTTTTTAAATCATAAAATCAGTAATATTACAATCAGACATTATTCTTCCTAAAATACAAAACCACCAATGCAATAACATTAGTGGTTTTGTAATATAATATTTTTTAAATTTTAGTATCCGTTAGAATCTCTTCTTGGTTCTTTAGATTCTGGCCATTCAATTCGTTCTCCGTTATTGTTTAATGGCATAATAATTTTTTCTCTTGATACTAACTCTTCAGCTTCACTAGCTTTATATGCCATAATTGCAATTAAAATGGCATTGTTTTGCACATCATCATAAACTATTTTATCTGCTGTATCTCTATTTGTGTGCCATGTATAATTTCCGTATCCCCAACTTAATGATCCCATCATAAAACCAGGAATATCTTTACTTACAAACGAAACATGATCAGAACCACCGCCAGATGGCGAACCTGGAAAGGTTGTTTTTAATTCTTTTTTATACTCTAAAGGAACAGCTTCTAGCCAATCGCCAAGAAAATGATAAGCATTTAAAAAACCTTGTCCAGATAAATTAACAATTCTTCCAGTTCCGTTATCTTGATTAAAAACAGCTTGAATTTTATCTATCAACTCTGGATGATCTGCAACAAAAGCACGCGATCCGTTTAAGCCCTGCTCTTCGCTTCCCCAATTACCAATTAAAATTGTGCGTTTTGGATTTGGCAACACTTTTTTCAAAATACGCACTGCTTCCATCATTGTAATAATTCCTGTTCCGTTATCCGTTGCTCCAGTTCCGCCATCCCAACTATCTAAATGCGCTGATAAAACAACATATTCATCTGCTTTTTCTCCGCCTTTAAGTTCAGCTATTGTATTATATGTTTTTGTTATTCCTAAATTTTGTGATTGCGCATTGACATTCATTTTTGGCTTTTTACCATTTTCTGCTAAACGATATAATAATCCATAATCTTCAACAGCAATATCAATTGTAGGAATTTTAGTTGTATTTGCACCAAAAATTCTATTGGCTCCCATAATTCCTGTCCAATATGACATTACAATACCAGCTGCCCCAGCCTCTTCTAACACTTTTGGTAATTCTTTTGCTGTGTATCCTGTATTAGCTATTCGCTCATTCCAATCGGCTGTAACTTTTGCTTGTTCTTCTTTCATTTTATCATAAGAAGATGGAGTAGCATATTCTTTCCATTGATAATCCGGACGACCGGTTGGTTGATGTTGAGAGATTAAAACATATTTTCCTTTTATTGTAGGTAACCAAGCTTGAAATTCAATTTGAGATTTGGCATCAATTAATACAACAACTTCACCTTCTACTCCATTTTTCTTTGTTGCCGGACTCCATGCTAATTGAGTTCCTTCTAATGATTTTATGCGAGGTGATGTCATTGTAATTTGTGTTGTGCCTCGCTCCCAAGCTTTCCATGTTCCATATTCTTCATTTCGAGCTTCCAATCCCATTGCAATATATTGGTCTTTTACCCAATTGTGTGCTTGCATCATTTGAGGTGTACCTACCAAACGAGGACCAATAACATCTAATAATTCAAAAGAATAATTTTTTAATTGAGAATTTGTTTGTCCTTCCTTTACAATTGCATCCACAATAGGATCGTTGATTTGTGCTGTTGTTACAACACACGTAAATAATGCTAAACTTAGTATGCTGCCTTTTACTACTTTGTTTGCTTTTAGCTTGAAATTCATTTTGTTGTTAGTTTGTATGTTAGTCTAAATTTCGAAATTACATTAATTCTAATCGAAAACCATATTTGATTTCCAATAAATCCTCTTCTAAAATTTCAATAAACAATTATTTACATTTTAATTTCATTTCTTTTTAACATATTAACAACAAATAAACCGCCAAGCCTTCGTACAACAAGTTTTAACTTTGCAAAAAATAATTAATTTAATTTTAAAATGAAAAACCTTAAGGGAATTGTTTTTGCACTAATATCATCTAGTACATTTGGCTTGGTACCGCTATTTTCGTTACCGTTGCTTGTACCTCAGCTTAGACCCGAAGGAATTGCAGCTATTGGAATACCAACTATTTTATTTTATCGTTTTTTATTTTCTTCTGCAACAATGGGAGCACTTTGTGCATTTAAAAAAACAAGTTTAAAAATAGCTATAAAAGATATTGTTGTAATTTTTGGACTTGCTTTGCTTTATGCTGCAACTGCAAAATTTCTGGTAGATTCTTACGAATATATTGCCAGCGGATTGGCTACTACTGTGCATTTTTTATATCCGTTGTTTGTAAGTATAGTGATGATTTCATTTTTTAAAGAAAAGAAGTCAATTGTATTGCTTATTGCATCGGTACTTTCACTTTTAGGTGTTGGAATGATGTGTTGGAATGGAGAATCATCGCCAGCTTTATACAAAGGTTTGCTACTTGCATCATTAACCATTTTTACATATGGTTTGTATATTGTAGGTTTAAACAAATCTAGAGTTTCGAAAATCAACTTTGATGTGCTTACCTTTTATGTATTATTAATGGGATGTTTGGTATTTCTATTTTATGCTTTATTAACCACAGGTATTGATAAAATTACTTTAACGGAAGATTGGATAAATTTAATTCTGCTTGGATTCTTTGCAACGTTTATTTCAGATTTATGTTTAGTTTTGGCAGTAAAACACGCTGGATCTACCGTTACTTCTATCTTAGGATCGATGGAGCCTGTTGTAGCTGTTTTGGTTGGAACATTCTTTTTTGGAGAATTTTTTGATTGGATATCTGCTTTAGGATTAGCATTTGTATTGTTGTCTGTAACCTTAGTAATTATATTCAACAAACAAAAACCTTAATAAGTTTAAAAGGAAAAAATCATTAAAAAAGGCTTTGTAAGTATACAAAGCCTTTTTTTAATTTATAATTATTTACGTTCAACGTTATGTGCACCGTGCGCACCGTGTCTATGCTCGGCAATTTGAAGATTTTCATCTACAAAATAAGCACTTCCAAATCCGTTTACATATGATCCTTTTATTGGTTTAAAGTTGAATAAGATAAAATCGTCTAAACTTCCTAAAACTTCAATTACTTTTCCGTGTCTTTTTCTTAAATCTTCCATAGCTTCTGCAAACAAAGGATTATCTAATTCAACTAATTCAGCTTCTGAATCAATTGTTAAACGATGTCTTGCATACAATTGTTTAGATGCAGATTCATCTTCTACAAACATAATAGAAACCTTTTTTCTGTCTTTTAAATTTTTTGTATGCTTTGCCATATAAGAAACTAAAATCTGAAACTGATTTCCTACTCGAGAATAAGGCGCTGTGCTAACTAATGGCGAACCA
Source organism: Flavobacterium sp. (assembly GCA_030151255.1). Lineage (GTDB taxonomy): Bacteria > Bacteroidota > Bacteroidia > Flavobacteriales > Flavobacteriaceae > Flavobacterium. Next base: position 29,147 of record JASLED010000066.1, read on the forward strand.
TCTTCATTAATAGTTGCCAACATAATTGATTGACAAGAATTAATAAGCTCTTCTATTTGTGGAGCTTTAGGTTTTACTTTATGTTGGTCGAAATTTGGATTTGATGTATTTGTACTCATAATTACTTTATTTTATGAAAGCTAAGATAATGAATTATTTAAACTAAATAAAGATAATAACCCAACTAATCTGTCTCTTCTAAAAAAAATAGATCTTCTACTTTTACTTTTAAAGTTTGAGCAATTTTTAAAGCTAAAATTGTAGAAGGAACATAACGATTATTTTCAATTGAATTTATAGTTTGTCTGGATACTTCAATACTATCTGCTAATTGTTGTTGCGTTAAATAACAACGAACTCTTTCTTCTTTTACTTTATTCAGCATTCAATGCTTTTTTACTATTTCTTATATTTATTTCAAACATAATATTAACAAATAGCATAATTTTCATCACGCCACTTGCTAATGATTCATTAAACGTGCCTGGTTGAATGATATTCCAAATAGAGTTGATAAATATTCCTACAATAAGGAATAAAAGTCCTCCAATTATAATTTGTAAACGCATTTGCATCAACATTTCATCATCTGCTTTTCTTCTATGAAAAAAATACAAGAATAAACCAAGATTCATTAAATTCGTTCCAATATTCTTGGAATCTTCTCCATAAGGAGCTAAATAATCTTTTAATAAAATACCTAAGGGAATTGTAAGAACAACAAGCGCTATAGCAATCCATTTAAAATAATGAGGTAATAACGGAATTTGTTTCATTTTAGTAATTTTTTGGTCACCTAAAATGTAAAGTATATTTTACAGTAATGCAAAGTAAACTTTACATTTAAATCAAATCAATTATTTTATTTATTGGCAAAATAATACGAATCTGTAAAATATTTATTCTTTTGAATATAAGCCGTTTTTCCTTTGATATCAATAATCCAATTGAAACGATGAATAAAATCAGCACCAAAATAATTTGTAGTTTGATTTTTGATTTCACCTGCAAAAAGATTAACTGGTACATCGTTAAAATGAATTGAATCTATTTCAATAACGGGCATTGTACATACTAAATTAATTAATTGTTGTCCGGCCGAATTCGTCATCTTTTTTTCATCCAAACGCTGAAGTATATTTGCCAATTGATAGTTATCTGCCAATTGATTATTATACAAAATAGCACCCGAAAAACCAGATTGTAAAAGTACTTTTGTAGGTATTTTTTGATTTCCAACTTTGCTTACAACATCAATAAATAATTGTCCATTTTTTTGTTCTAATGGCAAGCGAATAAATTCAGTTGTATCTGGAAGAAAAGAATACAATTCAAATTGAGATTGATCGTAATTTATTTTAACTATTTTATCTCCAAATAATTGGACACCAATCTTTCCTTCTGCTCCATGTCCTGTATGTTCATTATCCCAAATCCAAATAGGTTCAACAATTATTTCTCCAACTCGAATGCTATTTTCTTTGCTTAATCCATCTGAAAAATTGGTTGTATCGAACACAACGGATTCAACTTTATGAGTTCTATTGGGTGATAAAGAAGCCTCTCGCATAGCAATCTGAAACATTAAATCAACGGTATCTTTTTTATTAATTATGCTTTCTACCAATATATTATAATGTCCGTTCATTTTAAAAGGAATAATTTCTTGCGACTTTATTACTGAACTAAAAAATATAGCAAGCAGAATAAAAATTAATGATTTACTTTTCATTTTTTCAAATCCAATTGATAAATATAATCATCCATAATATAGTCATTACCAATGTCAAATGCTTTTTCTTCAATACATTTCATTCCGTTTCTTTCATAAAATGCAATTGCTTTTGCATTGAATTTATTCACGGTAAGATAAACCGAATCAGCTCCTTTTTGACGAGCATATTCCACCACATGATCGAGCATCCATTTACCTAATCCCTTTTTTTGCTTTTCAGGATCCAAATAAATTTTAGACAAAAACACTCTATTATCAGACATTAATTTGTAATCTAAATATCCTAATAATTCGTCTTGTTCTTTTAAAAGTTCCCAAACATAGCCGTCCGCAATTTCTGCAAAAACGCGTTCCTTACCATACATCATCGGCAACATATACGTAATTTGTTCTTGAGAAATAATTGAAGTGTAAGTATTTTGCCAAATGCGTTCTGCCAAAGGTAAAATACTTGGGAAATTTTCGGTTGTTACGGGTTCAAAATACAGTTGTTCTGTTGTTGTATCCATTTTTTAATCTAATTTAAATCCATAAAAAAAGCGAAAGCATTGCTACTTTCGCTTCCTGTTTTATTTTGTTCGGAAAGATTATCCTTTGTAGTTGCTTAAGAAATCAACTAACGTACGAATTCCAGTTCCTGTTCCACCATTTCCTTTGTAATCTTTTGGTCCTTCTGTCCAAGCTGGTCCAGCAATATCCATATGCACATAAGGTGCTTTGGCAAAATGCTCTAAGAATTTACCTGCCGTGATTGTACCTGCAAAACGCCCACCGATATTTTTCATGTCTGCGATGTTTGATTTTAATAAATCTTTGTAATCATCCCAGAAAGGCAATTTTGCTAAACGCTCGTGTACATTATAACCTGAAGCAATAATAGCATCCATTACTTTTTCGTCGTTACCCATAATACAAGAAGCATCTAAACCAGCCACTACTAAAGCTGCACCTGTAAGCGTAGCTGCATCAATAATAACTTCTGGATCGTATTGTGTAGCATAAGCAATTGCATCAGCCAAAATCATACGTCCTTCTGCATCTGTATTTAATACTTCAATTGTAGTTCCGTCATACATTGTAATAACATCGCCTGGTGCATACGCATTTCCGCCTGGACGGTTATCCGTTGCAGGAATCAATCCAACAATATGAACATTTACTTCGTTTAAAGCAGCTGCATAAATAGTACCTGCCATACAAGCCGCACCACCCATATCGCTCTTCATTGAATCCATTGAACCAGCAGTTGGTTTTAAACTCAAACCTCCAGTATCATATACCACTCCTTTTCCTACTAAAACGATTGGTTTTTTGTTGATTGGATTAGCTGGTTTGTATTCTATAATTGTAAAAGTTGGTTGATCGATAGATCCTTTGTTAACTGCTAACAATCCACCCATTTTCAATTCTTCAATTGCTTCTAATCCTAATACTTTTACAGAAAAATTAGCTTCATCTGCTAATGCTTCTATTTCTGTAGCTAATTGGGTAGCATTTAAAAAGCTTACTGGCTCATTTACCATTGTACGTGCCCAATAAACTGCTTTTGTTATATTGTTTAAATCGCTGATTTGCTTTGTTATAAAATCGCCTTTTACCTCAACATTTTCTAAAGCAAATTTCATTTTATCTGCTTCTTTGAAGTATTTTAAGAATTGGTAATTAGATAAAACAACACCTTCCACAACAGCCAAAGTTGCTTCGCCTTGTCCTACAATTGTAAGGTTGGTTGCTTTTTTATCTAACTGCTTGCGAATGTTGAAACCAGCCACACGCATTTTTTCTAAATTGGTGTTTTCTTTCACAAAGAAAAAGTATTGTTCGCCAATTTTAGCAAAATCTTCTTCTTTTTCTCCTGCTACAAATCCCTTTACAAAATCACTCAAAAGAGCAGGAACATCTGTTGTTCCGTTTGTTTGGCTAACTACAAAAACAACATTGTTGCTTGCTTTCACCTCGTTTACAAGTTGTATCATCTTTGTTTTTTAATTTACACAAATATAATCATTTTGCTCTTCAGCCGAAAAAAGACTTCAATACAAAATTTATTCTATTTTCTTGTAGATAAGCTTTGCCATTCTATCAAATCAACGTCAATATCCACCAAGCAATTGGCACTGCTTCTACCCAAAAATGAGTATAAAATTCTTTACGCTTGGGAGAAGCTCCTAATATGAATCCTAAAGTAAGCAATACAATAACTAAATCATTCCATGCTTGAATTGGCTGAAAACCAATCTTGAAAAACTCGATTACAAAAAAAGGAATTAACATAAAACCTAAAAGCCATTTTGTTTTGACAATACCTAGCGTTTGCGGAAGTGTTTTTAAATAACGTCCGTCATATTGTAAATCAAAAATTTCAAAAATTCCAATTAATACAAAAACTAAAATAAAACGCTGCGTAACTTTAATGGCAATGTCTGCATTTAATAATGCACCGGCATTTAAAACCGGCACAACTACAGTAATAATTGCCCAACACAAACACACAATATAAACCTTAATTCCTGACCAATTGCGCAAATTTTGTCGTTGTTGCCCAATGGGAATTGCATACAAAACGGCTAAAATTAATAATCCTAATGTAACTAACTGAGCCTTAAAATTGAGCAATAAAAAACAATAACTGCTAATAATTAATGCGCAAATACTCATTAAAATAATTACTTGAAGCGATTTGGTAAAAGGCTCTTTGTATTTTCTTCGAATATAATCTGCGTATTTTATGAAATTATAAGAAAACAATGTTCCGCAAAAGGCTAAAAGAGAAACCACAATATCAAAGGATAAATGACAAAAGAAGAAAGTCATTTGCACCAATGCATAAACAGAAAGTGATACGTGAATACTACTTTTAATATAAAAATGGAGTAATTTGTTCAATGATTCTTTCATATGCTAATTAAATTCTAAAGCTGATAGAATATGATAGTAACAAAATTACTATGAATATACTTAATTAATATCAGATTTATGGTTATTTTTGTTTGCTTAAACACAACTTATATTATTTGCCCAAATGAAAACAAACGCATTTGCTTTAAGACACATTGGCCCTCGTGCTGAGGACTTGGCACAGATGTTTAAAACGATTAACGTAGAAAACATCGATCAGTTAATCAACGAGACATTCCCGGATTCTATCCGTTTGAAACAAAATTTAAGTCTTGCACCAGCAATGACTGAATATGAGTATTTAACACACATTCAAAAATTAGGAAATAAAAATAAAATCTTCCGTTCTTTCATTGGTTTAGGTTACAACGAAGCTGTTTGTCCTGCTCCAATCATCAGAAACGTATTTGAAAATGCAGGTTGGTACACTGCATATACTCCATACCAAGCAGAAATTGCTCAAGGTCGTTTAGAAGCTTTATTAAACTTCCAAACTACAGTAATTGAGTTATCAGGAATGGAGATTGCAAATGCATCTTTATTAGATGAAGGTACTGCTGCTGCAGAAGCAATGATGTTGCTTTATGATGTAAGAACAAGAGATCAAAAGAAAAATAATGCGTTAAAATTCTTCGTTTCTGAAGAAATTTTACCTCAAACTCTATCTGTTTTAGAAACAAGAGCTGTTCCTTTCGAAATTGAATTAGTTGTGGGTAATCACCAAACATTTGATTTCGCTGAAGATTTCTTCGGAGCTATTTTACAATATCCAGGAAAATACGGACAAGTTTACGATTATGCAGATTTCATCAATACAGCAAAATCAAAAGATATTAAAGTTGCAGTTGCGGCTGATATTTTGTCGTTAGTTACTTTAACTTCTCCAGGAGAAATGGGTGCTGATGTTGTTGTTGGAACAACTCAACGTTTTGGTATTCCATTAGGATACGGAGGTCCTCACGCAGGTTTCTTCGCTACAAAAGAAGAATACAAACGCAGTATGCCAGGTCGTATCATTGGTGTTTCTAAAGATGTTGATGGCAACAGAGCATTGCGTATGGCATTGCAAACACGTGAACAACACATTAAACGCGAAAAAGCTACATCAAACATTTGTACAGCACAAGTATTATTAGCTGTTATGGCTAGTTTTTATGCAGTATATCACGGACCAAATGGATTGAGATTTATTGCAAACCAAGTACACGCAAAAGCAACTACTTTAGCTGAAGGTTTAGCTAAATTAGGTATTGAACAAACAAACACGGCTTTCTTTGACACTATTGTTGTAAAAGCAGAAACTGCTAAAGTAAAACCAATTGCTGAGGCAAACTCAATCAACTTCTATTATGTTGATGCTAATACAATTTCTATTTCTTTAAACGAAACTGCAGATTTAAATGATATTAATACAATTATTTCGATCTTTGCTCAAGCCTTAGGTAAAGAAGCTTTCACAGTTGAAACGTTGAATGAAACAACAACCAATTTCCCAGAAAAATTACAACGTACTTCTAAATTTTTAGAGCACGATGTGTTTAATAGTTATCATTCAGAAACTGATTTAATGCGTTATATCAAACGTTTAGAACGTAAAGATTTAGCATTAAACCAATCTATGATTTCTTTAGGATCTTGTACAATGAAATTGAATGCTGCTGCCGAAATGTTACCGTTGAGTAATCCGCAGTGGAACAATGTTCACCCATTTGCACCAATTGACCAAGCGCAAGGATATCTTGAAATGTTGAAAGACCTAGAAGATAAATTAAGCGAAATTACTGGTTTTGCAGGTACAACTTTACAACCAAACTCTGGTGCACAAGGAGAATACGCTGGATTAATGGCTATTCGTGCTTACCACCATTCAAGAGGAGATTTCCAAAGAACTATTGCCTTAATTCCTGCTTCTGCTCACGGAACAAATCCTGCATCTGCTGCTATGGCTGGAATGAAAGTTGTTGTAACAAAAACAACTCCTGAAGGAAATATTGATGTACAAGATTTACGTGAAAAAGCAGAGTTACACAAAGATAATTTATCTTGTTTAATGGTAACTTATCCGTCTACTCACGGAGTTTACGAATCGGCTATCATGGAAATTACTCAAATTATTCATGACAATGGCGGACAAGTTTATATGGATGGTGCAAACATGAACGCGCAAGTAGGATTTACAAATCCAGCTACAATTGGCGCAGACGTTTGTCACTTAAATTTACATAAAACATTTGCTATTCCTCACGGAGGAGGTGGACCTGGAGTTGGACCAATCTGTGTGGCAGAGCATTTAGTAGAATTTTTACCTTCAAACCCATTAATAAAAGTAGGTGGTAAAAATGCTATTTCTTCTATCTCTTCAGCTCCTTACGGATCAGCATTAGTTTGTTTAATTTCTTACGGATATATTGTTATGCTAGGTGTAGATGGACTTATGCATGCTACCTCAACAGCTATTTTGAATGCGAATTATATGAAATCGCGTTTAGAAGGTCATTATTCAATTTTATATACTGGAGAAAAAGGACGTGCTGCTCACGAAATGATTGTTGACGTACGTGAATTTAAAGAAAAAGGAATTGAAGTAACAGATATTGCTAAACGTTTAATCGATTACGGTTTCCATGCTCCAACGGTTTCTTTTCCAGTAGCAGGAACATTAATGATTGAGCCTACAGAAAGTGAAAGTTTATCAGAATTAGATCGTTTTTGTGACGCAATGATTGCTATTCGTCAAGAGATTGAAAATGCAACAATTGAAAATCCAGTAAACGAGTTGAAAAATGCTCCACATACGTTAGCATTATTAACTGCTGATAATTGGGATTTACCATATTCAAGACAAAAAGCAGCGTATCCGTTAGAATATGTTGCAGATAATAAATTCTGGCCAACAGTACGTCGTATTGACGATGCTTATGGAGACAGAAATTTAGTTTGTTCTTGTGCGCCAATTGAGGCTTACATTGAAAGCTAAAAAGCAAAAAAAACCAGCTCTTATTTGAGCTGGTTTTTTTATTTTAATTTTTACATTAATCTTCTATTTCTCTTTTTTTCAATACAAAATATAATCCACAGAAGAGCAATAAAGTATAACAGACAATATTAACTCCACTAAAATTAAATAGGTCAAATAAATCTAATATCAAAGCTAATGTACTTAACCCAATCACCCCTTTTACAAATTTATCCATTACATTATCTTTTACTCGTTTAACTTCTATTCTACAAATACTTTCCTGTCGACGTTATTGTATTTTTTATTCTTATATATTTATAATTACAAAAAACATTCCATTCAACCTAAAACACAAAAAAACATTGTTTTTTAACAATTAAACACACAATACATCTCAAAACAGCTGTATTTTAGATGCTTTTACATTAATCCACACATTAAAAAACATAAAAATAAATTCATCACAAAAAAAGAATTAAAAAAAAGAAAAATTAACAATTTTAGATATAATAAATTAAATTAATCTATTTTTACAGTGCATTAAATGAACTACACTATTAATGAAGCGCAATTTTATTTCTCTTTTTTTATTTAGTATTATAAACTGCATTTGTTATTCTCAGAAACTAGAAGTTCCAAATTCTGTATTTGATTCGCCTAACTTTGAGATAAACATCAAAGAAAACACTACTCATAAAACATTTTTTGAAAAAGAAGCTGTACAAATTGGTTTTACACCAGCCATCTTGTTAGCAAGTGCAGCAGTTACCTGGAATAGCAGAAAAGACATAAAAGATATTAGAGATAGATATATTCCTACCTTTAAATATCACTTTGACGATTACTTACAATACGTTCCAGCAGTAGCTACATTTGGACTAAAAGCAGCAGGTGTAAAAGGTCGGAACGATATCAAACGTTCAACAATCACCTATGCAACAAGTATTGGTATAATGGCTGTTTTAGTAAATGGAATAAAATATTCTGCAAAAGTAGAAAGACCTGATGGCTCTAAACGAAACTCTTTCCCGTCAGGACATACAGCCATGGCATTTAACAATGCTACATTTTTAGATAAAGAATATGGTTTAGTAAATTCTGGATACTCTATCACTGGATATGGAATAGCAACAATGACAGGTGTTGGAAGAAGTTTAAACAATAGACATTGGGTATCTGATATTTTTGCTGGCGCAGGAATTGGAATTCTATCTACACAATTAGCTTATTTTTTTATTGACAAAATATATGGAAACAAAGGAGATAATTTAAGCTTATTATCTGAATTAGAAAGTCATGACAATCCATCTTTTTTAAGTTTAAAAGTTGGATTTGCAGGATCATTGGAAAGTTTATTAGAAAGCGAAAAACAAGGTAGTTTATCAAAAGTTGGTTGGGAAGCTGGCTTAGAAGGCGCTTATTTTTTTCGTAAACATTGGGGAATTGGAGGTCAATTTGTTATAACAAGCTTTCCTATAAAATCATTAAATATAGATGAATTAGGAATATTTTCTGAAGAAATAAGTTCTGCATTATATACTGATGCTCCGGGTTATTTAACAATATCTCTGGGGCCATATTACAATTTAGATTTCTCTGATAAATGGAGCTTAACAGCAAAATTATTAATAGGTTACACAGTTGGAGCACAAGGAGAAATTACAATGAAAAACACTTATTATTCGCAAAACGAAACTACATATACAACATCAAATGACGATCTTGTTTTAGCTACTTACCAGCCAAAAAACACTATACAATACACACCTGGATTAGCGCTTACCTATCATATTACTGACAACTTAGGTATTACTGCTTACTCTGAATTTGCGCACAGCCAATCGAATTATAAATTCACTTACAATCCAGATAATGTTCCTCTTCAACCAAATGAATCTCAAGTTGAGTATGAAAAATCTCCGTTCAACTATGTTTCTTTAGGTTTTAGGTTAACTGCATTTTTTTAGCTTTAACGGATAAATTTACTTTTTAATTCTATTAATTTAAACTTAATTATAAGTACCCAATTTGTTTTTACAATAATTAAAATTCCACATAAAATAACAAATAACACTTTTATAATTAAAGTATATAAATAACTCTGATTTATAATTGGCACAAGTATGCCTACCGCTAAAACAGCAAATAAACTAAACATTAATTTTACAAAAGAGTTATCAAACGGCCAAAGTTTCATTTTCTTATAAATATAAATCGTTTTGGCAATGTTAAACATGGTAAGGCTAATAAAAGATGCCACGCCTACTCCAAATATTCCTAAATTGGTTTGGGTTAAAAACCATAAATTCATAGCTATATTTACTACCATTAAGGCTAGAATAGAAATAAGGTTGAAACGATAATATTTAGAATATGATATTATTTCAGAATTAAAACCTGTTGACATATTTACCACAACATTTACTCCCAACAAATAAATGATGGGAATTGAGGATGCAAGCTTATCATAAGTAGGTAATAATCGAAACAAAGGTTCAATTCCAACTGCCACACAAGAAAATAATATCATTCCTACAAAAAATAAAACCTTTGCTACTTCTTTGTATTTCTCATTCAGTTGTTTTAAACGTACGTTTTTAATTAAATCAGAAATAACTGGTGCATATAAAGCAAAAACGCCAGTTGCAGGAATTGCCAATGTAGAAGCCAATGTAATACCAATATTATATGTTCCGTTTGCTTCATACGAAATAAAATAAGGAATCATTAATGAATCTACTCGAAAAGCAAAGAAAGAACCAAAACTTCCAGCAAAAGCAAACAAACTATATGCGTAATATTTTTTCTTACTGAGTTGCTGAAACAAATCAGTATAATTTCCTTCAATCTTAAAAGGATAAATGCTATATACATAATAGCCTATTACAAATGTAATTATTGCATATCCAAACACATATGCCGTTAAGCCCTCATCAATAGAAACAGAAGAATATAAAACCGCCAAAAAAGCTGCGGGTAAAGTAATTTTTGGTATTATCTTTTCAAAAAAAGTAGGAAATGATAGTTTCTGTAAATTGGTTGCTTGTCGTTTAAACAATTCAATATAAGCCATAAAAATAGCCAGCGGAAAAGCATATTTAGCATAAGCCATTTCTTCTCCTTGATATAAATATCCGATAAACAACAACATTAAACCTACCCAAACAGATAACTTAGCAAGAGAGATTAAACTATAACCAAAAAGTTTATGTTGTAATTTTAGACTGAGCTGAGGATAGAAGTTAATTAAAGCATGCGTACTTCCAAGCACTATAACAGGATACATAATTTGTGCAAAAGCATCAACAAAACGAACAATACCAAGCATTTCTTTATCTTGCGGATAAATAAGAATTGTAGAAACTACTCCTATCAGCACACCAACATAATTAATTAGTGTAAACAAAAATGCTTGCTTGGTAGATATTCCTTTTTCCATTGTTTTGGTTATGTTACTTATACAAATATAATGGCTATTCGGCGCTTAACTACATTTTTTTATACTTTTGTCCATCAACATCTACTTGTTGAACTAAAAAACAAGCTTATGAAATACGTTGTTATAATACCAGCCTACAACGAAGCAAAATATATTAAACATACTTTGCGCAGTATTACGCAACAATCGCTACTTCCTAGCTATATTGTTGTTGTAAATGATAATTCCACAGATGAAACAGCAGCTATTATTCAGAAATTTAATCAGGATTATCCTTGGATTAAATTGATACATAAAGATTCTAAGCAAATTCACTTGCCTGGCAGCAAAGTTATTCAAGCTTTTAATTTTGGCTTGGCTACAATTACAGATATCAATAGCTTTGATGTAATTGTAAAGCTTGATGCCGATCTTATTTTACCAACAAACTATTTTGAGGAAGTTTCAAAAGAATTTCAACAAAACAAAAAAGTTGGAATGGTTGGCGGCATGGCACTTATTGAGAAAAACAATCAATGGATTATCGAAAATCTAACAGATAAAGATCATATAAGAGGAGCTTTTAAAGCTTATAGAAAAGAATGTTTTGAACAAATTGGCGGACTAAAACCTGCCATGGGCTGGGATACAGTAGATGAATTGCTTTGTAGATATTATGAGTGGGAAATAATTGTGCGAGAAGATTTACAAATAAAACACCTAAAACCTACTGGTGCACAATATGACAAAACAGCCAGATACAAACAAGGCGAAGCTTTCTATTGCTTACATTATGGCTTTTTACTTACATTAATTGCAAGTACAAAATTAGCTTTAAAGAAAAAAAAGCCATTGCTTGCAATTGATTATTTACATGGATTTTTAAAGGCAAAAAAAGCAAAAAAAACCTATTTAGTTAATGCAGAACAAGGGAAGTTTATTAGAAATTTTCGATGGGAAAAAATAAAATCAAAGCTTTTCTAATACTTTTTAGAACAATAAACTTAAAAACTCATTTCTAATTGGTAATTTAGCCAATATTTATTTTTTATGATAAAATCAGGATTAACCCATATTGGTCAATATTTTATAATGTTGAAAGAAATTTTCAGCAAAATGACCAAATGGAAAGTAATGAAAGAGCTAATATTCAAAGAAATAGACGATTTAATTATTGGTTCGTTAGGTATTGTTGCCTTTCTTTCCTTCTTTGTTGGAGGTGTTGTTGCTATACAAACTGCACTAAACCTTACCAATCCATTAATTCCAAAATACTTAATTGGATTTGCTACTCGTCAATCCGTAATTTTAGAGTTTGCACCTACTTTTATTTCTATAATTATGGCAGGTAAAATGGGATCATTCATTACTTCAAGTATCGGAACAATGCGAGTAACTGAACAAATTGACGCTTTAGAAGTAATGGGAGTTAGCTCGGTAAACTATCTTGTTTTTCCAAAACTTGTTGCTGTATTACTTTATCCTTTCGTAATTGGAATCAGTATGTTTTTGGGTATTCTTGGTGGATGGTTTGGCGGCGTAATGGGTAATTTTGTTACATCAGAACAATTTATTGTTGGTTTACAGGAAGATTTTATTCCCTTTCATATACTATATGCATTTATTAAAACCACAATATTTGGATTTTTATTAGCAACTATTCCTGCTTATTTTGGCTATTATATGAAAGGCGGAGCTTTGGAAGTAGGAAAAGCAAGTACCACAGCTTTCGTATGGACAAGTGTAGCTATTATTCTTACAAACTATATATTAACTTCATTGTTATTAAGTAATTAGATTATGATTGAAGTACAAAACATAGAGAAAGCATTTAGTGGATCCAAAGTTTTAAAAGGAATTACAACTACTTTTGAAACAGGAAAAACAAATCTAATCATTGGACAAAGTGGTTCTGGAAAAACTGTTTTTCTTAAAACGTTATTAGGAATCCATCAATCAGACAATGGAAGAATTCTTTTTGACGGACGCGTGTATGCTGATATGAATAAAAATCAACGAAGAGAATTGCGTACAGAAATTGGAATGGTTTTTCAAGGAAGTGCTCTTTTCGATTCCATGACTGTAGAAGAAAACATTGCATTTCCGTTAAGAATGTTTACTAATAAAACAGATAAAGAAATTTCTTTTCGCGTAAATGAAGTAATTGATCGTGTAAATCTTATTAATGCAAATAAGAAAAAACCTTCTGAAATATCTGGAGGAATGCAGAAAAGGGTGGCAATTGCTCGTGCAATTGTAAACAATCCGAAATATTTATTTTGTGATGAACCTAACTCTGGTTTAGATCCAAAAACAGCAATTGTAATTGATAATTTGATTCAAGAAATAACACATGAATACGGAATTACAACTGTAATTAACACACATGATATGAACTCTGTATTAGAAATTGGAGAACATATTGTATTCTTAAAAAACGGATTGCTGGCTTGGTCTGGAAATCACAAAGAAATTATTCAAACAGATAATGAAGATGTTGTAGATTTTGTTTATTCATCTGAATTATTTCAAATGGTTCGTGACGCAATTAGACACATCGATGCAAAAAAATAATATCTTGATATATACAAAAAAACCAAAGCGATGTGCTTTGGTTTTTTTATTTTTATTTTTTCTGATCTGCAATATATTGACTTAATGATTTTATTTCTTGTTCCTTCTTCTTCGGATAAATCAATAAGATATCTTCTTTATCCACAATAATATAATCATTTAATCCATCAATTACTACCAATTTATTTTTATCTGCTCGAACAATATTATTTGTAGAATTATTAAAATAAGTTTCGGCATTTACAATAGCATTATCATACTGGTCTTTTGGTAATTTTTCATATAACGATCCCCAAGTTCCTAAATCATTCCAATCAAAAGTAGCTGGCAATACATAAACATTATTTGCCTTTTCCATTACAGCATAATCAATAGAAATATTTTCTGCTTTATCATAATTTGCTTCAATAAATACTCTTTCATTAGCTGTATTAAAGGCATCGTAACCTTGATCGAACAATTCTGTCATAGCAGGCTGAAATTCCGAAAATGCATCTAAAATTGCCCCAACACTCCAAACAAAAATTCCTGAGTTCCACAAAAAATGGCGACTTTGAATAAATTTTCTAGCTGTTACATAATCTGGTTTTTCTCTAAATTGAACTACCTTTTTTATTGGTCTTGAATCCAATTTATTAAACTCGATATACCCATAACCTGTATTCGGAAATGTGGGTAAAATACCCAATGTCATTAATACTTTATCTCTTTCACAAACATCAAACGTGCGTTGTAAATTAGATATAAATTGTAGTTCATCCTCAATCCAATGATCACTTGGTGCAACAACCATTACTGCATCATGATTCATCTTTTTAATTTTCATTGCTGCATACAAAATACAAGGTGCTGTATTGCGCATTGCTGGCTCTAAAATAATGTTTTCTCTTTCTACTGATGGCAATTGTTCCTCAACAATACTTTGATAATTTTGATGGGTTAAAATCAAAATATTCTCTTTCGGTATCAATTGAGATAATCGTTTAAATGTTTTTTGAATCAATGTTTCTCCTGATCCAAGCATATCGTGAAACTGTTTTGGAAATTCTGGAGTACTTACTGGCCAAAATCTCGATCCAACTCCTCCAGCCATTATAACAGCATAATAATTTGAACTCATAATACTTTCATTATTTTATAACATAATGTGTCATCATTTCTACCTCAGCATTTGCCTTAAAGGTATATATTTTTCCTGTGGCTACTTCTAGGCATTCAAAACGTTTTACTCTAATAGGTCCTCTTTTAAAAACCTTTCCGTTATGCGTTTTAAAATGACTGCCTAAAGGTATTTCATAAACATAACATTGATTGCTGTTTTTTTCAACTTTATCAAACATTTTCATTGCAATCGATAATCTTTCATCGGTATCACTACTGGCAGATGGATTTCTGAAATGATTGCTTAATAAAGGTAATAATTGATTAGGAAAAATTTCAGGACGCAAAAAAGGAATCATCAACAACTGAAAAGTACTTTTCCATTCGTTGCCATGAGGTTTAATGCGACCTCCATATTTTTGAAAAGCTACCAAATGAGCAATTTCATGAATCAATGTCATTAAAAAACGATACGGATTCAGATTGGCATTTACCGTAATAATATGTTTACCATCCAATCCACGGGTATAATCACCATGACGAGTTACACGCTCATTTACAATTTTTAAATGAACGCGATAATGCTTAATCAGTTCAAAAACAGCATCAACTGATTGTTCGGGTAAATAAGGCCTTAAAATGTCAATCAAAATATATAATAACTTTACGGTGTTGTACTAGATGCTTGTAAAACCTTTCCGTTAAAATATTTATTTCCTGATAATGCAAAATCACAAATATATTCACTGATTTCGTTTGGCATTAATGGTGCTTGATAACCAGGAAAAGCTTCTTCCAGCATTTCTGTTTGAATAGCCCCTAAAGCGATTACATTAAAAGAAATGCCTTTTTCTTTATATTCTTCTGCTAACAATTCACTTAAAATAGTAACTGCTCCTTTGCTAGAACTGTAAGCAGCTAAACCTGCAAATTTCATTGTACCTTGTACGCCACCCATACTGCTAATTGTAACCACGTGGCTATTCATAGCAAAATAAGGAATACACAATTGAATCAATCGAGCAACACCAAAAACATTTACCTTGTAAACCCAGTTAAATTCGTCTTGTGTAATTTCTTCAAATGGTTTATTTACTAAAGCTCCTGCATTATTTACTAAAATATCTATTTGCTTCCATTCTTTTTTTACAAAAGCAATTACTTGTTGCAAATCTTCTTCCTCGGTAATATCTAAAGATAAACAAGTTACATTTGGCAAAGTTTTTAATTCTTCAGCTATTTTTCTAGAAACTGCTAAAACATTATGTCCTAAAGCAGCAAATTTTTTTACCGTTTCCAAGCCAATTCCACGACTTGTACCCGTTACAATAATATTTTTCATTTTGTTTATTTCAATCGTATTTCACCAGCTGGTAAGTTAATCAATTTTTTAACGACAGGAATCAATTTATTCGTTAGAGATGTCATAAAACCAATATCTAACAAATGTGCCTCGTCTTTTACGTGATGATAATATTTTAGATTTGGTTCATCAGAAGTGCTAAAGGTTTGACTCGGAATAGAAAATTCTTCATAAAAAGAATAGTTATCAGAACGTGCAAATAAATTCAATTTTTCTGCAATTGGCAATCTTCCTACCAAATTTTCTTTCGCAATTTCATTTATTTTTTCTCCAAGATTTGATCGATCATATCCGGTTAAAAACATCAAAAAATCTTGCTTCATTGGCAAGCCAAGCATTTCAAAATTAAGCATTAATGTTACATTCGCTTTTTCTATCATTAATCGTTTTGCTAAATGCTTTGATCCTATCAATCCTTTTTCTTCGGCAGCAAAAAAGCAAATTAGTGTGGTTCGTTTTAATTTAGCTTCATTTAAGTTTCTTGCAAGCTCCAACAAAACACTTACGCCTGTTGCATTATCATTTGCTCCGTTTGCGATAGAATCGCCGTCTATTGGTTTTAAAATTCCTATATGATCGTAATGCGCACCTAATACTACTAATTCATTTTTAAGTTTTGCATCTTTACCTGGAATTACACCTACAATATTCCAAGTATTTTCTAAACTTGGTACTGTATCTTTATAGCTATAAAAATAAGGTTTAACACCATATTTCTGTAATTCTTCAATAAGATACAATGCTGCTTTTTCAATTCCTTCCGATTGAGTATCTCTTCCCATTAATTCATCGGAAGATAAATAATTCAAACTTGTTTCTATATTTCTGATTGATGCTACATTTGATTTTTCTTTTACCAATTGCGCAAAACTTATCAATGGAAATAACAAAAATCCTATTAATAAAAGTAGATATCTCATTCTTTATTTTTAATTAAAAATACAAGTAAAATTACTAAACTTTATTTCATAAAAAAAGCCTGCACAGAAGCAGGCTTTTTATGTTGTAACTCCAGTTATTATGCTAACATTGTAACCGGATTCTCAATATAACTTCTTAAAGTTTGCAAAAACTGAGCTCCTGTAGCTCCATCAACTGTTCTATGATCACATGCTAAAGTAACAGTCATTGTATTACCTACAACGATTTGACCATTTTTAACCACTGGCTTTTCTACAATTGCACCTACTGATAAAATTGCTGAATTTGGTTGATTAATAATTGATGTGAAAGATTGAATACCAAACATACCTAAGTTAGATACTGTAAATGTACTTCCTTCCATTTCTGCTGGTGTCAGTTTTTTAGATTTTGCTTTTCCTGCTAATTCTTTTACTTTACCACCAATTGTTGTTAACGACATTTGATCTGTGAAAGGTAATACAGGTACTACCAATCCTTCGTCAACAGCAACAGCAACACCAATAGCAATGTGATGATTATAAACCATTACATCTTCTTTCCATTGTGTGTTTACTTGTGGGTGTTTACGCAATGCCATAGCACACGCTTTTACCACCATATCGTTGAATGATACTTTCGTATCGGGTAATTCGTTAATTAACTTACGAGACGCCATCGCATTTTCCATATCGATTTCGATCGTTAAGTAATAGTGAGGAGCAGTAAACTTAGATTCTGCCAAACGACGAGCAATTGTTTTACGCATTTGAGAATTTTTCACCTCATCGAATGAAATCTCACCTGCTGGAACAAATGGTTTTACCTCAGCAACTACAGCTGGTGCTTGAGCTACTGGTGCAGCTTGCGCAGGAGCTTGTGCTACTACTGGAGTAAAGTTTTCTACGTCTCTTTTAATAATTCTTCCGTTTTCTCCGCTTCCTTTTACTTGTGAAAGATTTACTCCTTTCTCTTCAGCAATTTTTTTCGCTAAAGGAGAAACAAAGATTCTTCCTGTATTTACAGTTTCAGTTGTTGGAGCTACTGCTGCTACTTGTTTTTCTTCAACTACTGGTGTAGCTGTTGATACAGGAGTTTCAGTTACAGAATTTTCTATAACTCCTCCGTTTGCTATAATAGCAGAAACATCAGTGCCTGTAGGTCCTAAAATAGCCAATACACTATCAATTGGTGCAGATTCTCCTTCGTTTATTCCAATATAAAGTAAGGTTCCAGACTCAAAAGCTTCAAATTCCATTGTTGCTTTATCTGTTTCGATTTCAGCTAAAATATCACCTTCTTCTACTTTATCTCCTACTTTTTTAATCCAACTTGCTACAGTACCTTCCGTCATTGTATCACTCAAACGAGGCATTGTTACTACTTTTACTCCTTGAGGAATAACCACAGTTTGTGCAACAGGTTTTGTTTCTTCTGCTTTGGGTGTAGCAACTTCAGCGGCAGGTTGTGCTACTGATGCTCCTCCGTTTAATAAAGCTGAAATATCTTCACCTTCATTTCCAATAATAGCAAGAAGTGAGTCAACTGGAGCAGCTTCTCCTTCTTGTAATCCAATGTATAACAATGTTCCTTCATAGAAAGACTCGAATTCCATTGTTGCTTTGTCTGTTTCAATTTCAGCTAAGATATCTCCTTCTGAAATTTTATCTCCAACTTTTTTCAACCATGCTGCAACAACACCTTCTGTCATGGTGTCGCTTAAGCGTGGCATTGTAATTACTTCTGCCATATTATTTATTATAATCTATGAGGTAAAAAAGGATAATCTTCTTGATCGTATACTACGTCGTACATCACATTAGTTGCTGGAAATGGAGATTCTTCTGCAAATTTCTCACATTCAACTACTAAATCTTTTACTCTTTGATCGATTGCTTCGATTTCAGTTTCTGTTGCATAACCATTTTCTTTGATTACGTCTAAAACTTGAGTAATTGGATCTATTTTTCTATATTCTTCAACCTCGTCTTTTGTTCTGTAGTGTTGAGCATCAGACATAGAGTGACCTCTGTATCTGTATGTTTTCATTTCTAACAATGTTGGTCCGTCACCACGACGAGCTCTTTCAATTGCTTCATACATAGCTTCAGCAACTTTTACAGGATTCATTCCGTCCACTGGTCCGCAAGGCATTTCATAACCTAAACCTAGTTTCCAGATATCTGTATGGTTTGCTGTACGCTCTACTGAAGTTCCCATTGCATATCCATTGTTTTCAATGATAAATATAACTGGTAACTTCCAGTTCATAGCCATATTGAATGTTTCGTGCAATGATCCCTGACGTGCAGCTCCATCACCAAAATAACACATTGTAACAGCTTTTCTATCAAAATATTTATCTGCGAATGCCAATCCTGCACCTAAAGGAATTTGACCACCAACGATCCCATGTCCTCCATAGAAGTTATGCTCTTTCGAGAAAATGTGCATAGACCCACCTAAACCTTGAGATGTACCAGTAGCTTTACCAAGTAACTCGGCCATAACTCTTTTAGGGTCTACACCAAGACCAATTGGTTGCACGTGATTTCTGTATGCTGTAATCATTTTGTCTTTTGACAAATCCATTGCGTGTAAAGCTCCAGCCAAAACTGCTTCCTGCCCATTATACAAATGTAAGAATCCTCTTACTTTTTGTTGTATATATAAAGCTGCTAGTTTGTCTTCAAACTTTCTCCAAAACAGCATGTCTTCATACCACTTTAGATAAACTTCTTTTGTAATTTCTCTCATATGACTTTACTTTTCATGAATAGTTTCCTATTCTAAATACAGACTTTGCTAAATACCCACATTACTGCGGAAAGGCAAAAATAGCACATCTACTTTAGATTGAAAAATTTATTTAGACGATTTTGAATTGTGTTTTAAAATTGA
>JASLED010000091.1 GCA_030151255.1 Flavobacterium sp.
TTTAAACTGTTTGAAAAACTCATCCGGAAATAGGTCTTTTGTTTCCATAACTATGTAAATATTAAATATATAAAAAAATTCTGCTCGGTTTTAACCCAAGCAGAATTTTATACTTACACAGTTTTTGGTACAGTGTCAAAAATTTCCAATATTCATTTCCATTATCCTTAAAAAATGTTTTATTCAGTTCTACAAATCGGTTTAAATGTACAATTTGTGTTGGTGTTAGAAACTTCTTCTCTATTCCCCAATAAATCCAATCTTCGCTAGTATTCCAAACATAAAAGTTAAAATCATTAATTACGAACCTAATACCATAATCATTTAATTTTTCATATGAATTTTTATATATTTCATAATGAGTTGTATTAGTTATTTCTTCTGGTGTAGGTTTTATAGATATAGTAGCACTCTTTTTTTCTAATTCATTTGCTAACTCATTCCAAAAATCAAAAACAGTATGCCATTTTACATGTTTAAAATTTTCAATTAATAATTTAGTACTTAACATAGTTTCATTAGAACTAGCTATTAAATTTTTAATTTCAATTCTTTCTTGAATATCAGTATTATCGTTAGTCATTTTTTTTATTAGATTAATATATTGGATTATACTTTCTCTTAAAAATGGTTGAAAAATGCATTCTTGTAAACACAAATTCAACCAATTTTGTATTTCGTGTTCATAATCTATCATTCTTCCATTCAAGTTTTCGATAGTTTTATATTTTCCTAAACTTTCGTTAGATGGTAAATGACCGTCTAATGTTAAGTAAAATACATTTATATTTTCTTTAGGAATATTCTCTAACTTATGCACTAATTCGTAATATCCTTCTAATTGACCTCTATCTTCATGATTAGAATCTCCAGCTCCAATTTTATTTTCAATGATAATCGCTTGTTTAGAACGTCGATTGATGATTAGGATATCTATTTCCTTATATTCAGATTTTTGATATTCATTTGGGTAAACTACAGCTTCTTCTAATTCAAATTGATCAATTACAATAGTTTTAAAAAAGTATCTTTTTTGTTATGTCTACTTGTTGGAGATAATAGTACAGATATAAACCTAGAGTGTAATCTAACCTCGTCATTTTCTTTATGAAGTGCCGAAAAGATATTAAATTGTTCTTTACCTTTTTCTAATAATCTAAATTTGTAATCCAATACGGATAGTTTAGATAGAAAATTTTTAATAGATTCTTCTTGATATTCCATAATTTCTAATCTTCAATAATACTCGCTAGAATGTTTTTTTTCACGAAACAAACTTATTATAAATTTCATATAAAACTAATATAATTAATTTGTCTTAAAACAGAAAAAACAAAACTGTTAAAGTAGTTCGGGCTTTTGTAAAGTAATATTTTAGGTTTTACGTACAATAGGAGTATTAGCGGTTCGTTGTTTTTCGCCCTATAAACCTTATTACAGAACCAGTTCCATTGTGAAAAAGCCCTTCATTTAAATTAATTTCTTTTTCTTCCAATTCTATAATTTCATAGTTTGGAAAGTCTGCTTTAATTTCGTCTATTGAGAATAAACTGTCAATATCTTTTGGTCCACCAACATTTTCATTTGCGGTTACATAATCAATATGTTTTTTGCTAAAAGATTCAAATATTATTATGCCATTTACTTTTAAATATCTGTCAAGAATTTTGTGGTAATATGATTTAATTTCCGCAGGAAAATGTGCGTAAATCAAAGCAATGGCATCAAATTGTTGGTTCTCAAAATTCAATGTTTCTAATTTGCCAACTTTGTAATCAATTTTTACATTATTTTTTTCGGCAAGTTTAAACGCTTTTTTCTATCCTTCAATACTTATATCAAATGCAGTAACTGTCCAACCAATTTTAGCTGCATAAACAGCATTTCGTCCTTCACCTTCTGCTGGAAAAAGGATTGTTCCAACAGATAATTCAGTTAAATTTTCTTTCAAATAATTGTTTGGCTGTTCGCCATAAGCAAACTCGTTTTTACTATATCGGTCATCCCATCTGGCTGTCCAAATTTTGTCTAAATCCTTTGTATTACTCATATTACGTTCTAATTTGTTCTATTTTGGTTTACAATTACTGCTTCCAGATGAATTTTTACGAAACAAAACACGATGTAGTTTCATAAAAAAACACCTATATCCGTATTTATTTCATCTGTTTGCTGCGTTGGAATCGTTTAATTGACCACTAATGTAAATAAATATTTATACATTAGATGTTTAATAAATATAAACTCATAAATCGTGAAGCAAATTTTATTTCTGCTAGTTTTACTTATTTCATTTTCAAATTTAAGTGCACAAGAAGTTGATTTAAAAGCTATGAGTGATGTACAATGATCTCATTACAGTAATAATTTAGCCACACAAGCATTAAAAACACATCTTCCAGCTTGGCATAGGTATGTTACCGGACAACCTGGCACGTATCGTATTTATCCTTTTGAATCAGATGAAAAACAAATACTTACTGACGAAGAAGCTGATCGTCTAAATAATTGTTATGATAGATTTATCACCGATTATGCTTTTAAAAAGGATGATTACATTTATGCAGTATCATTTGTAAGAGATCAATATGTATATAAACCTATTTTATTCAGGGTGATAATACTACATAATGGTAGAGTATTTCTTTTTAAGGATTTAATTATTGGTGAATCTAAAGTAATTTATAATAATTAAAAAATAATAAAGACGTAAAAACTCTTCGATTTGATAATTGGCTAACAATTTCCATTTACTCCTTTCAAAAATTTCCATTTACTTTTTCATATTCGTGATTTGTTAGAAACATCAATTCACTTTCCATTTCCATAAAAAACACAACACACTAATAAACAATAATTTAACAACTTATTTTGTATGGTTATTTTGTATTAAAATACCCCACATACACATTGAGTTAAAAAATAAATATTTATCAATCAAAACACTTAAAAAATAAAATATTTTACAAATATTTTTATTTAAAACTATTTCTAATTACATTAGTATTTCTAATTTTTTAAAAACTTTTAATTTTATATTGTAATTATGAAAAATCAACAACCGATTCGTGGAGCAAAAGGTGCAGATATTATCGGCCCTCGTAACCCTGAAATTGAAAAACAAAATCCTGACATCTTATTGCCTCCTGAAACAGATAATGGAGGTATTCCGAACTTAAAATTTCCATTTGCAATGGCACATAATCGCTTGGAAGATGGCGGTTGGGCTCGTGAAGTAACACAAAGAGAAATGGGAAGTATGGAGGAAATGGCTATTGTAAATATGCGACTTCCTGCTGGCGTTGTTCGTGAACTTCATTGGCATAAAGAAGGTGAATGGGCCTATGTGCTTAAAGGAAAAGTTAGATTTTATTTAATTGATGATCAACGCAATGTTTTAATTGAAGATTTAGAGGAAGGTGATCTTTGGTATGCGCCTCCAGGTTTTCCACATGCCATTCAAGGACTAGATGATGAAGGTACTGAATTTGTTTTGGTGTTTAATGATGGTAATTTCTCTGAAAACCAAACATTGTTAGTAACAGAACTTTTTGCCCATACACCTAAAGAAGTTTTGGCAAAAAACTTCGGCGTGTCTGAATCAGTATTTGACGGCATTCCTGCACGTGAAAAATATATTTTCCGCTTACCTGTTCCAGGACCGCTTGAAGAAGTGAGAAAAGAGCTTGGCGCTGTGAGTTTTACAAGCAAATATGTATATAAAGCATCTAAACAGCCTAAAAAAGTTTTTGAAGGCGGAGCAACACAGTTAGTTGATAATGAAACATTTGAAGTTACTGATCTTGCAACACTTATTATCGATTTAGAGCCAGGTGGAATGAGAGAAATCCATTGGCATCCAGATGCTGATGAGTTGCAATACTATATTAGTGGTAAAGCGCGTATGACTGTATTTGATGCAGTGAGTAACGCACGAACTTTTGATTATGAAGCAGGAGATGTTGGATATGTTCCAAGAACCTTGTCTCACTATATCGAAAATATTGGAGACGAACCAGTAAGAGTTCTAAATGTGTTTCACAAAGGAAAATACAGCGATGTATCATTAAATAACTGGATGGCACTTATGCCAAAAGAATTAGTTACGGGGCATCTTGACATTGACAAACCATTTACTGATTCATTGCGTAAAGAATATAAAACTATCGTTAAAGGTTAATCTATTTTGATGTAATTCAAAATTAGATTATTGATTTAACACTAATGTATATCAGCTACTGCGTAAACAGTTGGCTTTATTAAAACTCAAAAATACATCTATGGAAGATTTTATGTCTAAGATGCTTTTTTCCGATCTGTTGCCAATTTTAGTTATTATGGCTATTGCCTATATCAGCGGAAAAAAGAACGTTTTTCAGAAAGGGCAATCTCAAATTTTTAATAAACTTGTTTTAGATTACGCTTTGCCAGCAGCTTTATTTATTTCAATCGTAAGAGCAGATAGAAAGATGCTGTTTGAAAATGCCGCCTTAAGTATTATATCTCTTGTGGGACTTATAATATTATTCATGGTTTCTTATTATACCATACAACGGTTTTTTAAGCGATCAAAAGCTGAAGGTGCAGTATGTGCTCTTGTAGCTGGATCTCCAACAATAGGTTTTCTAGGCTATGCTATTCTTGATCCACTTTACGGAACCGGAATTGAAACTGGATTGGTTGTTGCCATTATTGCTATTATTGTTAATGCAATCACCCTTCCTATTGGATTATACTTATTAAATTCCGGTCAAAGCAATGCAGATGGAAACAATAAAAACCAAGGTGGAAAAGCATTACTTAACTCTCTAAAACAACCTGTTGTTTGGGCTCCGCTCCTTGCTGTTGTATTTGTTCTTTTGGGAATTAAATTGCCAACGCAACTTGAACCTACTTTTCAATTACTTGCACAAGCAAATTCAAGTGTAGCTGTTTTTGCGGCTGGACTTACACTTGCTGCCTACAAATTTGAATTGGATTGGGAGATTGCTTACAACACTGTGTTTAAACTTGTATTGATGCCAGCCGTTTTTTTAATAGCAGGCTTGGCTTTTGATCTAAATAGTTTAACACTTCAAATGCTTGTTTTAGGAGTTGCTTTACCTCCAGCATTTTCTGGGGTAATCATCTCAGGACAATATGACGTTTATACTCGTCAAGCAACATCAAGTCTTGCAGTAAGCGTTATTGGATTTGTTATTGCGGCACCAACTTGGGTATATCTTGCAAAAACACTGAGTAGTTAATCTGATAACTGTTTCGTTATTATAAAATCAAACACCTCGTTTAAAAAATTTAAACGAGGTGTTTGATTTTATGTTTAAACTATTATTTACTCATATTATTCTATATGATATTGCTTTCCTCTGCAAAAAAAAATAGTTTTTTAAATTAAATTGTGGTGTTAACTATTACATTTCCGGTAATTACGCGGTGTACTGGACATTTTTCTGCAATTAAATACAAACGCTTCTTTTGTTCTTCATCTATATTTCCACCTACAAATGAAATAGCACGTTTAAAATTTGTTGTTTTATTTTCTTTATCTTCAATCAATTCTACATCTACAACTATTTCATCAACCAACCATTGTTTTCTGTCTATATACATACGCAAGGTTGCTGCTGTACAAGTTGCTAATGAAGAGGCTAATAACTCAAACGGATTAAAACCTTTGTTGCCTCCACCTATATTTTGTGGTTCATCGCTAATTAATTCATTATTACCAGCAATTACTTTTGTTTGATATAAAGTTGTGCCTAATGTTGCTTTTACTTGAACTTCCATATTATTTTGAATTAATTGGTTTTGGGTTTAAAATTTTTCATTTCTTCTGGAAAAGGAACATAACTCTCATCATCACCAGGAATTGTTGGAAATGCATCATGATTTTGTGCAATCCAATCTTGTTTTGCCTTTTCTAATCGCTTAGGATCATGCGATACAAAGTTCCAAAGAATATAACGTTCTTCTGGCAACGGTTCTCCTCCAAAAATATACACCGTTGTATTGGCTTCTATTTCGAACGAACATAAAGTACTGTCGTTGGAAATTAAAATATTTTTAGATTCATACGTATGATTTCCGCTTTTTATACTTCCTTCTAAGATATACAAAGCAGCTTCGCCAAATAAACCATCGCCAATATTGATAGTGGCTTGCTTATCGCTTTTTATTTCAATAAAATACAATGGAGTATAAACAGGCACTGGCGATTCATGTTCTAATGCTTTACCAGCTATTAATTGATAAGATACACCATCTTTTTCCCATTTGGGCAAATTATTTGCCTCGATATGAACAAAAGAAGGATCTGTTTCTTCTAACTCTTTTGGCAAAGCAATCCAAATTTGTAAACCATGTAATTTTACATCAGGATTATTTTGACGAATACCATTTGGCATACGTTCAGAATGTACTACTCCCTTACCTGCTGTCATCCAATTTACTGCACCTGGAGTAATTTCTACTTCGCTACCTAAGCTATCTCTGTGCATAATTGCACCTTCAAACAAATAAGTTAAAGTAGAAAGTCCAATGTGTGGATGCGGATCTACATCTAAATTATCGTGTTCTATTACACTTACAGGTCCCATATGATCAATAAAAGCAAATGGACCTACTGTTCGCTTCTGACGAAAAGGCAACAACCTACCAACTAAAAAGTTGCCAATACTTGCTGCTCTTTCTTCAATTACTAAATCTACGTTTGACATACCTGTTTTTTTTATTAAATCAAATATACGTTTTGTTTAGCATAGAATACTTAATATAGATTATGTTATTGCACACAACTTTTAGAGATATATGTGTTATTAATTTTGTGAAAATAAAAAAGCAGTAGTTATAATAACTACTGCTTTTTGTTTGTTGTTGTATTTATTTACTATGGTTTGTTTACATTTTTGTAATAATAAACTCACTACGTCTGTTTAACTGATGTTCTGCTGGTGTACAAGGTACTCCGTTGCTACATTTGTTTAACAATTGAGTTTCTCCATATCCTCTACCAGTTAAACGATCTGGAGCAATACCGTGCTCTGTCATCCATTTAATTGTAGATTTTACTCTTCGGTCTGACAATGCTAAATTATAAGCATCATTACCTCTACTATCTGTATGCGAACGCACATCGATTGTCATTGTAGGATACTGCTTCATTACTTCAACAATCTTCATTAATTCTAAAGCTGCATCTGGTCGAATGTTTGATTTATCAAAATCAAAGTAAATTGGCTCAAGCTTCAGTGTTTTAAATAAATCGTCGTTTATTCCAATTGGTTTTTGTGTTTTTTCCATTGGCACATCAACAATGCGCTTAGCTGGATCTTCACTTAATATGGTTGAAATTTCTACAGTATTATATCCTTCAACTACTGCTTTTATACGGTATTTATTTCCACAATCTAACAAAGAAGTAATATAATTTCCTTTGCTATCTGAGTAAATAGTATCTTGTGTTTGGTACATTGCATCGGAAATAATTAGCATTGCATTAGCTAAAATTTCGTTTGTATCTACATCAAATACTTTTCCTTTTAAATTGCCTTGACATTGTGTTGCTTCTACAAAATAAATATCGTCAGATCCAATGCCACCTGGTCGATTAGAACTTACGAAACCTCTTTTTAACTTTGGATCAAAATAAAAAGCGAAATCATCATAACCTGTATTAATTGGTTCGCTCATATTTACCACAGGGCCAAAACTACCGTCTGGATAAATTTTTGACACAAATACATCTAATCCTCCCAATCCTGGATGTCCGTCTGAAGCGAAATACAACTCATAATTAGATGAAATAAATGGAAATGTTTCTCTACCAGAAGTATTAATTACTTTTCCTAGATTTTCTACCGGACCTAATTGGCCTTGATCTAGCAATCCAACTCTAAATAAATCAGCCTGACCATATGTACCATCTCTATCTGAAGCAAAGTACAACCATTTTTCATCTGGTGTTAATGCTGGATGAGCCGTATTATAATCGTCAGAATTTATGGCTAGCGCTATTACGTTACCCCAAGTGCCATTTTCTTGTTTTGTAGCTTTATAAATTTTTAATACAGAAGTATCTTGTTTATTTTGCTTACTTCTTCCGTTTGATTTTGCATTATTTCTTGTAAAATACATCGTATTTCCGTCTTTGGTAAATACTGCTGATGCTTCGTTTACATGAGAATCCATCTTTTTATCAAACAAAACTGGTTTTTCAAAGGCACCATTTGGGAGAATTTTTGAGCTATAAAGCGTTGTAAAACTCTGATTGGTCCAGCTGTGAATTTGGCTTTTGCTTGCATCTTCTGTATTTCGGGCAGAAGTAAATACAAATTGATCGCCATAAATCGTTCCGCCATAATCAGAATAAGCGCTATTAATTTTTAAGTTTGTTAACTCAAAACGTCCTGCTCTTGCCTCGATGGTTTCTTTGTAATTCTTATTCTTTTCAAACAACAATGTTCTTGAATCATTTGCCTCTAATTCTGCAAATTTATTCATGATATTATTTGACTTGTTGTAATCTCCAACGGTTTTTAGCGTTTGTGCATAACGATAATAATATTCTGAAGGAATTTTGTTTAAATCTTTGTGTGGATACGTTCCTTCGAAAAGTTCTCTGTACCATTTATTAGCTTCTGCAAACTTTCCATTAAAATAATATGCGTTGGCTAAGTTTTCTAAGATTGATGTGTTTATATAACCTTTATCTGCCATGCGTTCGTAAATCTCGATTGCATTAACATAAGCATAATTATCAAAATCTTTATCGGCGATTTTCTCTTTTTTTATTTGGGCATTGGCCATTGTTGCTATACTTAGCACTAAGCCGAATATTCCAATTTGTAGTATTTTTCTAACCATAAAACATTTTTAGAAGAAACGCGGCGTATTGATACGCTTGTTGTTCTTAGTTAATGTAAATCTTAAGAAAATTTCATGCGAACCTGAATTGTAGTTTGCTAGCTTCATTGTATCAGCATCATAGCTATAACCAATCATTAAATTGTCGGTTACTTGAAAACCTACTAATCCGCTCACTGCTGCATCCCAACGATAAGCTGCTCCAAATGTAAATCGCTCTGCGTATAAAAAGTTTGCAGAAACATCTACCTGAAGTGGTGCTCCGCTTACAGCTTTTATCATTGCGGCAGGTTTAAATTTCCAATCTCTGGTTAAATCAAAAACATATCCTCCGGTTAAGTACAAATGTGTTTTTTCTTTAATGGCACTTGCCGCATTGTCATTATAACGATAACGATTTAATAATCCGGGTGCTGATAAACCAACATATGCTTTGTCAGAATATAAAAACAATCCTGCTCCAACGTTTCCTGAAAACTCATTCTTGATATCGTTTTCTGCAATTGGATCGGACGGATTATAGATATGAAGTTTACTGTATGTAACATCTAATAAACTCATAGATCCATTTAATCCGAAAGATAATTTGTATTGATAGTTTAAATCTACACTGTAAGATAAATCTACCGATAACGTATTATCGTCCATTACCCCCAAATGATCGTTTACAAAGTTTACACCTAAGCCTAAACCAGAATCGCCAAGAGGAGTTGTTACGGATAAAGTTGCTGTTTTTGGAGCTCCTTCCAAACCTACCCATTGCGTACGATAATGCCCGAATATATTTAACCCTTCTAATGTACCTGCATAAGCTGGATTGATAATAGAATGATTGTACATATATTGGGTATATTGAGGATCTTGTTGAGCATAAGCCTGATTGATACCAACCAAGCTTACACTACTCAATATTACTGTTTGTATTGTTTTATTTAATTTCATTCAATGCAAATTTTAGTTGGTGTCTAAGTGTAGATTAGCTGCTTTCTTCACCATTCGACTACCATTTTTATCCGTGTATTCATACGTTAACACATAATAATATGTTCCGCTTGGAAGCATTTTACTCTTATCAACCGTTACACGTCCGTCTGAGTAACCTCTAAATACATTAGCGCTACCATCACCATTTGTATCATATCCTTTTGTTTCGTAAACTTTTATACCCCAACGGTTAAAAATTTCAACTGTGTTATTTGGATATTTATTGATGTTTTCGATGTGGAAATAATCGTTTTTGCCATCTCCGTTTGGAGTAACTAAATTATAGATTACAATATCGCCATCTAACATCCAATCTTTTTTAACTGTTGCTAGTGTAAAAAATCCATATCCTTTTACAGTAGATACTGTTGTAATTTCTTTTTCAGACATATCTACAACTCCACCTTCATCTACCCATAATTGTTGAGCTTGATCCCAGCGTACAATGTGTAAATCATGTTCTGGATCAACTAATAACTCTGCTGGTGTTGTGCGTTTATCCCACGATAAGGTTATAAGAATATCACTTTTTACGTTGTTTCCTCTGTCAATTAACCAATATTCTTGTGTATCTAATAATTTGATAATTCCGGCAGTTGTAGGTCTTGAACGGAAGAATTGATGATCGCCCGTAATGTATTGTCCTGTAAATGCGTCTTTATCGCTTTGTGGAGCAGATATTCTGGCATAACGATACATTCCTTTATCTCCTTTTGGGTATTGAAATGATTCGTTTCCAATTTTTTCTACCTGACCTTCTGCATGACTTCTGTCGCTTACATTTGTAGTTTTTGCTCCTTTTTGAAAGCTTAGCATTCCGTTTGTGAATCCTGTTTTTTTGTTTTCTAAAGAATCTACTCTAATAATTCCATCCTGAAAATCTACTGTTCCGTACACATCAATATTTGCCTTTAAATCAAAAGCTTTTTGTGGTGTTTTGTTATTTAGATCTACGTTGTAAAAATCAGTTAATGCATCACCGCTAATCACTTGAATTCCTTTATTGCTTTCGTAAGGTGTAAAAATGGCTTTACTCGTTTTTTTGTCTGAGCTAAACGTATAATTACCATCGTTATTAAAGTTGCTGTAGTAATAGATTGTGCCATCGTTATTTGCTTTTGCGTTTTCACGATTGTCAAAATCATACAGCGTAGAAATAACGCCTGTTGAAGCTACAGAAATTGTTCCTTCGTTGAAAAAAGAACTAGCTACAGTTGTTTGTGCATTTATAGCAGCAGCACTACAAATTGTAGGAATATATATTAAACAGCTTTTTCTTAAATTTTTCATAGATTTTATTTATTTAACACCAGAGTTTAATAACATTGGATTTGTAACCGCTAAACGATGCTTTATAACATTAAAATCAACACTTCCCGACCCAGTAACATCTTTATTTTCAGTATTTTTACCCTTTACACTTACATTATTTGTAAGTGTTGTTACATTATAGCCTACAGACTGAGACGTTACGGTATAAGTTGCTGTATAGTACCAAGTAGCTCCAACTTCCATTTTTGTTATTTCTGTTGGTGTTAACAACGTTGTATAATTATCTTTATATGGACCCGATAAAGCTACTGTTTCTCCTCTCAACTTATCTTCGACAACTATATTTGTAATATCGAATAATCCAATATTTTGAATGGTAATCTTAAACTTGATTGCTTCATTAAGAGGTAAAGGTAATTCTGGATCACGTGATCCAAAATCAACAAATTTATTTACCTGAAATATGGCGTCACCACACATTTGTATTGGAATAGGAGATGTTTGCGCCATCCAACCACAACTTGCTTTTGCCTGAACAGAATAATTTCCCGATTGAGTAATAACTAATGATGTTACATTAGAATTAGCTATTAAAATACCATTTCTGTACCATCTGTATTCTAAATATCCAGGTTCTGCTTTTAATGTTACTGGATCGCAATTTTCTCCACCTAATTTGGTTGGCTGTTTCAATGACGGAGCAAATGAAGAATATAATCCAGACATAGAAAATCCTCCTCCTTGCTGAATAAGATAAGCTATAACTCCTGAATCGTCAGTTAAAGGCTCTATTACCAAGTTAGCTGGATTTGATATATTATCATTATTAAAAGTATATAAATACCAATCTGTTGTGCCTACTTTTTTACCTTGATTGGCAAATTGTACTACATTATTTAACTTAAATCCTGCATTACTTTTGGTTAATACATAAGCCTGATAAGGTAAATTGTTTCTATCATATTTTCTAAACTTAGAGGTTTGTATGTAAGTAGAACCTGCACAACCTTCAATTGGTGAAAGTACATTCATATCTACCTCTTCTCCTTGAGCTGTACCTGTATAAACAATTACAGGTTTATTTGCATCAACTAATGTAAAAGAAAAATTAGTTATTTTATTGTTATCATTCGGAGTAGTATCGTCTGACACATCTCCATTGTGAAAACTATAATACTCACCAGTTGATAATGTTATTGTTTTTGTTTTATCTGCAGTACCATTTGCTTTAAAACTTTTAAGTACAATTTGTGTATCATCTTCTGTAGCAACAATAATAGATCGATCAGCCCATCTAGTACCATCACCTTTTACTGCAATATAACTTTTTCCTAGTACATTTAATGGCGGCACTTGTGTTACCACTCCATCTATTGCTCCGTTTTTTGGCTTATCTTTCCAAGCACCAGCATTAACCGTTACCGATTTTGTTGCCGTCAATAGTCCTCCTATTTTAGAATGAAATAAATACGATTCTCCTTTCTTTAAAGCAACTGTATTTGGTGCCGATTTAGTTCCACTAGCATTTCCTTTGCTAATTATAGCATCACTTGGCAAATTTACCGTAGTATCATCTTCTACCGCCATTACAGAAAAAACCGCAAATTCGCCTCTTTCAAAAGAACTCGCTAACGGATCATCACCTAACTCATTAACACCATGTATTTTAGTGAAGTTGTTATTTATTTTAGAAGAACCATCTTGACTATCATTAGATCGATAATATCCCAAGCGAAATTGAATACCTAGGGCTTGATCTCCAAAGCTAGTTAACGATGAATTTCCTTTCATCTGCCCTCTATTATCATGGCCGTCATTTAGACTATTTGCATTTTTATCATCTGAGGCTACGTTTCTAATACTAAAAGAAATAGGCTCATTTGATACTATAATTAATCCTTTAAAACCTCCTAAATTAATTTCAACTTTTTTCTTATCTTCTGTTATATTTATTTTCTTATCAGTATTGTTATATAACAAACCTGTAACATTACGATATTGTCTAGGATCATTTGCATTTCCTTCTAATCTAATCGTAACAGGAGTACCTCCTGTTACAGTAAAATTATCTTGAAAATTTGATGCAATATTGTTATTTGCATCTATAGTTTTTCCTCTCAAAAGTGTTGTACCATCAGATTTATAAATCTTAACATTAGCCGTTTTTCCTTTTTCAGCTGCAAGTACTACCTCGTTAATATTATTATAATAGTTCCAAGGTGCTGGAGCAATATAATGTGTTTTTGCATATTGTGCATTCGCCTTAAAACCGAATGCCAATACGCAAATTAATATCCAAAATATATTAAATAATTTTATTTTCATAAGTAACTTCTTACTCCATAAATTACTTTACAGAAAAAACAATATTCATAAATGATGCTTCGGTAACATTAACCCCGGTTTTAACTTTATATATTAGTTTTTTATTTGTATCAAACTGAACATTTTCAAAAACTTTATCGTCAAACCAAGTAACGTGAAATACTAACTCTGAAGCTTGAAAAACTGGTAATTTATATGCTTGATTTGTTTCACTCGAAACCTTTGGTGATCCAAATTGTGCTACATAATTAGCATATAAATCAACTGTATAAACCCCTGCATTATGTGTTACATTTTGAATACCTAATGCAGCTATTTGAGTGCTATTTGTTGGTAATAAAATTGATGGCATGTAAAAGAATTTTGGCATTGCTGCTTTCATTTGCTTTAAAACACCATCAGAATCTGCCATTACAACGTAATCTGTATTAGCTGCTGGTTGCAATCCTTTAATGGCTAAAGTTTTAGTATTTGTAGCTGTAATAATAGTAGCTTTTTCTAAATCTCCACCAAGTTGAATATTATTTGCTGTTTTTGTTAAACCATTATTAGCAGTAATAACAGTTCCTAAAGTTGACTGATCTACCCAAGATGGTTTTCCCTGTGCATTTGTAGTTAATACTTGATTATTTCCTCCATTTTTTAAATGATCGGGAGTAATCGAACCATTTTTAATACGCAAACTCGTTTCAACTAAAACTGCATTTGTTCCTCCTGAAGCTACTTCAATTGTAGCTGAATTTCCATCAGCAGCTGTTAAATTCTTTTTATCAGTAATATTCGCAACTCCAACATTTGGAGTTCCTGGAACCCATTGTTTAGTAGTATTATTATACACCAACGTTTGTCCTTCAGTAGGTGTTATAGGATTAACAGTTGTTCCTTGAATTGCTCCTACTTTAGTAGCTCCTGCATTTCCGGTAACATCACCTGTTAAAGCAATTGCTGAAGGATTAGCCGATACTGTATAAGTTGTTACTTGTTCTGCTGTATTTGGTGTAACAGTAACACCTGTTCCCGCAGCTACTACAGTTGTTTTTTGTGCTGCCTGAATAGCTCCTTTAGAAACATTTACAGCATAAGAAACATCTCTTCCATTTGAATTGGGTGTTTCTGTTACTGTTGTATTTGTTCCGTTAACAACTGTTACGTTTTTTTGTTCTGCTCTAATAATAGCTGGTAAATCTACAGCTGCTGAAGAAACACCATTTACAGTTGATACTAATTTATTATCCTCTGTTTTGGTTAAGCTATTTGTTGTAGTTGGCACAATAGATGACTGATCTACCCAAGTAGAAACACCTTCTTTTGTTATTAAAACTTGTCCATTAGTTCCGTTAGCTAATTTACTTGTCGGTAAAGTACCTCCAATATTTGCTAAGTTCAAATTTGCTTCTAAAACATCTACAGTATATTCTGTATTATTTCCTGTTGTTCCAGCTCCTGTTTTTACAACACTTACTTTATCAGAACCATTAATTACAGACGTAGTTTTTTGTCCTGCCTGAATAGCTCCTTTTAAATCTAATGCAGCAGATGGTTGTCCGTTTACAGAAGTAATAATACTTGTTCCATCAATTGCATTGGTAACATTATCAATCAATTTAATTTCTCCTGCTATATTATTAACAGTAGAAACTAAAATATTTGGATTTGTTGAATTTTCAACCGTTTTTTTCGTTAAAACGTTAGTTGTTGATGGCGAAATTACTGATTGATTAACCCAAGTTGTAGAAGTACCGTCTGCATTTGTTACCAAAACTTGCCCTGCAGTACCAGGTGTAATATTTAAGGTTACATTTTTTAATGTTGATCCAACTCCATTTGATTCTCCACCAACTGTAATAGTAGATGATGTAATTCCTTTTGAACTTGTAACAATATCTTCTGTAATGCTTACTGGCGCCCAATGTGCCTCTTTACCATCTTTTGCAGGTACAAATGTTAACACTTGATTTGCTGTTGGATTATTTGCAACAACAGGTTTTCCTTGAATAGCTGATACAACCGTAGCATTTGTAGATCCAGTAACATCACCACTTAATGTAGAAATAGCAGTAATTTCTGATTGATGAGCAAAACGCACCCAACGATTGGTATCCCAATAGTAATAACCTGGAGTTACATCTTCTTTTGTAGCTTCGTTATACACCATTAATGATTGTGCAGGCGTATTAATAGGCTTAGTTCCATTTGTTGTTTTTTCCAACTTAACACGCGGTATCAACAATCCTCTTTGAGAGGATTGTATGTCTACTGCTGCTGTTTTATGTGGTTTATCTGTACCAAAGCCTTGTTGTGCTTGAACTTGTTGTGTACCTAATGCTAATAACAAACTAAGTCCGGCAAATCCAATGTATTTCTTTTTCATGTGATTTTTTTAATAATTAATTACGTCCAACGATGATCCATTTAGAACCGTTAGATTTAATGATCCATCCTTGATAAGGCATAGAACCATATGATAAAGTACCTCCAGATATAATATTTAAATAACCTGAATGGCTTTCATCTGCATTAACAATCTTAACACTGATTGTTTGTCCTTCAACTCCGCTTGGTACTGGTAAAATTAAATTAGTATCTGAGTCACCTAAGGTAACTTCAATTACTACTTCATCTTGATTTACATTATATGTAGATAAATTAGAAATATTAATATCACCTGTCTGAGTTTTATTTATTGTAATAGAACCTGTTCTATCTTCTTTTGATTGAGTATATAATTTTCCGTCAGGACCAACTACCATATTATTTACTGCAACTGGCTTATTATTTACAATTGCTGGTGCATTTAAACCTGTAATTGCTAATGAACCTGCTGCTGTAGCATTTTCACCTGTTGTAGCTGGTGAAATATTTAACACCACGTCTTTTTTAATTTCTCCGCCTAATTCAATTGAATTTCCAATTTTTTCAACTCCGTTAGCAGCTGTTACTGTATTTCCTAAATCGGCAGCATTTACCCACTCTGTAGTTGTTGTTGCTGTATCTCCAGTTCCTACAACTTTTGTTACTAAAACTTGTCCTGCAGCAGTTCCTCCTTTAATTTCTATTGTTGCATCATGTAAAAGTGCTTTTCCACCTGTTGTTACAACAATTGAATTTGATGTTAATGCTTTACCTTCTGTAGAAGATAAATTCTCAAGATTAACGCTTGCAACACCATTAACAAATAAAATTGTAGGGTTAGTTTCTGCTTGTTTTACAACTCCTTCTGTTGTTCCGTTTGCTGGATCAACACTAATTGTGTAATCTTTACCTCCTGTTGCATTGTTATTTGCTGATGGATTAACAACAATTGGAGCGCTTCCTGCAAAAGTATCTTTATTATTTAAAGTAGATTGATTAATCCAAGCAACTGTTCCATCTGCATTAGTTACTAAAACTGAACCGTTTGAACCTGCTTCAATTTTAGTAGTTGTAACAGCGTTATCTGCTAATTTATCTGTTGTAACAGCTCCGTCATTTAATTCAGTTGTATCAATGCTTCCTGCTTTAATACTTAAATTAGTAGCTACTAAAACAGAATTAGCTAACTCACTTAATTTATCATCACCGATAACAATTTTACCGTCAGTTGTTAACTTTTCTCCAAGTGCTGTAGAAATATTTTTATAAGTAACCGTTCCGTCAGTTCCTGTTACAGGTACTGTTCCTGAAGCTGCAGGAGTTTTAACTCCATTTGCATCTACTGTTCCTGCATATAATTTTTCTGATGTAACAGCTTTATCAGCTAATTCAGTTGTATCAATGCTTTTTGCTTTTATACTTAAATAAGTATCAACTAAAACAGAATTAGCTAACGCACTTAATTTATCATTACCGATAACAATTTTACCATCAGTTGTTAAACCTGCTCCAAGTGCTGCAGAAATATTTTTATAGGTAACTGTTCCGTCTGCATTTGCTACAGGAACCATTCCTGCTACCGATGACTCAGTTGTAGTTGCAGTCATTTTATCAGATGTAATAGCACCAGTTGCAATACCTAATGTTACATCTTTTAATAGAGAATTAGCTACTTCTAAAGTTGTTCCAACTGTATCACCAGCTGTTACAGTAATACCATTTCCTTTTAAAGTTTTTGCTGCTACATTACCATCGGCAATTGTTTTGTCTAGCATTTCTTTTGGTGTAACAGTTTTTAAAATACCGTCATCTCCCATAATTACTAAACTCTGAGCTGAAGGACTAAATACTTTTCCTTCTTCTCCGTTTAATTTTTCTAAACCTTTTATCGCTAATGTATTTCCTGGTTTTCCGTCAACTCCTAAAGTCGTTTGAATTACTGTTGGTTCTGACAATGGAGTTCCTCCTAATTTTACAGTATTTTTTCCATCTGCATTTGAAACAACTGTTACTCCATTTGCACCTTCAATCACATTTGACACAAACGTTGATGGATTTACCCATGCTGTTGTTGTAACACCTTCCACTATTTGTGTAACTAATACAAGTCCGTTTGTATCTCCTCCTTTTACACTTACTTTGTAATCTGTATCGTGTCCTGTAGTAGTTTTTTCAACTTTTACATTATTTCCTTCTGTTACCGTTACTACACTTCCTGTATTAGATGCTACAAAACGGACCCATCTTCCTCTATCTACATTAGTTGCTGACGCGTCAGCTTCCCAGTAATAGAAACCTGGTGTTACATCATTTTTTGTATTCTTATTGTAAACTAATAAAGAGTTTGCTGGTGCAGTTACTGGTGCAGCAACTTTTGTATCAGTCAAATCAATTCGTGGAATTAATAAACCGCGTTTGTTTGATACGATATCAACAGCTGAAGATTTATTTGGCTCATTTGTTCCAAAACCTTGTTGTGCGTAAATGTTTGTAGTTGCAAGAACTGAAAATGCTACTGAAGCAGATAAAATTAATTTTTTCATTTGAATTATAGATATCTAGTAAGATGATTAAAATTTGTTAACAATTTGCCATTGAGTTCCGTCTGAAACTAAATCCCAACCCGAATAAGGAAGAGCAGTGTATAATTGTGTTGCACCTGCTATTGTTCCTACAACTGTTATATAGTTGTCTTCGTTTGCATCTTGTTTTTTGATGGTATATTTTTTTCCTTTATTTTCTACTGATGGAGCAGGTAAATTAATTACCACTTCATTAGCTTGTGCGTCTCCTAGTAAAATAGCATCCTGAACCAATATTGTATATGTTCCGGTAATTGTTTTAATAGAATTTGCAACTGCATTATTAACTGAAAGTTCTCCTTCTGCAGAAATCAAAACTGTTGGGTTTAGGGGGGCTTCTTTAACTAATCCCAATACTGAAGCTACATCATTTTTAGCTCCTTGTGCAGTTGAAACGTTAACTTTCCAATTTGTTTGATTACTATTTGTTGCATCAATAGCACTTTCAACAGTAGTATTTTTTCCATCTTGAAGTACTACTATTTTTTGAGTATTTTGAACCGTAGTTTGTAAATCTTGATAAGTAACATTTCCTTGTTTATCAGCCACAGGAATACGATTTACATTTTGATCATCTTCACCTGCAAATAATTTATCTGCTGTTACTGCTTTACTTGCTATTTTATCAGTTGAAACTCCTCCATTTGCAATTTGA
The DNA here is from genome assembly GCA_030151255.1 of Flavobacterium sp. GTDB lineage: Bacteria > Bacteroidota > Bacteroidia > Flavobacteriales > Flavobacteriaceae > Flavobacterium. The sequence goes on from JASLED010000091.1 coordinate 19,033, forward strand.
ATTCCTGCATCTGCTAATAGTTTAGCTGTTCCGTTTGTTTCTGCTACAAACTCTAAACCTCCTGCTAAACTTAAATCACCTTTGTTGGTGTTTATTGTAGTTGCCAACTCATCAATAGCACTTTGTACATCGTTTGATGCTAAACCTGAGGTTGTATTGTTGTAATAGTTATTTGATGCTGATGTGTAAACGGTTGTTATTACAGTTCCGCTTGCATCTTTAAAGTCATAACCGATTACTTCGCCTTGAGCGTTTTTATTTTCGCTTACGTTTACAGTGTTTACATCAAATGTCAATTCTTCGCCGTTAGCTGTAGTATGCGTATAAGATCCATTGCCATTTGCTACTAAAGAATCGCTCTTATCAGTAAGCTTTGTCATGATTTCATCAATAGCACTTTGTACATCGTTTGATGCTAAACCTGAGGTTGTATTATCAAATCCGATTGCACTTGCATTTGTATCTATCGAAGTAATTGTTTCGCCTTTGCCGTTTAAGAAAGTGTAAACTCCTTTTTCAACTGTTACGCTCGTTGTATTGGCGTTGATGATTAATTCTTCGCCGTTAGCTGTAGT
>JASLED010000096.1 GCA_030151255.1 Flavobacterium sp.
TAAGAAATGGTCAATGCCAGTGAGAAACTGGGGTGTGATTATTGATCAATTCTTAATCCTATATCAAGAAAGGGTTAGACTTTAATGTAAAACCTAACCCAAGCTTTATTTTTGAACTTACACACTTTAAGAGACAGTGCCCTACTTTTAAAAGTAGCCTGTTTTTTTTATATATTTTATTATGCATATTTTTTTAAGGAAAGTTTCACCATACTTCCTGGCTCTACTTCTATTGGATGATTAAAATAAATATCTCTATTATTTTTAAACTTTCCATATACTAAATATCCATCGCCATTAAAATAAGATTGCTTTACTTCTACGTCTAAAACTCCTTTTGTTTTAGAAATCATTAATTGATGTGGATAAATTAATAAAACTTCATCATCAGTTGTGGCAGGACTAAAATCTGAGATATATAATTCATTAACTTCTCCGAATAAAGTTGCAACATATTTATCTGTTGGGTATTCGTACAGTTCTTTTGTATTGCCAAAATCTATTACTTGTCCGTCTTTTAAAACAATTGTTTCATCAGCAAAACTCAATACATCCATACTATCATGCGTTGCTACGATACAAGTGATATTATTTTGCTTTAAATAATTGAAAACTTTTCTTCTTAACTCACTTCTTCTAGAATAATCTATGTGACTAAATGGTTCGTCAAGCAATAAAACTTCTGGTTCAGAAGCCAAAACTTTTGCAATAGCTACTCTTTGTTGTTGTCCTCCACTCAAAAATTTAACATGAACATCTGCAAAATTTGTCATATCAATTAACTCCAACAACTCTGTTATTCTTGCTCGTTTTTTATCTAAATCAAAATTAGATAAATACTTCCCTATGTTTTCAGAAACAGAAATATGTGGCATCAAATCAAAATCTTGTGCTAAATATTTCATGTAATCTACTCCTGGAACTAAGTTAAAAGCAGGTCCTAATACTTGTTTATCTTTCCAGAAAATTTCTCCTTTATTCAGATCGTATAATCCATAAATTAACTTCAACAAAGTACTTTTTCCACAACCACTTTCGCCTAATAAAGCAATGTGTTGTCCTTGTTGTAAAGACAGTTCTACTGAGTTGATAACAGTATTATTTTCTGTATAACCAAAAGATATATTTTTTAATACAAGCATGTCATTTTTAATAAGGTTACAAATATAAAGATAACTTAGATTGTCTCAATGCTAATTGTTGCTAAAACCAAATAAAAAAAGGATAAAGCAGTTACTTTATCCTTTTTGAAAACTATTGATATAATAAAAATTAGTCTTTAGAAGCTAAATAACGCTCTGCATCTAATGCTGCAATACATCCAGATCCGGCAGCTGTAATTGCTTGTCGGTAATCTTTATCTTGAACGTCTCCACAAGCAAAAACTCCTTCGATATTTGTTTTACTTGTTTTTCCTTCTGTCAATAGATAACCTGTTTCATCCATATTTAATTGACCTTGAAAAATATCTGTATTTGGTTTATGTCCAATTGCTACGAAAAATCCTGTTGCTGGAATTTCTTTTTCTTCGCCTGTTTGTATATTTTTCACCTTAATACCAGTTACTACATTTCCGTCTCCAACAACCTCAAGAGTTTCTGTATTCATCAATACTTCAATATTTTCTGTATTACGTACTCTATCTTCCATAATACGAGAAGATCTAAATTTATCACTACGTACAAGCATTGTTACTTTTTTACATAGTTTTGATAAATAATGTGCTTCTTCACAAGCAGAATCTCCTGCACCTACAATAACTACTTCTTGATTTCTATAGAAAAACCCATCACAAACTGCGCAAGCAGAAACTCCACCTCCTAAAGATAAATAATGTTGTTCTGAAGGTAACCCTAAATATTTTGCTGTAGCTCCTGTAGAAATAATTACAGTATCTGCATGTACTTCTGTAGTTTCGTTTACCCAAACTTTTTTTATCTCGCTGCTTAAATCAACTTTTGTAACCCAACCATCTCTTACATCTGTACCAAAACGAGCTGCTTGTGCCTGCAATTGCATCATCATTTCTGGACCTGTAATTCCTTCTGGATAACCTGGGAAATTCTCAACATCATTTGTTGTTGTTAATTGCCCACCCGGCTGTAAACCTTGATATAATATTGGCGACATATTTGCTCTTGCTGCATAAATTGCTGCTGTATAACCTGCTGGTCCAGAACCTATGATTAGGCATTTTGTTTTTTCTATAGTTGACATAAATTCTCTTTAATTAAGTTTCGGAAACAAAAATAGCTTTTTAAAGTCATTTGTTTGTATAAATTCAATTTAAAAAACTGATAATACTATTGTGGTTTCTTATTTCTAAAAAAGTATAACGAAAAGATGTAACTAATTAATTATTGAGTGAATCAAAAAAATAAATATATAATTTTCTGAAAAACAATTAATTAAAAAAATATTCATTTTTTTTCAAAAAACACACTTGCAGATACAGAATATTGTGCTATATTTGCACTCGCAATGACACAGTAAGTCAATCGGGGTGTAGCGTAGCCCGGTCATCGCGCCTGGTTTGGGACCAGGAGGTCGCAGGTTCGAATCCTGCCACCCCGACTTTTTCGGCATCAAAATGTGCCTAAATCCGTAAGTATCAATTACTTACGGATTTTTTTATTTTTAAATATATCATAATAATCCATTGTAAATCAATCTAAATGTGAGCTATTAGGTGAGCTATTTTTAAAAGGTAAATTAGCTCACCGAATCGAG
>JASLED010000097.1 GCA_030151255.1 Flavobacterium sp.
GTCGAATTTAGAGGTGTCCTAAAATGGGGAAGCCTACAGATGTTCCCATAAGATTTAAAAATATTGCAACTTTGTAAAAAAACACAAAAGCCGAGTATCGCTCGGCTTTTATGCTATTATGATGGATCATCAAACCATTCTTTTTTTTCTGCAACCTTAATTAAATGCTCAATTGTTATTTTTGGCTTATCTTCCTTAACAACCTTCTTAAATTTAATGAAATCTAAAAAATTTGGTCGAGCGTAAAAATAATCATCTACATTTAGATTACCTTTTTCAATTTCAAATTTTTCAAAAAATTCTAGAAAAAGATAAAAGGCATCATCCTCATATTTACAAAAGTCTGTTAGGTTTGATGATAATGTTAATTTATTGCTTACAGATTTTTTAAAAAAGTTTAGTACATCATTTTTTATCGTGCTCATAATTAGTTGTTGTTTAAAATACCATATCCTCCTGAGGTCATTCTAGCTGCTCCTATAATAGATGAATTTCTACCTATAAATATGCCTAAATTTCTTGTAGGAGCACCCACAATTGTAGGCATTCTAATAGGCATTTTTGAATTAATGCCTAAAGTCCTAGAGTAATAAAATGAAGATTGTAAAGTTCCTTTTGAAGCTCCATTTACAACTGGAAGACTTAACGAAGATTTCGACAATATAGTAACACCCATTTTAAATTGTTTTACACCTGTAATTAAATTGAACGCATCTAGTACAAAATCAGTTAAACCCATTCCAACGCCTTGCGGTCCTATCATAGATATGTCATAACCTGCACCTCGTAACTCTGGACCTAAAGCACCTTTCGGAGTAGCCATAATCTCTTTACCATCAACAAAAATTCTGTCGTGACCATCTCTGGTTCTTTCTACTGTGGCTGTTTTATCCTTAGTATTAATCCTGACAATATCATCATCAACATCACTCTTATGCGCCGCATGATTCAATGCACTAACATAAAGTCCAATAGCGGCACCTTGCCAAAAATTACCTCCTGTTAAGGCTGATACACCACCGGCACTAGCAGTAGAAAAAGTAATAGAAACAAAATCCTTCTTGACAAAATCCCCACCATACTTATAAAAACCTCCAGCTAGCATACTGCTTAAAGCAGCTGACGAAAAGGATGATAGAAAATCACCTCCTTGAATAGCAGCTATTGATCCTTGAGTAACACCATGAGCCAATGCTTGTAATGACATTCTTGCTATTGCCTGTTGTGTTGTAAGTGCTGCCTCAGCAGCTTTGGTAATCTGAAATATTTCCCCGACTCCAAAACTAGCAGCAGCGCTTACTGCTCCAAAGATAGTGTTTTTTAATAATCCTTCTGCAGAAAAAGGGACATTTGCATAAAGTGCTGTTACTGTGTAGGTAGTAGCAGCTACTATAGCTCCAATCAATACCGATGCTCCAAAACTAATAACAATTTCACCAGAAGGATCTGTATATTTAAGTGGATTATTCAACACATAACTATAGCGATTAAAGTTCTGTGTATTTGTTGGATCTTGTACATAATTATCTGGCGCCATAAACCTTCTTAAATAAGGATCATACAAACGACCATTCATATGAATGATGTTAATTCCTTGTAAGTGTTCGTGCCCTGTATAACCTCTATCAGTAAATGTCAGTTTATCTAAAACATCTCCTTGACCATTCATTATTTTTACTGGAGTACCCCAAGCATCAAAATGTCTTTTTTCAACAATTGATCCTTGTTGATCAGTAATTGCAATAATACTGCCTAAATAATCTCTATGAAAATAATAAAATTGACTGCTGCTTTGAGTATCAGTCTGTTTTGCAATTACCGTTGCACTATAAGCATTACCATCTGCATAGTATACATAATCTAAATGCTGATTTTGTGTGTTGAATGTAATTTCTACACTACCGTCAGAAGAATAATATCTTTTATACAAACTTTGCTCTTTTGTATCTGCAATATTACCATAATACATAACTGTTCTTTGTCCAGCTCCATTATAATCAAAAAATAAATCTTCTTTATTTTCTTCATGAATGGATACTGGATTTTTAAATGTATTATAATCTACTTCTAACAAAGGTCTTTCTTGATAATACGATTTTGACTCAGTAGATAAATCAATGTTACTAACTTGGTATTTTTTTGTAGTATTATATTGATAATCTCCTACTTTGTTGGAAGTAATTCTTCCTTTATTGTCATAGCTTTGAGTTTCTCGTTGCCCAGATATGACATTGGTATACTCAGTCAAACGATCTAGCTGATCATAATTGAAAACTTCCGTAAATCCAAACAAACTATTTGTTCTACTTAAAAGATTCCCTCTTTTAATATCAAAATTTGTATTGATTGAAAATAATGTATTTAAAGTTGTATTATTAAATACTTGAGTAATTATTGGCAATGAAGATTTTAATTCATAGGTATAGTTTAGCACTAGTCCATTACCCAACTTAACTTGAGCTAAATTTCCAACAATATCTGTAGCCGATTTTTCTGTTAATACTTTATTTGTATTAAAATCAATAACTTTCCAATGATGACCATTCTTATATTCATTTTTAATTTTATTAGAAAACGTTTTTCCAAAAGCTACCGTTTTTACTTCTTCTGTTAAATTTCTTCCAAATTCATCATAGCTAAATTGTTTTGTAAAAATAATGTCTGGTGTTTGTTCGACTATATGTCTTCAAACTAATTTGGACACATTCTTGTAGAAAATAAGATAGTGTTTGATTTAGTTTAACCACGTTTTTCATTGTTCTGTGATAGCGTTCAATTTTACCTTGAGTTTGCGGATGCATTGGCTTTCCGTGTACTTGCTTCATTTTTAAGTGATCTTTTAAATACGTTTTTAGCTCTTTTGAAATATAACAAGGTCCATTATCAGAAAGTAATTTTGGTTTCTGTTTGGTTTTTAATTTAGCCTTTTTGATAGCTAAATCAACCGTTCTTTTTACATCTTCAATTTTCATTGAACTACATAATTCCCAGTGAATGATGTACCTACTGTAATCATCTAAAATTGTGCTTAAATAATACCATCCCCAACAGGAGGGAGGCAAAAAGATATCGATCAAAATGGATTGAGTCCCCTTCCTATACCTATTGATGAAAAAATAATTACAACCTTGCCAGAGATTAATTTGCCGACTCCTTCTGTTATTAGCCAGGAAAAAGAAAAAAAGTATCAAATCTTGTTTGAATTATGGAAGATATCCGAACACAGGACTAGGTTGAATAAGGAGTCAGAAATCGAAAAAAAATGGCTACAAACCACCGAATTGCAGAGTAGGAAAACTGCTTAATTCCATAAGTCAACAGTATCATGATTTTACAGATTTTGTCAATAAGGGGGTAGTAAAAGATATAGTTTACTCAAAAGAGGATATTGATAAGCAATTATTTAAAACAGTATAAACAACATAATCTTGCTGGTATGAAAATTGTTTAAAAGTTCGAACCAATCATAATATGATTGGTTCGAAAGAGTTTAAAAATATCTAAACAATTGATTACAAGTAGTTTTCTGAAGTTAACAACTTCAAGTCCTCCAAAAAATGGTTCGAAAATTGTACTGGGAAGTCGACTTTTTCGGCATCAGAATGTGCCTAAATCCGTAAGTATCAATTACTTACGGATTTTTTTATTTTTAAATATATCATAATAATCCATTGTAAATCAATCTAAATGTGAGCTATTAGGTGAGCTATTTTTAAAAGGTAAATTAGCTCACCGAATCGAG
>JASLED010000017.1 GCA_030151255.1 Flavobacterium sp.
TTTAAACTGTTTGAAAAACTCATCCGGAAATAGGTCTTTTGTTTCCATAACTATGTAAATATTAAATATATAAAAAAATTCTGCTCGGTTTTAACCCAAGCAGAATTTTATACTTACACAGTTTTTGGTACAGTGTCAAAACCTGCAAATTTTGCAGGTTTTTTTTATTTCAATTTTTTATAAAAAACGTATTTGCCACCTTTTCTAACATAATCATATTTTACGCCTCCTGCGCAAAGCTGATAATATCCATATAGATTATTTTCTTTTCCACTGATAATAAATATATCGTCAATATTTACATTGTGTTCTGCTTTTGCTCTTCTTTTAATTTCTTTAATTCTTGAAGGAGATATTGTAACATGTCCGTCTAAAATTGCATTTCGCTCGTCTACGTTATTGAACTTACAATAATAATATTGTCCCATATCAATAATTTTATCTCCAAAATTTCTATCAGCTTCTGCTTTAATCACAATTTCTTCAATGATTATAGGGTTTGACTTCGGAGTTTCTTGAGCATACAAATTAGCGGACAAAATGCTCAAAAGAAATGTAACGTATAATGATTTCATAGATTAAAAAGTATTGATTTATGTTACAAATTTTTTATTTTTTTCTATACCAAATGTAAAAATCACCTCTTTTAATATAAGTGTATTTTACACCGCCAGCACATACTTCGTAATTTCCATATCTGGCATTTTCTCTTCCATTAATAATGGATACATCGATAACTTGAACTCCGTGATCACCTGCCACTTTTCTTCTAATTTCTTCCATTCTGTATGGAGAAAATAAGATAAAACCATCTAATACAGCCTGACGTTCGTCGTTACGTGTAAATTTGCAATAATAGTAAGGTCCCATATCCCAAACTTTTCCGTTTAGGTTTTGATAAGCTTCAGTTTTAATGATAACTTCGTTAATTATAGAATTATTTAATTCTTGTTCATTTTCTTGAGCAAAAAGGTTACTTCCAGTCAAAAGTAAAAAGACTAATAAAAGTAGATTTTTTTTTTCATAATATTTATATAATATTGTTTGTTTGATAAAAGGTTTAATAAAAATACATTTTTAAAATTGATTAAACAATATTTAAATTGATATTTATTTAAGTATATTATAGTTTTTAGGCTAATTAAATGTCTTGAAAAATAAAGATACATTTATTCTCATATCAATAATGACTACTATTTTTCTGCTACAAATAAGAGCAATCAAAGCGCATTAATCTCCTTAAATAATCGCTATTTTTGATATTCAAACTTTTTTAAAATGATTTCACAAGAAATAGTATTTATTATTGTAGCTGTATTAATTATAATAATTGCTTTTTTGGTAGGCAAGCGCAATAAAAAGAGCAATGTAGAAACTTCTAATGTTATTCAATTGTTGGCAGAAAAAGAGTTTTTAGCACAGCAAAACAATCAACTTCAAGATGATAAAAAAAAGCTAGAAGAACAAATAGAAATACTTCGTCAAGATAATCAAGAATTGATTGCGCGTATTTCTATTCGGGAAACAGAATTACTCAATTTTCGAGAAAAATTAGAAGTACAGCAAAGAGAAACTTTAGTTTTGCAAGAACAATTTTCTCTTCAGTTTGAAAATTTGGCCAATAAAATTCTGGAAGAAAAAAGCACAAAATTTACTCAATTGAATAAATCGCAGATAGAAAATATTTTAACGCCGTTACAAGAGAAGATATTTTTATTTGAACAAAAAGTAGAGCAAACACACAAAGAAAGTATTGATTATCATGCATCGCTTCGTCAGCAAATTATTGGGTTGCAACAAACTCATGCCAAGATGAGCGAAGAAACACAAAATTTGACCAAAGCATTGAAAGGCGATAATAAAATGCAAGGAAATTGGGGCGAGCTTATTTTGGAAAATGTATTAGAAAAATCTGGATTAGAAAAAGACAGAGAATACAAAGTACAACCAAGTTATACAACAGATAATGGAAAGCGATTGCAGCCCGATGTGGTAATTTATTTGCCCGATGATCGACATTTGGTTGTAGATTCAAAAGTATCTTTAGTTGCTTACGAAAAATATATCAATGCCACAGAAAAACAAGAACAAAATAGATTTTTACAAGAACATCTTCTATCGATAAAAAGACATATTGACGGATTGTCTGATAAAAATTATTTTGAGCTATATAATGGAACAAGTCCGGATTTTGTATTGATGTTTATTCCAATAGAAACTGCTTTTTCTGTAGCAATTAATGCAGATTATTCATTATACACCAATGCGTTTGATAAAAATATTGTAATTGTTACGCCATCTACATTATTAGCAACTTTGCGCACAGTAGAAACAATGTGGCGCCAACAAAAACAACAAGAAAACGCGTATGAAATTGCAAAACAAGCTGGTTTATTGCATGATAAATTTGTTGGTTTGGTGAATGATTTAACTAAGGTTGGTAAAAAAATAGACGAAACAAGAAACGAATATGACAATGCTTTTAATAAGCTTAGCGAAGGAAAAGGAAATTTAATTTCTTCAGTTCAAAAATTGAAGGATATGGGAGCAAAAGCGAAAAAATCTATCGAAAATTCTCTTTTGAAAGAATAAAAAAGTAACCATAAAAACTAAATTTAGTTTTTAGAAAAAGTTAAATACATTTATTGATAAAATATAGGTTAAAATACGACATGTTTACTTTTTATTTTAAATAAACCTTGTAGCAAAGGAGAAAAAATAAATTAAAATGTTGAAATGATTATCTTTATTTAAAATTTTAATATCCACTTTCTAAAACGTATTTTTGTAGAGAAATCCAAAAATGTATTAATCACCTAATAAACTAAATCTATGTTTTTTAAGGATATGCATCCTGCAGATATTGCAGAGAACTTAGCAGAAATGAAGCGAGCAGATAGAAATTTAGCATTTCTAAAACTTTCGCCTGATTTGAAGGTTGAGGTGTTTTCTTTTTTAGATATTGCTACGCAAGAAGCTATTGTACGTAGCATGACAGAAGAAGATTATGCCGAGGTATTAAATAATTTGGAGCCAGATGATAGAACAGAATTACTGGAAAATATTCCAGACGAATTAATTAAGTATTCTATCAATTTGCTAAATGATACAGAAAAGCAAATTGCCTTAAATTTGATGGGATATAAAGAAGATAGCATTGCTCGTTTAATGACACCGCTTTATATTCAAACAAAGGCAAATAAAACAGTAAAACAAGTTTTTCAGCACATTAAAAAATATGGAAAAAAAGCCGAAACATTAAATTATATTTATATTGTTGATGATAATAATGTATTGATTGACGATTTAAAAATAGGCGAATTATTATTAGCTGAAGAAGATACATTAATAGCTGAATTAATTGACCACAACTTTGTATCGATTACAACAACAACACCAATGGAAGAAGCGTTTGATACGTTTGAAAAGTACGATCGTTCGGCTTTGCCCATAACTACAGAAAAAGGTGTTTTGGTTGGAATAGTTACGTTTGATGATATTTTAGATAAAATTAAAGAACGTGATACAGAAGATATTCAAAAATTCGGGGGGATGGAAGAGTTAGATTTGTCATATACTCATACACCTTTATTTGAATTAGTGCGCAAAAGAGCAGGCTGGTTGATTATATTGTTTTTAGGAGAAATGCTTACTGCATCTGCCATGGGGTATTTTGATGGCGAAATTGAGAAAGCAGTAGTTTTAGCGTTATTTGTCCCATTAATTATTTCGAGTGGAGGAAATTCGGGTTCTCAGGCAGCATCACTTGTTATTCGTTCAATGGCATTAGGCGAATTGAAGTTAAGCGATTGGTGGTATGTAATGAAAAAGGAATTAGCTTCTGGTGTAATGTTAGGTGGAATTTTGGCTGTAATTGGTTTTATTCGAATATTAATTTGGCAAGAAACAGGATTGTATGATTATGGCGAACACTGGTTATATATAGGTTTGAGTGTTTCTGTTTCTTTAATTTTTATTGTACTTTGGGGTACATTATCAGGATCGTTAATTCCGTTTGTACTTAGAAAGTTTGGAATGGATCCTGCTACAGCATCAGCGCCGTTTGTAGCAACATTAGTAGACGTTTCTGGATTAATTATCTACTTTACAATTGCAGCGTTGTTTTTATCCGGAAAATTACTTTAAAATATAAAAGGCTTGAAAAATTATTTCAAGCCTTTTTTTTATTTTTTGTTTGTAGTTGTTTCTACTTTTTGAATACTGATATTATTTGGAATATTGTAATAAACATCTTTGTCTTTATCAATGTTTACAACCTCTTCTATAGTTTCATTTACTTTAATATAATCTATTTTTCCTTCTTCGGTTGTTTTAGCATTGCTGCTACATTTACTTTTAGAATCAGAATTTTTATCTGAAGATGAGCAACATGAAGTTTTTGCTTTTTTATTAGAATTATCTTGTGCAAAAACAACAATTCCACCTAATAAGCATAATCCTAAAATCATTTTTTTTATCATAATTCAATAGTTTTGGTTGAGATAAATATAATGAATTTTATTGTTCAATGAATTTTACTTTTTTCATATTTGGTAAAAAAGCTGCAATAACTCCAATTAATGGTAAATAGGCACAAACTTGATAAATGTATTCGATAGAGGTATGATCTGCCCACCATCCTAACACAGCCGAACCCAATCCGCCCATTCCAAAAGCAAATCCGTAGAATAAGCCAGAAACCATTCCAATTTTTTTAGGTAATAATTCTTGCGCGTATACTAAGATAGATGGAAATGCAGAGGCCATAATAAAACCAATAATAACAATTAAAATTCCAGTCCATTCTAATCCAACATGAGGCAACAATAAGGTAAAAGGAGCTGCTCCTAACACTGAAAACCAAATAATAAATTTTCTACCGATTTTATCACCTAAAAATCCGCCAATTAGCGTTCCAAGTGCTATAGCAAGTAAAAAATAAAATAAATAAACCTGAGCTTCTATTTCCGAAATACCAAATTTATCCATGGTATAAAATTGGAAATAACTTGAAATACTTGCTACATAAAAGTATTTTGAAAAGATAAGAAGTAAAAGAATAACAATTGCACTGTTGATTTTAAAATGAGAAAGTTGAGGCAATAATATTTTCTTCTTTGCTTGTTTTTTTACGTGTTGTAAAACCCCTTTGTACCAATTACCAATAGCATAATAAGTAAATTGAGCTATAATTGCTATTGCTAAAAACCACATTAAATGTTGCTGTCCTTTTGGTATTACCAACCAAGCAACCAATAGCGGAGCTAAGGCTGTCCCCATATTTCCACCAATTTGAAAAATAGATTGTGCTAAGCTTCTTTTTCCTCCAGAAGCCAAAAATGACACTCTTGAAGATTCTGGATGGAAGATAGAAGAACCTATTCCAATACAGATTACAGCTATTAAAATCCAAGTGTAATTAGGTGCAAATGCAAGCATAATAACACCAATTGCAGTAAAAATCATTCCATAGATTTGCGAATATGGTTTTGGATTTTTATCGGTATAATTTCCAACTAATGGCTGTAACAAAGAAGAAGATATTTGAAAACAAAAAGTAATAAATCCGATTTGAGCAAAATTCAAATTATAGTTATCTTTTAGAATTGGATAAATTGCAGGAACAATAGCTTGTAATAAATCATTGCACAAATGACCAAAGCTTATAGCTATTAAAATTGGATAAACGGTTTTGTTTGAAGAGGTTTGTTCGCTTATTTTTTCAACGATTTTATTCTTCAAATGTAGAATTGTATTCATGTTGTTTTATTAATAAAGTGCAAAGTTAAACATCTATATTTTTAAATGTGATTTACTTTTGTATTTTTAGTAATTTTACTTCCAAGCACATAAAAAAAGTATTTTGAATATTAAAAAAAAATCTTCAGAAAAGTCTGCATTACAAGAAATAGCAGGTGTAGAGCAACCAAATGTTACAAGTAATTCTGCAATTGAAAAATTTCAACAACGCAGAAAAAAACGTATTTCACCAGAAGAACTAATCAGTAGAATTATAGCGAAAGACAAAGTGGCACTTAGTCAGGGAATTACATTGATAGAAAGTTTGAATGTACAGCATCATAAATTGGCAGAACAAGTAATTGAAGGCTGTTTACCACATGCAAATCGTTCAATTCGTATAGGAATTACAGGAGTGCCAGGTGTGGGTAAAAGTACTTTTATAGAATCGTTTGGAAAATTACTAACTTCATTTGGTAAAAAAGTAGCTGTGCTTGCTATTGATCCAAGTAGTAGTGTTACTGGAGGAAGTATTTTGGGCGATAAAACAAGAATGGAAGAATTGGTAAAAGATGAAAATGCCTTTATACGTCCATCTGCTTCTGGCGATAGTTTAGGAGGTGTTGCTAGAAAAACGCGCGAAAGTATTATTCTTTGTGAAGCTTGTGGATTTGATACTGTTTTGGTAGAAACTGTGGGCGTTGGGCAAAGCGAAACTGCAGTGCAAAGTATGGTAGATTTTTTCTTATTGCTTAATCTTGCAGGTGCAGGTGATGAATTACAAGGAATAAAACGCGGTATTATGGAAATGGCTGATGCAGTGGTAATTAATAAAGCGGATGGCGAAAATGTAAGACGTGCACAAATGGCAAAAGTAGATTATAACAGAGCTTTACATTTATTTCCTCAAAAAGAATCTGGATGGTCACCAAAGGTGCGTACATGTAGTGCTATTAATCATTCGGGAATAAAAGAAATTTGGGAAATGATTGTTAGTTATGTTGAATTAACGAGTGAGAATAACTATTTTGAAAATCGCAGAAAAGAACAAAATCAATATTGGATGATGGAAACTATTAACGAACAATTGTTAATGCATTTCTATAATAATCTGATTATTAAAGAACAGATTGTAGAAAATAAAAGAGCAGTGCAAAATAGCGAAAAATCGCCTTTTACAGCTGCTCAAAATATTTTGAAGTTATATTTAAAAGGAATGGAAGATTAATCTTCCGCTCCTTCTTCTTCTACATATCGCTCCATTTCTCTTTCGTAAAATTCTCCTGCTTTTACGATTAATGCTTCCATTTCAGCTTCCACTTCAGCTTCATCAGCCTCTTCAATTGTTTCTAAAAATTCAATTTCTTCTGAATTTAAGTTTACAATAAAACGAGGAAATTCTAGATGAATAACAAAAATATCTTCTAAATAATCTGTATTGTCTGCTAAAACAAATTTTGGTAATTCCATGATATATAAATTTAATTAGATTTTATTAAATGGTTTGTTGTTTTAAACGACTTGTAATTACTTGAAAACGAATATACAACATAATTGCAGCAGCTGTTAATCCTGCTGATAAACCAATCCAAATTCCTTCAGCTTTTAAATCGGTATAAAGGCTCAAATATACGGATAAAGGAAAACCAATTAACCAATAAGACACAAAGGTTAATCCCATAGGTATATTTACATCTTGTAAACCTCTTAACGAACCTAATGTGATGACCTGAATACAATCTGAAATTTGAAAGAATGCAGCTACTAATAAGAGTTGCCCTGCTGTGTAAATAACTTCTTTATTTATTGCCGCATTTGCTACATCATCAGCGTTTAAAAACAAAGTAGGAATCCAATTGCTTAATAATACAAATCCAATTGCAAAAATGCTGTAAGTAATTAAGGCTATTAACAATATAGAATGTGCTACAACTTTTAAATAAGAATAATTTTTTAATCCCATTTGATTTCCAACTCGTATTGTGGCAGCAACACTTAATCCGTTTGCAAACATAAAAGTCATTGAAACCATACTTAAAGCAATTTGATTAGCAGCTTGAGCTACTGTTCCTAAAATTCCAGAAAGCCAAACTGCTGCAACAAAAAGAGCTACTTCAAAAAAACTCATCATTCCAGTCGGAACTCCTAATTTAATGATAGTTGAACTCATTTTTTTATCAAATTCTTTACAACTAATATTGCTCAAAAAAGGTTTAAAAATTTGTTGCTCCTTCATGGCAATATGCATATAAATAAGCATAATAATTCTTGAAATAAGTGTACCGTAAGCCGCCCCTAACATCCCCAATTCGGGGAAAATCCACACACCGTAAATCAACAAATAGTTGAAAATAATATTAGTAATATTAGAAATTATGGTAGCATACATTGCATTTTTTGTTCTCGATTTTCCATCGGCAAACTGCTTGTATGCTTGGTAAATAGCTAAGGGAATAATGGATAAAGCAACAATATCTAAAAATGGTTTAGCAAGTAATGTAACTTCTTCAGGCTGACCCATATGTGAAAGAAGTGGTTTGCAAAGAAAAATGATAAGAAATAATAAAATTCCAACAAAAGAACAAAGAAATAATCCATTCATAAAAATAGATCTTCCTTTTTTCTCATCATTTTCACTATCGCTTTTAGCAACTAAAGGAGTTATTGCAGTTGAAAAACCAACACCTAAAGCAATAGCAATAAACACAAAACTATTTGATAATGAGGCTGCTGCCAACTCTGTAGGGCCAATTTTTCCAACCATAATATTGTCGATTACACCAACAATAGTGTGCCCCAACATAGCTAAAATAATCGGATAGGCTAATTGTATATTGTATTTAAATTCTTTAAAGTAGATAGAAAGATTCATTCTAGAAATTTTTTGCAAATATACTGAGATGAATACAAAGAATGTTTTCAAATAGAAAACTATCAATTATTTTTTGCGGCAAGCTATTTGTTTTGCTTTTTTTAAATGAAAAAGGAAATGAAACAAAAAGTTTTTGTCATTGCACTTTGTGCATGGAGCTTATTAAGCAGTTTGTCTGTTTTAGCTCAAAAAGGTGAAAAACCTTATTATCCGAAAGGATTTAGAGTAGGATTGGGAATTAATGGAGGAATTTCTACTAATTCAGATTACAATGCTGTATTTGGTGCAGATGCTCGATTGCAGTATGATTTTAGTAAAGAAACATCAATTACTTTAACTTCTGGCTATAATCATTTATCGGGAAAGGACAAGCAAGATTTAGGATTGATTCCTGTAAAAGCAGGATTTAAACATTTTATGTCAAAAAATTTTTATGCTCAGGGTGAGTTGGGAGTTGGTTTTGGTACACATAAAGGATCTGGTAATACATTTATTTGGACACCAGTAGTTGGTTATGCCAATAAATATATTGATTTAAGTTTTAGATATGAGCGTTATCAAAATTATGGTGTAGATCAAATAGGATTAAGAGCAGCATATGGTTTTAGCTTAAAAAAATATAAAAAACCAACAACAAAATAAGCTATTGCTATAGCTTGACGTATGAAAGAACAATTGCTTTTACATAATAATTGTTCTTTCATTTAGAAAAAATAATTGTTTTAGATAAGTTTATTTTTCTCCCAAAAAGAAGTTGTATTTTAGTATCCAAATATTACAATTTATTCATAGAAATTATTAATTGTTTTCAATAAAATCGTTTAAATAATTTTATATCATTTATAGTGCAATGTCTAAAGAAATAGAAGATAAATTAGAGCAAATACCAGTAATAAGCACAATTGCTTCTAGGCTAAAGCGCATTAAATTTTCTGTTTTAAATGGATATTCTTTATACGATGTTTTAGAACTTTATATTTTAGGAATTATAAAAGGCGCTTTTTCATATAGAGCAGGTTCTATTGCATTTAGTTTTTTTATGGCTTTATTTCCGTTTGCATTATTTATCTTAAATCTAATTCCTTATATTCCTATAGAAAATTTTCAAGCAGATTTTTTGCAATTTATAGCTAATTCTGTTCCTCCAAATACTTTTGGAGCAATCGAATCAATTATTCTTGATATTATGAATAATAGTTATAATTCTTTGCTTTCATCTGGAGTTTTACTATCTATTTTTTTAATGACAAATGGCGTATTTGCTATTTTGGGCGGATTTGAATCATCTTATCATATTTCTAATTCAAGAAATATAATTCGACAGTATCTTGTAGCGCTCGCTTTATCAATATTGCTGGCATTTGTTTTAATTTTTTCTGTAGCTTTTTTTGTAATTATCGAAATTATGATGTACAAATTAGATATTAGTGCATCGCTTTTATTTTGGGCACGAAACATCTATTTAATTTTAGTGGTTTTACTTACTACATCTATTTTATATAAGTTTGGAGCAAAAGAAACCAAGCAAGTTTCATTTATTTCAATTGGTTCAATTTTCACAACAATTTTGTATGTTTTAACATCGTATGCATTTGGTGTTTATGTACTTCGTTTTGCGCGTTACAACGAATTATACGGATCAATAGGTACATTGTTAGTGGTGATGTTTTATTTGTGGATTAACTGCATGATTTTACTGTTGGGTTTTGAGTTAAATTTAGTTATTAATAAGATTAAATCAAAAAAATAAGTATATTTGAGTATATAATTTACTAAAAAACTCTAAGCTATGAAAAAACTCTTATTAGCCTTTTTGGTTGTAATGATTGGTGTTACAACAGCAACAGCACAATCAATTGTAGGAAAATGGAAAACGATTGATGATCAAACAGGTGATGCTAAATCAATTGTAGAAATTTCTGAGAAGAATGGAAAATATGTTGGAAAAATAATAGAAATTTTAAATCCAGCTAAAAAGACAGCAAAGTGCGATAAATGTCCGGGAGATGATAAAGGAAAACCAGTTGAAGGTTTAACTATTATTAAAAATATAAAAAAGGATGGCGATTCGTATTCAGGAGGAACTATTATAGATCCACAATCTGGAAAAGAATATAAATGTTCTATCAAATTAAATGGTTCCGATAAGCTAGATGTCCGTGGTTATGTAGGAATCTCTTTGGTTGGAAGAACACAAACTTGGCAAAGAGTAAAATAATAAATAACAGTTATAGAATAATATCTATCAGAATAACAAAAAAAGAGACTTTCTAGAAAGTCTCTTTTTTTGTGCCAATTTGTAGCAAAAAACGCAAAATAGAGCAGCAAATTTATTTTTCCGCTCAAGGCTGATTATCTTTGTTGTACATCAATTAAAAGAATCTATGTTTTATTTTGTTGAGGTTATTGTGCCTTTGGCGTTAGATCCCACGTTTACTTACCAAATTAATCAAGCAGAATTTGAGTTCATTCAGCCAGGAATGCGCGTAGCTGTGCCTTTTGGTAGAAATAAGGTATATACTGCTATGGTGGTTGAAAAGCACCATCGTCAACCTGAAACGTATAAAGCAAAAGAAATTAACGAGATAATTGATGCAATTCCTGTCGTTACGCCAGCCCAAATAAAACTGTGGCGTTGGATGGCAGATTATTATATGTGCACTTTAGGCGAAGTGTATCGTTCGGCAATGCCTGCGCGTTTGTTGTTGGAGAGCGAAACAATGATTCAATGGAACGATAAAGTAACGATTGATACGGCCGAATTGGACGATGCTGAATATTTATTGTACGAAGCCATGCAAGTGCAAAACGTCTTGAAGTTGGATGAAGTTATCGCTATTCTCAATAAAAAAAATGTATTTCCGGTAATCAATAGTTTATTGACTAAAAATGCCATTTTATTGCAAGAAGAAATGGTGGAATTGTACAAACCTAAACAAGAACGCTACATTCGTTTGGCAGAAGAATACCTCAAAGACGACGGATTGACGCAATTGATGGAAGTGGTAGGAAGAGCGCAGAAGCAAAGAGAAGCGGTGCTGAAATTTTTCCAATTACAAGCCATGCAAAAAAAGCCAATCAGTGCCAAGCAATTGGTGGATGAAGCAGAAATAAGTAGTGCTGTAATTAAGGCATTGGTAGAAAAATCAGTGTTCGAAGTGTATTACATCAATCACGATCGAGTGGTTTTTAATGATGCCGAGCAAGGATATATCAACTTAACGGATGAACAAAGTAAGGCACTGTGGGAAATAGAACAGCACTTTTTACAAAAAGAAGTAACGCTATTGCACGGAGTTACAGCTTCGGGTAAAACAGAAATTTACATTAAACTGATTGAAAAGTACATCGCTCAAGAAGGACAAATTCTTTTGATGATGCCCGAAATTGGAATGAGTACGCAATTGGTGCAGCGCTTGGTGAAATATTTTGGTAATCAAGTTGCGGTGTATCACTCAAAATATTCGCACAACGAACGCTTGGAAGTGTGGAACCAAGTATTGAGCAATTCCGAAAAAGCAAAAGTAGTAATCGGAACGCGTTTGGCGGTTTTCTTGCCGTTTCAAGATTTGCGTTTGGTGGTGATTGACGAAGAGCACGAAGGTAATTATAAACAACACGAGCCTGCTCCGCGTTATCAAGGTAGAGATGTTGGGGTGGTATTGGCAATGCAGCAAAAAGCAAAAGTATTGATGGGATCGGCAACTCCTAGCTTAGAAACCTATTATAATGCTACGCAAGGCAAGTACGGTTTGGTAGAATTAACCAAACGTTACACCAATGTTTTATTGCCCGAGATCGTTTTGGTCGATGTAAAAGACAAATACAAGCGCAAGCAAATGACAGGGCATTTTTCAGATTATTTGATTGATGAAATCAATATAGCTTTGTCCTTGGAAGAGCAAGTAATTTTGTTTCAAAATCGCCGTGGATTCTCGCCAGTGGTTGAGTGCATGACGTGTGGTGCTGTACCTGAATGTCCGCATTGCGATGTGAGTTTAACTTATCATAAATACAAAAACGAATTGCGTTGCCATTATTGTGGCTATACTTTGGGAATGCCTAAACAGTGCTTTCGTTGCCATAGCGTAGATTTAAATACAAAAGGATTCGGAACAGAGCAGGTAGAAGAAGAGTTGAAGGAATTATTTCCTACTAAAAAAATTGCCCGTATGGACCAAGATACCACACGCGGCAAATATGGTTATGAAAAATTGTTGGATGCTTTTGCGGCCAAGCAAATTGATATTTTGATTGGAACGCAAATGTTAGCCAAAGGATTTGATTTTGATAATGTCAATTTGGTGGGGGTGATGAATGCCGACAATAGTTTGTATCATCCTGATTTTAGAGCGCACGAAAGAGCGTTTCAGTTGTTGACACAAATTTCGGGCAGAGCTGGGCGCCAAGAAAAGAAAGGAAAAGTGGTGATTCAAACTTTTAATCCTTACCATAATATCATTCAGCAAGTAACCAATTACGATTACAAAGGAATGTACAAAGAACAAATGTATGAACGCCATAATTTTAAATATCCACCTTTTTATCGTTTGATTCGTTTAACGCTAAAACACCGTGATTTTGATAAATTAAAAGAAGCATCGCTTTGGATGTTCAATAATTTGCAACAACAATTGGGAATCCCTATTTTAGGTCCGGAAGAACCCGCGATTAATCGAATTCGAAATCAATACATTCGAGTTATTTTGATTAAAATACCACAACAAGTACAATTGAATCAAACCAAAGGACAGGTAAAACGAATCCTTAAAAGTTTTGAAACCATTGGTGCTTATCGTTCCGTGCAGGTAATTGCTAATGTTGATTTTTATTAAATAAAAAATACAATAAACACATATTTGGCGGGGTTTGTCAGCTATTTGTCGGGGTAATGACGTAAGGAAAATGAAACGGATGAGGTAGTTTTGCTTCAAACCAATAACCGTAAAATATGATTAATGAGTTAAATTTTATGATTAAAGAAACAAGAATATCAAAAGGATATTCGCAAGAAGAATTAGCAGCACGCTCGGGTGTGTCTGTTCGTTCTATTCAACGAATAGAAAATGGAGAATCTACACCAAGAGGAAGTACTTTGCAATTAATAAGTAAAGCTTTGGAAGTTGATTTGGCGGTGTTACTTCCTGAAGAAAAAACAAATAAAAAATCAACAAACGAAACAAATGCTATTCAGCTAATGTATTTAGTTACTTTAGCTGGCCTAATCATGCCTTTTGGAAATGCCATAGCACCTGCAATTGTTTTGGCTATTAAAAGAGGAGAATCAGAAGTAGTTAGTAAAATAGGAAAGAATATTATTTATACTCAACTCCTTTTTACAATTGTTTTAACTACAATAGGAATGTTAGCTGTTTTTGGAAAGCTGATGGGGCAAGAATACACTCTTGAAATTGTGTTTTTAGGTGGTTTGGTGTGTATGTTTATCAATTACGGTTGGTCATTGTATGCAGGAATAAAAACCAAAGAAACAATAAAGCGATATTATATCGGCTTTTATAAATTGTAATTAATGGAATAAAAGCATTGAAAATAATGTAAAAAATATTTTGGTAACTCGGTATTAAACCTTATTTTTGCACTCAATTTTATAACAAATAAATTTTTGATTTATGAATCAATACGAAACTGTTTTCATTTTGAATCCCGTTTTATCTGAAACTCAGGTAAAGGAAACAGTAATGAAATTCGAAGAATTTCTTACTTCTAGAGGAGCTGAAATGGTATCTAAAGAGGATTGGGGCTTAAAAAAATTAGCTTACGAAATCCAACACAAGAAAAGTGGATTCTACCACTTATTCGAATACAAAGTTGCAGGAGATGTTATCATCAACCTTGAAACTGAATTCAGACGTGACGAAAGAATTATGCGTTTCTTAACTGTAGCTTTAGATAAAGATGCTATTAGCTGGGCTGAGAGAAGAAGAGAGAAATTAAAATCTAAAAAAGCTTAATTATTATGTCAAGTATTGAGCAATCTGCAAAAGGAAAAAAAGACGGAGATATCAGATATCTAACGCCTTTAAATATTGAAACTAATAAAGTAAAAAAATACTGTCGTTTCAAAAAATCAGGTATCAAATATATTGATTATAAAGATGCTGATTTCTTATTGAAATTTGTAAACGAGCAAGGTAAAATTTTACCACGTCGTTTAACAGGAACTTCTTTAAAATACCAAAGAAAAGTATCTGTAGCAGTAAAAAGAGCTCGTCATTTAGCTTTAATGCCATACGTAGCTGATTTATTAAAATAATAAAAAATATCAGGTTGTTGGTTTTCAAATTTTAGAAACCTAACTTCTGACCATAAAAGGACATCAACATGGAAATCATTTTAAAACAAGACGTTCAAAAATTAGGATTTAAAGATGACGTAGTAACTGTAAAGCCAGGATACGGACGTAACTACTTAATTCCTCAAGGATTTGCTGTTTTAGCTACTCCTTCTGCAAAGAAAGTATTAGCTGAAAACTTAAAGCAAAGAGCGCACAAAGAAGCTAAAGTAATTGCTGATGCAAAAGCTATCGCTGAAGCTTTGAAAGCTATCGAAATCAAAATCACTGTTAAAGCTGGTGGAGAAAAATTATTTGGTTCAGTTACTAACCAAAATTTAGCTGAAGTATTTGCTAAAAACGGACAAGAGATCGATAAAAAATATATCGCTTCTGGAGTTATCAAACGTTTAGGTAAATATTCTGCTACTGTACGTTTACACCGTGACGTAATTGTTGAGGTAAACTACGAAGTAGTTGCAGAGCAAGAATAATTAATACACTGTATTATAAAATATAAGAAGCCTTCCGATTCGGGAGGCTTTTTTTGATTTAAAATTCACTTGATCTATTATTTTTATATTAAATCTCATTTTACTATGGATATAAAAAAAAGATTTGATCGCATTGTAAGTTTGTTTATTCATTTACAATCTAAACCTGTAGTTACAGCTCAGGAATTAGCGGATCGATTTAATGTGAGTTGCGCACCATTTATAGAGATATACGTTCATTAGAACAAGCCGGGGTGCCTATTTATAGTGAAGTGGGAGTGGGGTATTCTTTAGTAGATGGCTATAAAATTCCACCTACTTTATTTACTAGAGAAGAAGCTTTGAGTTTTGTGGCGGCAGAAAAAATTATGCAGGTGTATGTTGATCAAGAGTTGAGTGATAATTTTACATCGGCTTTGTTTAAAATGAAGTCTGTATTGCGTTCAGCTCAAAAGGAAGAGGTTTCGGAGATAGCTCCTGCTGTTATTATGCGTTCTGATAAAACAATATTTAATAAAAAAGCACCTTCTGCTTTGTCTGTTCTTTTTAAAAGTATTTCACTCAAACAACAGGTAAGTATTGCCTATATAGGTGGAGCGGAAAAAGAAGCAAATAATCGAATACTTGAGCCTATAGGTGTTTTTCATGAAAATAGTTTTTGGTATTTTATGGCGTATTGTCATTTGAGAAAGGCTTATCGTCAATTTAGAGCTGATCGAATTCAATCCATTCAGTTGTTAGATCAGATTTTTACGTTAGAGCATGGATCTTTAGAAACCTATTTACCTGTAAAAAATATAGAGCAAAATTTAGATGTTCGTATTTTAGTTGCTAAACCAATGGCATCTTATTTAGTTTGGGATCGAAAATATTATGGATTTGTTGAAGAAATAGAACGAGACGAAATGGTAGAAATGAATTTTAAAATGAAAGATTTTAATAATGGGTTTCCTCGCTGGTTTCTGATGTTTGCAGATCAAGCTGAAATTTTAGAACCTGTAGAATTACAAGAAAAAGTAGAAAAGCTATTGGTAAATAGTTTATTGAAACACAAAAAATAAAGTCCTTTCAAGATGAATGAAAGGACTTTATTTATTTAAAAGGTTTCCCAAAAAAATGGAGGTTCAATACCTAAAGCACGTAAATATACATAAGCTTGACCGCGATGATGAATTTCATTATCAATAAAGTAGAAAATGTGTTGCTGAATTTTTAAGTCATATTCACCAAATAGGACAAAATTTTGTTGAAACTGGGTTGTTGATAATTGAGAAAATAAAGAATTAATGTTTACTGTATCTACATCCCATTGTTTTAATAATTCGGCTTTCGTATTAAATTTAGGCATTTCGTCAAACTTCACTATTTTACCTGAAGTAAACGCAATAAGCGACGGTACAGCAATAGCTATTAATTCTGCACACATACTAGAAAAAGGACGCATGCCACCAATTGTAAAGTTAAATAAATCATTTTCTGGAAATGCTTCAATAACTTTTCGGGTTAAATTTCTTTGTCCTTGCCAATGTTGTAAAAGTTGCTCTTTCGAAATAATTTCTGTGTTCATTTGTTGTATATTTTTTTTGTGATATACTGCAAATGTAGATTGGAGTATTGACAACTGTTTGTCAGTATGTTTATAAAAATTTATTTTTAATTGGCTTAACACAGTAAACAAAAAAATACGTTTTATAATTAGTATTTTTGTATTCAAATAAAATATTATGAAATATTCTCGTCTTACAAAAGAGCAGTTCGAAGAATTGCATCCAGAATTTATCAATTTCTTAGCATCACAACAAATTGACAAAGCAGAATGGGATAAAATTAAAGAAGAACAGCCAGAAATTGCAGATCAAGAATTAGATGTGTTTTCAGATTTGATATGGGAAGGAGTTTTATCAAAAGCACAATTTTTGGAACATTATTCAAAAAATCATATTTTTTTGTTTGGTTTTGACGATCATCAAATAAATACAATTGTAGTAAAAACTTCTCAGCCTGATGTAGATTTTCTAACAAAAGAAGGATTACAATGGCTAAGTGATGCTATTTTTACCAATGATGTTGAAATAAAGCATGGCGGTAAATCATTTGGAAATGATAGAAATAAAGAATTGTTTGATATTATTAAACAAGGCGCTATATTAAGCGAAGGCGATTTGTATAAGCAGTTTAAAGAAATGTTGAAATTGTAATTGAAAGAAATGGAAGCAAAAGAAAAACTTTTAGCATTGCGAGAAGAGCTAAATCAGCACAATTATAATTATTATGTATTGGATCAGCCTACTATTTCTGATTTTGAGTTTGATACTAAATTAAAAGAGTTAGAAGTTTTAGAAGCAAAATATCCTGAGTTTGCAGACGTAAATTCACCAACACAGCGTGTTGGTGGAGCGGTAACCAAAAATTTTGAAACAGTTGTGCATCGCAATAGAATGTACTCGCTAGACAATTCATATTCACAAGAAGATTTGTTGGATTGGGAGAAAAAGATTCAGAAAATTCTGGGCAATGTTCCTTTGCAATATACTTGTGAGCTAAAGTATGATGGCGCATCTATTAGCATAACTTATGAAAACGGAGAATTGGTAAGAGCTGTAACTCGTGGTGATGGTGTGCAAGGCGATGATGTAACCAATAATATTCGCACTATAAAATCAATTCCTATTCGTTTAAAAGGAAGTGATTTTCCGAAAAGTTTTGATATTCGAGGAGAAATTATTTTACCTTTTGCAGGATTCGAAAAAATGAATCAAGAATTGATAGAAATAGGCGAAACTCCTTATGCAAACCCACGTAATACTGCCTCGGGAAGTTTAAAATTACAAGACAGTGCCGAAGTTGCTAAACGTCCATTAGAATGTTTGTTATATAATTTAACGGGCTCAGATTTAGGAATTTCATCTCAATATGAAGGATTGGAAAAAGCACGTGCTTGGGGATTTAAAGTGCCTGCTGCTTCAAAACTAGTAAACTCAATGCAAGAAGTTTTTGATTTTATTGAGTATTGGGATATTCACAGACACAATTTGCCTTATGAAACAGACGGGGTAGTAATTAAAGTAAATTCATTACACGATCAGGATGAACTTGGATTTACAGCAAAATCTCCACGTTGGGCAATTGCTTATAAATTTAAAACCGAACAGGGCGAAACTTGCTTAGAATCAATTGTATATCAAGTCGGACGGACAGGAGCAATTACTCCAGTAGCTAATCTTGAAGCGGTGCAATTGGCAGGTACAACTGTGCGAAGAGCGTCGTTACACAATGCAGATCAGATTGCTAAACTTGATATTCGTGTTGGAGATAGTGTTTATGTAGAAAAAGGAGGAGAAATTATTCCTAAAATTGTTGGAGTAAATTTAGAAGCGCGTAGTGCTGACTCTGTTCCAACGGTTTATATTACTAATTGTCCGGAATGTAATACACCACTGAAGAGAAATAAAGGCGAAGCTCAGCATTATTGCCCAAATATTAATGAATGTCCACCTCAAATTATTGGACGAATTCAGCATTTCATTTCAAGAAAAGCAATGAATATTGACGGTTTGGGGGAAGAAACTGTAACGCTTTTGTATAAAAATGGTTTGGTAAAAGATTATGCCGATTTGTATACGCTTACCAAAGAACAAATTTTGCCATTAGAGCGTATGGCTGAGAAATCGGCTGATAATTTAATCAAAGGTATAGAAGCTTCTAAAACAATTCCGTTTGAACGTGTTTTGTATGCTCTAGGTATTCGTTTTGTGGGAGAAACTGTGGCAAAAAAATTAGCAACACATTATAAAAATATAGATGCTTTGGCAGTTGCTCCTCTTTTAGAAATGATAACAGTTGATGAAATTGGAGAAAGAATTGCACAAAGTGTAATTGATTTTTTTAGTAATACAGCTAATAGAGAACTTGTTAATCGTTTGAAATTGCAAGGAATACAATTTGAGATAGAGGAAAAAGAACAGGTAATCCTTTCTAATATATTGGCTGGTAAAACAGTTGTAGTTTCAGGTGTTTTTACGCAGGTAAGTAGAGACGAATTAAAACAACTAATTGAAGAACACGGTGGTAAAAATGGAAGTTCTATTTCTTCTAAAACAGATTATGTTGTTGCTGGAGATAAAATGGGACCTTCAAAGCTTGAAAAAGCTTCCAAATTAGGTATTCAAATTTTATCCGAACAAGATTTTTTAAATTTAATAGGGTAATTTGATGTTAAATTAAGTAGATTATTAGTTGCTTTTTTTAACTTTACTTCTTATCCTGTAATTATGATAAGTACTTTTAAGAAAAGAGCAATAAAAAAAGCGATAGATCAAATATCTTTAGAAGGCGTAAGTAAAGACTATGATTATAATTTTCAAACATTAGGTATTCTTATTGATAAAAAAGAAGTAGGGACAATTCAGCAAATTGTGTCTTCTTTTCAGCAAAATGGCTTTTTTTTTAAGGATGTTAAAGTTTTGGTTTATACTGGACTTCTAAAAGATAAAACAATCGTTTTTCCTTCTTTTAATCTAACTAATTTTACATTAAATGGACATTTAAAAAGTGCTTCAGTTGATGATTTTATTGCTACTGATTTTGATCTTTTAATAAATTTTTATGATAAAGATATTGTACCTTTAGTTTACGTTAGTACCAAAGTACAAGCTAAGTTTAAGGTTGGGATTTCTACAGTAACATCAAATGTTAATCATTTTAGCTTAGAGGTAAAAGATTTAAATCCAATTGAATACGTAAACCATTTAACTAGTTATATAAATATATTTAAAACAAAATAAATTATGCAATCGCTTTTAGGAACAGGAGTAGCTTTAATCACTCCTTTTAATGAGGATCTTTCAGTAGACGTTGATTCTTTGGTAAATTTAGTAGAATACGTTACCAAAGGAGGCGTTGAATATTTGGTTGTTTTAGGAACAACAGGAGAATCAGCAACTTTGACCAAAGACGAAAAGGAATTGGTAAAGAAAACAATAATAAAAGCGAATGCAGGTAAGTTGCCTTTAGTGTTAGGTGTTGGAGGAAATGATACAAATGCTGTTTTATCAGAGTTAAATCCTGAAAACTTGGAAGGTTTTGATGCTATTTTATCAGTATCGCCTTATTATAATAAACCAACACAAGAAGGAATTTATCAACATTTTAAAGCAATTGCACAAAAATCAGCATTGCCTATTTTATTGTACAACGTTCCTGGTAGAACAGGTAGTAATATGGCACCAAAAACAGTAATTCGTTTAGCTAATGAATTTTCAAATATTGTAGGAATTAAAGAAGCTGCTGGCGATTTAGTACAATCAATGGAATTAATAAGACAATCTACAAGAGAAGATTTCTTAGTTATTTCTGGAGATGATGCAATTGCTTTGCCATTGGTTTTGGCTGGAGGTGCAGGAGTAATATCAGTAATTGGACAAGGAGTGCCAGTACCATTTTCTGAAATGATTCGTTTAGGATTAAAACACGATGTAAAAAAAGCTTTTGAATTGCAATATCAAATGATGCCTGTAATTGATCAAATTTTTGAACAAGGCAATCCAGCAGGAATAAAAGCGTTATTAAATAAGGCAGGCGTTATAAAAAATATTGTTAGATTGCCATTAGTAATTGCTGATGAAGATTTAACAAACAGAATTGAAAAAGAATATATTAAACTCAAATAGAATAAATATGTTAGCGAAAAGATTACAAGATGCTTTAAACGAGCAGATTAAAATAGAGGGAGATTCATCTCAAATTTATTTAGCAATGGCAACATGGGCTGAAACTCAAGGATTTGAAGGGATTGCATCTTTTATGTATGATCAATCTGATGAAGAACGTGCGCATATGTTGAAGCTAATAAAATACATCAACCAAAGAGGGGGAGAAGCAACAATTCCGGCTGTAGCTAAACCAGAGCTTGATTATGCATCTTTTAAAACGTTGTTTACACAATTGTTTTCTCATGAAGTTTTTGTTTCAAATAGTATTAACAATCTAGTACACATTGCTTTAGAAGAAAGAGATTATGCAACGCATAACTTTTTACAATGGTATGTTTCAGAGCAAATTGAGGAAGAAGCAACTGCACGTACTATTCTGGATAAAATCAATCTTATTGGAGATGATAAAGGAGGACTTTACTTATTTGATAACGATATGAAGAGTTTTAGAGGAGATGCTGGTGCAACAAATGCAGCAGTATAATACTTAAAAATACTAGAAAAGATGCTTTAATTGGCATCTTTTTTTAAATCATATTCAATCGATGGAGTACCAAGAACAAATGAATATTTATCGCAAACAATCATCGATATTTTTTGCTGTTTTTGGTAGTGTTGTTCTCTTATTAGTAACTATTTCTACTGAAAAGAGCAAAGTGAATTTTATTTTTATGGGAATAACCTTCGCAGTTATGCTAAGTGTTTACCTGTATTATTACTTTTCTACCTTTAAAGTTGGGCATAGCCAAAAAGCAATTGTATTTAGTTGGAGAAAACAACAACAAATAGCGCTAATAGACATTGATAAGATTTCGATTGAAAATTTAGATTATTTCGGAAAATTTGGAGGTTATGGAAAAAGAGTGTGGGGTAAAAAGCATGCTTATATTTTCAATGATTCGGGTAATTTTCTATGTATTCAAGCCAACGGAAAAGATTATTATCTAACTATTCAGGATAATGTGTATTGGAAGAAATGGATAGAAGAAAAAAATATAATACCAATAAAACCAATAGATTAGATAGCGATTTCATAGAAATGAGATAAAAAATAGCATTTTTGCTTTTTAATAAAAAAGGTTTTTGTATAATGCAATTATATAACTAAATTTGCATTTGCTTTTGTATTTCAGTATTTGAAGCAAATGATTGTTTTAACTAAGTAAACGATATGAAAAAATACATCGGGATAAGTTTATTAACTTTAGCTTTTGTAGGGTGTTCGCCTTTGCAAAAAGCCTTAAAGTCTGATGATTTAGAACAAAGAAAAGAATTGGCAAACGAATTCTATCAACAAAAAAAATATAGAAAAGCTATTCGCTTGTACGAATCGATAGAAAAAGATTATAGAGCTCGTCCTGATGCAGAAGAGATGTATTATCAGTTTGCAGATGCTACTTTTCAAACAGACGATTTTATGTTAGCTGCAGATCGATTTAAATTATTTGCATCTACATATCCAAGAAGTGATAAACGAGAAGAAGCTTTGTTGAAAGAAATAAAATCAGGAGTTCATTTATCACCTGTTTATTCTCTAGATCAAACAATTACTATTACAACAATCGAAAAGTTGCAAAAGTTTATTGATCAGTATCCAAATTCAGAATTTATTGGAGATGCCAATAAAATTATGAGCGATTTGAATAAAAAACTAGAGATGAAAGCTTTTGAAAATGCAAAACAGTTAAACACAATAGGAGACTATACAAGAAACTATGGAGCAGCAATTGTAGCATTAGATAATTTTATTTATGATTATCCAGGTACATCATTTAAAGAAGAAGCTCTATATTATAAGTTTGATTCTGCTTACAAACTAGCAATGAATAGTGTTCATTACAAAATGGAAGAACGTTTAAACAATGCAAAAGGAATGTACGACGCGTTGATTCGTTTTGATGATAATACGATATATAAAGAAAAAGCCAATAAAATGTTGGCAAGTATAAATAAAGAATTAGAAAAATTTTCAAAATAACCTAAGCTTAAGATGGATTTAAAGAAAACAACTGCTCCTGTAAATACAATTACTTACAACAAAAGTAAAATTGAGGAACCAACGGGTAATATCTATGAGGCTATTACTATTATCGCAAAAAGAGCAAGCCAGATTAATGTTGAAATTAAAAACGAATTGGTAGATAAATTAGAAGAATTTGCTACTAATAATGATAGTTTAGATGAAGTTTTTGAAAATAAAGAACAAATCGAAGTATCAAAATTCTACGAAAAACTTCCAAAAGCTCAGGCATTAGCTGTAGAAGAGTGGTTGGAAAATAAAGTAGCTTATAAAGAAGTTAATAAATAATAGATACTAAAATGTCAGAGCTAAGCGGAAAAAAGATATTACTGGGTATAACTGGTGGAATTGCCGCTTATAAGACGGCAAATTTAGTACGTTTACTTATAAAAGCAGGTGCAGAGGTTCAAGTAATCATGACACCTGCTTCTCATAAATTTGTAACTCCTTATACTTTATCTACTTTATCAAAAAAGCCTGTTTATACCCAGTTTTTTAACTCAGGCGAAGAAGGAGGAACTTGGAATAATCACGTAGAATTAGCCTTATGGGCCGACATAATGGTGGTAGCACCTGCAACTGCTAATATTTTAGCAAAAATGTCTACAGGTTTATGTGATAATCTACTTATGGCTATTTACATGTCAGCAAAATGTCCAGTTTTTATAGCGCCAGCTATGGATTTAGACATGTACATACATCCATCAACAGAAAAAAACTTAACAACTTTAGCGTCTTATAATCATACTATTATTCCTGCAGAAGAAGGAGAATTAGCAAGCGGATTAATTGGCAAGGGAAGAATGGCAGAACCAGAAACTATTTTGTCAACATTGATTAATTTTGCAAGCAATAATTTACCATTAAAAGGAAAAAAAATCTTAATAACTGCTGGTCCTACATACGAACCTATCGATCCAGTGCGTTTTATAGGTAATCATTCTTCTGGTAAAATGGGGTTTGACATAGCTAGAGAAGTAGCTAATAAAGGTGGAGAAGTAGTTTTGGTAACAGGTCCTACACAACAACAATTAGTTCATCCAAATGTAAAAGTTGTAAATGTAATGTCTGCAAGTGATATGTATACAGAATGTCATGCAGTTTTTGCAGAAATGGATGTTGTTATTGCAGCAGCAGCAGTTGCTGACTATAAACCTAGATACGTTGCCGAGCAAAAAATAAAAAAGAATAGTGAAGAGTTTATAATAGAAATGGATAAAAATCCAGATATACTAGCTTCATTAGGTGCTATAAAAACAAAACAAATTGTTGTAGGTTTTGCTCTGGAAACAGAAAACGAAATTGAAAATGCAAAACAAAAAATTATTAAGAAAAATTTAGATTTAATCGTATTAAATTCTTTAAATGATCTTGGTGCAGGTTTTGGAAAACCCACAAATAAAGTTACCTTTATTGATAAGAATTTTGTGGTACAACCCATGGAATTAAAATCTAAAGAGGGTGTAGCAGAAGATATTGTCAATAAAATAATGCAACAATATGAATAAAATTTTAGGATTTTTTGTTTGTTTTTTATTATTCTCTTGGAATAGTAAAGCGCAAGAATTAAACGCAAATGTTAGTATAAATCATGCGCAAGTTGGAAATAATCACAGAAGTTATTTTCAAACATTAGAAAAATCACTAAAAGAAATTCTTAATCAAACCAGTTGGACAAATACTCAATTTGATTCCAATGAGAAGATCGATTGTAATTTTATTTTTACAGTTTCTTCTTATGAAAATAATACTGTGGCAGGAAGTTTACAAGTACAATATACTCGCCCCGTTTATGATACCACTTATAATAGTTTAGTTTTAAATTTTAATGATAAGGATATTTCTTTTCCTTATATCGAATTTGAGCCATTGCGATATGTTGCTGGTTCATATGAATCGAATCTAATTTCTGTATTAGCCTTCTATGTAAATATTATTTTAGGAATGGATGCAGATACTTTTGCAAAACAAAGCGGTACAAAATATTACCAAGAGGCTGCAAATATAGCTTCTCTTGCGCAGCAAAGCGGTTACAAAGGTTGGAAACAAGGAGATGGACCTACTTCTCGTTTTGTATTATCTGATGATTTAGTTTCTGGATCTAGTAGTTTTTTTCGTGCAGCTTTATATGATTATCATCGATTAGGATTAGATTTAATGAGTGAAAACTTAGAATTAGGCAGAGATGGTATCTATAAAGGATTAACAGATTTACAGCAATACAACGCAACACGTTCAACTTCATTGTTAACCCGTGTTTTTTTCGATGCAAAAACAGATGAACTAGTTAATATTTATTCTGGTGTATCAGATAAAAATAAAAAATTAGTAGTGCAATTATTAAATATGCTTTCTCCATTAAATAGTGCAAAATGGAATAATTTGTAGTTATTTTAAAATGATAAAAATATTGATATGCTAAAATCATTAAGTATAAAAAATTTTGCGTTAATCGATTCATTAGAAATAGATTTCTCAAGTGGTTTTTCTACAATAACTGGTGAAACTGGAGCTGGAAAATCAATTATTTTAGGAGCTTTGGGGTTGCTTCAAGGTAAACGAGCAGATTTAAGTTCGTTAAAAAATAAAGATGAAAAATGTGTGATAGAAGGACATTTTAGCGTTGCTCCATATCAATTAGAAAAATTATATTCTTTTTTAGATATGGATTACGAAGCTTTAACCATTATTAGAAGAGAAATTTTACCATCAGGAAAATCACGTGCTTTTGTAAACGATTCGCCAGTTAATTTAACAGATTTACAGGAATTGAGTGCTGTGTTGATAGATATCCATTCGCAACATCAAACAAGCGAATTGAGCGATGAAACTTATCAATTAAAAGTTATAGATGCGATTGCTAAAAATGAATCTATATTAGAACAATATCAAACTAATTTACGCGAATATAAAAAAGCCAACGAGCAATTAAAACGCTTAAAAGAGCAACAAATTGAACTTTTAAAAGAACAAGATTATAATTCTTTTTTATTGAACGAATTGCATGAAGCAAATTTAAAAGATGTAAATCAAGAAGAATTAGAAGAAGAACTTGAAAAATTGAGTAATGTAGAACAAGTTCGTGATAGTTTTCTTCATGCAACTCAATTGCTAACAACTGATTCTGTTGGACTTGTAAGTGTTTTGAAAGATTTGAGAAACGTATTGCAAAAGATTTCATCTGTCTCAAAAACTTACGAAGAATTCTATAATCGTATTGTAAGTGCTGAAATAGAAATTGCTGATTTAACTAATGAAATTGAAAACGAGATAGAAAATGTAATTTCAGATCCAGAGCGCTTAATTGTAATTTCAGATCGTTTGCAAATTTTGTATAGTTTACAGAAAAAACACCAAGTAAATTCTGTTGACGAACTTATTGCTATCGAAGAAAAGTTGAATGAAAAAGTATTTCAAGTTTCTTCAATAGATGATCAAATTAAAGAAACTGAAGTAAAAATTAATCATTTAATTATTCAATTAGATAAATATGCACTTCAGTTATCTACCGCTAGAAAAAAAGCGATTCCAGAAATTCAAAAACAATTGGTAGAAATACTTACCTTAGTTGGTATGCCTTATGCGTCTTTTAAATTTGAATTTAAAGATGTAGTTCATTATTTGAATAATGGAAAAGATAGCATGCAATTGCTTTTTTCTGCCAATAAAGGAATGGAATATGGTTTGTTGAAAAAAGTAGCTTCGGGAGGAGAATTATCAAGAATTATGTTGGCAATAAAAGCTATTTTGGCAAGATACTCTAATTTACCAACCATTATTTTTGATGAAATTGATACGGGTGTTTCTGGAGAAGTAGCTGATAAAATGGGAGTTATAATGAAGGATATGAGCACTCTAATGCAAGTTTTTGCTATTACTCATCTTCCGCAAATTGCTGCTAAAGGACAGCAACATTATAAGGTTTTTAAAGCTTTAGAAGGCGATACAACTTTTTCTCAATTAATGTTATTAGAAGCTGAGAATAGAATAGAAGAAGTGGCCAAAATGCTGTCAGGTAAAGATATCACACCTTCTGCTTTACAACATGCTAAACAATTATTAGGTTACTAAAATTTTATATATATAAGCTAAAAAAGCTGCTATTATTTTGCGTACAGCGCAAAATAATAGCAGCTTTTTTTATTGGATGAATTAGCTATGTAGCACATTTTTAAAGCATTTTTTTCTTTTTAAAAAAGCTTTAAAAATTAATTTATAATATATTGAGTAATCAGGATTCTTAATTTTTTGAATTGTTATATGAAATTAATTTTTGGTAGAATATAATTATGAAATATGATTTTTATTAAGAATTAATTTAATGAAAATATTTCTTTGTTGGTTAATGTTCACTGTATGGCTTTTGTTGTTGATATATATTTAATAATTAACATAAAATAAAGTATTACTGTATTTTAATTATATTTGATTTTGTATATATTACTTTTTATTAACATAAATAAACACGTAATTGGTTGTATTTGGTAATTATATTTTTAAGATTAAAAAAATGCAAAAAAGTAAATATGAAAAAGAAGTTAATTAAACGAAATTGGTTATTTCCTTTGATGGTTGTTACAATTCCATCATTAGGTTTTGCCCAAGAAGAGTCTATCTTGTATAATACAGGTGAACTTTTTGTTAAAAATGGCACTTCCGTAACAACGCTATACAATTTTGAAAATGCTATAGAAGGAAGTGTTTACAACAATGGAAATATGTTTTTTTTAGCAAATTATTTAAATGATGGTAATTTTCATTTCTTAGAATCTAATGGACAAGGTTTTCGTTCAAATGCTTTAAATGGTAAGGGAGGGGTAACATTTGAAAAAGAAAATGGTAAACAAAAAATTTCAGGAAAGGGAGTAAGTTCATTTAATGATGTAAGCATAAAAACAACAGCAGGAGTTGATTTAGAAAATAGCATTAGCATTGTTGGAATAACACGATTTGAGCGTGGAAACTTAATTGTTAATGAACAATTAGGAAGTGTAACTTTTTTGGAAGATGCTACAATAGCTCAAGTTTCTGATAATTCGCATGTGGTTGGTGTAGTTGAAAGAGAAGGTAAAAAAGAATTAGAATTACCTATTGGAGATGGTAACCATTATCGACCTGTTGTTCTTGGAAATGCTAAGGGTGGAAAAGATTTATATAGTGGGGAGTATAAGTACGAAAACCCATTAGATAAATATCCGTTTGATACTGGTAAAAAAGAATGGATAAAGGAGGTTGATGATAAAGAATACTGGATTATTAATAAAAGTAAAAGTAAGAATACTTCTGATGATAATATTATTATCACATTGTCTTGGAATGAAATCACAACACCAAAAACAATTTATGAATATGCAGAAGAAGACTTGCATGTTTTGCGTTGGGATGCTGATTTATATAAATGGATTGATGAAGGCGGAATTGTAGATGTAGGATCAAAAATGGTTACTACAGCCGCAAAAGTTTCTAACTACGGAATTTTTACTTTAGGAACAGTTAAAGATAAATTAGAAAATTTAGGAGTAGTTATTTATAACGCAGTTTCGCCTAATGGAGATGGGCATAATGATTACTTTTTGATTGAGAATATTTCTGATTATCAAAACAATGTTCAAATTTATAATAGATGGTCTACAAAAGTTTTTGAGATAGATAACTATGGAGAGGGAGATAACGTTTTTAAAGGCGAAGCGCATGGAAGAGGTGTAAGTGCAAAAGGTAAGTTGCCTTCTGGAACTTATTTTTATGTAGTTAAATACGAATATAAGGATGAATTTGGTTCAAGATGGATTAAGAAAACGGGTTATTTACACTTAGAAAACGATTAAATAAGTAGGCTATGAAAATGAAAAATACTCTTAAACAAATTGGTTACATGGGCATCTTTGTATTAATAGGACAAAGTATTTATGCACAAAGAGAACCTTTATATACTCAATATATGTATAACACATCGGTTATTAATCCAGGTTATACAGGAACGCGTGGAAATTTAAATGTTTTTGGATTATATAGAACTCAAATGGTAGGTTTTGACGGAGCACCTAAAACCGCAAATTTAGCTATCGATGCTCCAATTCATGATTCAAATTTTGGAGTAGGTCTTAATTTTATTAATGATAAAATTGGCGCAACTACAGAAAATACAATTACCGCAAATGTATCGTACGGAATTGATTTAAGTGCTGATTGGAGAATGAATATCGGAGTTGATGTTGTTGGTGATATATTAAATGTTGATTATACAAAACTTGATATTTATGATGGCTTAGACAAAACTTTTCAAGAAAATATTAATGATAAATTCAAGCCAAACTTAGGTGTTGGTTTATATGCATATTCTGAGAAAGCATATGTTGGTATATCTGTTCCAACAATTTTTGAAACAGAAGGATATAAAAATAATGATGATAGAGTTTTAATGAAACAAAAAGTGAATTTTAACTTTATTGGAGGTTATGTTTTTGATATATCGTATGATTTTAAATTAAAACCAGCTGTTATGGTTCGTACAGTAAGAGGCGGTGGAATAAGTGCAGATATTACAGCTAATGCAATATATGCTGATCGTTTTACATTAGGTGTTTCTTACAGATGGGATGCTTCTGTAAGTGGATTGGTTGGGTTTCAAATTGACAAAAGTATATTTATTGGATATTCTTATGATGCAAGTGTAAACAATTTAAGTAGATATAATAACGGAAGCCATGAGTTTTTCCTGAGATTTGATATTTTTTCTAGAAAAGACAAAGTGTCTACCTCTCGTTTCTTTTAATCAAAAATATTTATGAAAAAGAACATTATTTTAGTTATTATACTTTTTACAACAACCACTTTTATTAGTTACGGACAAGAAAATTGGATTAAAAAAGGAGATCAAAACTTAGAGAATTTATTTTTTGCCGATGCAATAAAAGATTATGAAAAGGCTATTAAATCTGGGGCTAAAAGTGAAAATGTATATATTGGTTTAGCAGAAGCATATTATTTTAACGGAATGTATACCAATGCAAACAAATGGTATACAAAGGCTTTTGAACTTCCAAATAAAACAAATTTTAGTGCAGATATTTATTATCGTTATGTACAATCATTAAAGAGTCAACAGAATTACGATGAAGCTGATCGAATAATGAATATAATGGCACAAAAATATGGTCAAGATAATAGAGTGAAATTATTTATCAAAAATAAAAATTATTTAAAAGATATTAATAACACTCCTCAAGGCTATGAAGTGTTTCCTATAAAAGGATTAAATAGTGCTGCATCAGATTTTGGTGGAGCTTGGTTTGGTAAAGAATTAGTATTTACTTCAGCAAGAAGAAATAAAGTTTCGAATAATATACATTATTGGACAAATAGTAATTTTACAAAATTGTTTTCTGCGACAATAGATGATAATACTGGCATTGCAAAAGATGTGAAATTTTTTAATACAGGCTTAGATTCTAAATACAACGAATCAAGTGCCATATTTACTAATAATGGTAATGTAATGTATTTGACAAGTAATGAAATAAACGGTGCAAAAAGTGAAAAAGATCAAGTAAATCATGTATCTATTTTTAAGTTAATAAAAGATGGAAACGGAAAATGGGGTAATCCTTTAAAATTATCATTTAATTCTACAAATTATGATGATGCACATCCTGCTATTACACCAGACGGACAATGGATGTATTTTGTATCAGATAGGAATGGTGGATTTGGGCAATCAGATATTTATCGTGTAAGAATACTTTCTGATGGAAGTTTTGGTATACCAGAAAATCTTGGCGAACAAATAAATACGGAAGGTAGAGAAACTTTTCCTTTTATAAGTAATGATAATATATTGTTCTTTTCTTCTGACGGACATCCTGGCTTGGGAGGATTAGATGTTTTTGCTGTTAGAATTTTTGAAAATGGAGAGTTTGGTGAAGTAGTAAATGTTGGTTTAACGGTAAATAGTTCGTTTGACGATTTTGCATTTAATATTCAAAAAAACAAAACAGGATTAGTTTCTTCTAATAGAGCAAACGGAGAAGGTAAAGATGATATTTATTTTGTTCGTGAATTGTCAGGTTTAAAGTATAGTTTCTATCAAACGATTGTAGGAAAAGTATATGATAGAAAATCAAATACAGCTATTCAAGAGGCTGAAATAGTTTTTAAAGATGCTTCGGGTAATACACTTGCTGTTGTGAAAACTGATATAAACGGAGAATTTAAAATTAGTGATGTAGAAAACGATAAAGGATATACAATTCAAGTTTCAAATACAGATTTTAATAGTGTAGATATTAAAATTCCGTTATTGCAAAGAAGTATGAATGGTGTAGCTTTTGATATTGGATTGGATAAAACGGTTGTTGCTGTAGTTCAACCCGAGGTAAAGCTTGAGAAAGGAGACGATTTGTTTAAAAAACTGGCATTAAAACCAATTTATTTTGAAAATAACAAAGCAGAAATTATTCCAAGTGCTTCGTTAGAGTTGTTTCAAATATCTGAAATTATGAAAGTTTATCCTAATCTTAAAATCGATATTAGATCTCATACAGATAGCAGAGGACCAGAAAGTTATAATTTAGTTTTGTCGGAAAAAAGAGCAAATGCTACCAAAGAATGGTTAGTTCAGAGTGGAATAGAAAATTTTAGAATTACAGCTAAAGGATATGGCGATACAATGCCAGTAAACAGTTGTACTAAAAATGTAAAATGCTCTGATGCACAGTATCAGGAAAATAGAAGAAGTGAATTTATTGTTGTTGATTTATAATATGTTTTGTGTAAAATAAAAAAGTGAAAGTTATAAACTTTCACTTTTTTATTACATGTAATTGTGTTGAAGATCTAATAAAACAATTGAAATTAATTGATTAATATGATCTAAATATAGGTTTAGTTCTTCTTGATTTTTAAATTCTATAGTATGATCTTCTAATTGTTCAAGTAATGGAATGATATGGTTAATTTGTAATTGTCTAAACATAGGTAACATTTTATGTGCAATATTGCCAATAGTATCTAAATCAAAATCTTCCTTAGCGTAGTTTAAATCTAGTAGATTTTCATTTGTGCTATCAATAAAAATAACAATAAATTTCTTTAATGAATTTTTGTCATCACCAATAAATTGAGACAATTGATCAATATCATACAATTGATCTTCATTGACTTTTATTTTAGGTGTTGGATTTTCTAAAATTACTTGATATTCAGGATGAAGAATTTGAGTAATTAGAAGCAACAATTCTTGTAACTGAATTGGTTTTTGATGCGCTGATGCAAAACCTGCCGATGTAAAATCTTCAATTGTTAAATCCCTTTTCCCCGATAAGGCTATAATAGGAATAGTTTTATGTCGATTATTATTCTTTAGGGATTTAATCATTTCAAAACCATCTTTTTTAGGCATTTGAATATCACTTAAAATTAAATCGAAAGAATT
This sequence comes from Flavobacterium sp., assembly GCA_030151255.1. Taxonomy (GTDB): domain Bacteria; phylum Bacteroidota; class Bacteroidia; order Flavobacteriales; family Flavobacteriaceae; genus Flavobacterium. The sequence goes on from JASLED010000017.1 coordinate 32,559, forward strand.
TTGTTCTAATAAATTTTCAATTTCTGTCGAATCATTAAGTATAGCAACTTCTTTAAAAATGGGTGATAATAATTCTTCCATTAATTGTAGCTGTATTTTATCGTCGTCAACAACTATAATTTTGTTTGATGATAAAACGGTAAACAAATCTTTATAATGTTCTAATCCGTTGCTTTTGCTGATAGAAACATCTGCTTTTTCTATAGGAAGAATAATGGTAAAAATAGAGCCTTCTCCAATAATGCTATCTACCATAATACTTCCGTTTAGTAATGTAATAAGGCGTTTAGAAATGTTTAAACCTAATCCTGTACCTCCAAAACGCTTTTCAATATCTTCATTTGCTTGACTAAATTCTTTGAAAATATTATCTATTTGACTTTGTTCTATTCCAATTCCCGTGTCTATAACTTTTAAATGTAATTTATTTTCTAATAAAAGTGCTTCAATAAATACACCGCCTTGTTGCGTAAATTTTATAGCATTGGTTGTAAGATTTGTAATAATTTGTTTTAATCTGTACGGATCTGAAATAAAAGCATTGTCCAATTCTGGATCGATAGTTGTTTTTAGCTTAATCTTCTTACTTTCGGCAATTGGCAACAATGGTGCACAAATACTTTCTATTAAATCACTTGGGTTAAAAGCTTTTTCTTGAATGCTTATTTTGTTGTTTTCTAGTTTCGAAAAATCAGTTAAATCATTGATTAAGTTAGAAATATATTGTGTAGAACTTTGTATGTTTTGAATATATTTTTGTTGTTTTTCATCTAAATGAGTGTTGGCTAATAAATCAGAAAACCCAATTAAACTACCCAAAGGTGTTTGCAAATCATGTGTAACTGTTGCAAATAACATGGTTTTACTTCGTAATAAAACTTCTCTTTCTTTGTTTAATTGTTCTAATTTTTTTCTGTATTCTTGCGTTTGATTAATATCGTTTATAATAATCCAACCCAAAATAATAATTACAATAAGTGCTGTGCCACCAATATAAGCAATGTTGGTAGAAGCGGTGCTAATTCTAGCTTTTGATTCGTTGATATTTTGATAAGATAAAGCAAGTAAATTAGCTTCGATATTTTCTAGAATATTACGAAGTTCATTTGTAATATTTTTGTTTTCTAAAATAAGTGACTGTTCTTCTTTTAGTAACTTTGCTTGTTGTTGATTTACCTTTTGTTGCTCATTAATAATAATGTTTTCCATTGCACTTATTAACGAATCAGTTATACTCGGATAATTTATAGTTGTAGTAATTGTATCTGTATGGTCGCCTTTAAATAGACGCGCCCAAGCACCTCGTTTTTGTTTTTCTTTTGATTGAATAATTATTGGTTCCAACTTTTTTTCAATTTCATTTCTGATATTGTAAATCTGATCGATGGCACCGCTGTAATTACTACTGTCTGCTATTTCTTTTCGTGCTTTAATAATATTTCTAAAGCTTGTTTTTTTCTTGTTAATTAATGATTGCACCAACATTAATTTATCTTCTACAGTTTTATCGGAAGTAGTAGATTTTATTTGCTCAATCTGATTTACTAAACTATCTAAATGCGAAAAATACATATTAATATCTTTTTTACTTCCTGTCAGAATTGCATTTCGACTATAAATTTCAGAAGAATATAAATTGTTTAGCGTACTACTAACTAAAAATATTTTGTTGTTTTCTTTTACAACTTGCTCTTCTGGCAATGTAAATTTTTTCGCTTCTTTATAAATATAAGATCCCGAATACAATACTGCTCCAAGCAAGAAAATATATAAAAAAATAATTTTTAGCTTAATAGATTTAGATGGTTTCATTTCAAATGAATTAGAAATAGTGATACAAATGTACAAAATGTTATAGCATCTATTATATAAGAGAAATTGAGTTAGAATAATTTTATGTAAAATTTCATAATGATAATTCTAAATATTAATTTGTTTTTTATTAATATTTGTTAAAATAAATATATTTTTATTTGTGATATTGCTTTCGATTGTTTATTTTTATTTAAAATAATATAATTGATATGTTGAAATTGTAGAAAGGCTGTAAAAAAATAATGTTTTGCAGTCTTAAAGTTTAATCATTTAATAAAAAAATAGTATGGCAAAAAATGATTTATTTAGAAAAGATTGGGTTGACATTATTTTTGAAGGAAGAAATCAAAAGTATGGAGCATACAAGCTTCGATTAGAAAACTCAAAAACAACGGTAAGAGCGTTTTTTAGTGGATTAACCCTGTTTGGTTGTTTATTTGTTGCGCCAGCAGTATTATCTAATTATTTTGATGATGACAGTGGAAAAATTGTTCGTGGAGAAATTACTAATTGTCCAATGGTAATTGATAAAGAAATTATTATTGATGATTTAAAGATTGAAGAAGAAAAACCTGTTATAGAAAATACTAAAATTGTAGAAGAAACAAGTAGCGCACCACTTTCTATAAAAGATACCTATAAATTTACTCAGATAGAAGTAGTAGAAAGTAGCAAAGCTGATATTGATGTAGCTACACAAGATATGTT